>JAPYNO010000087.1 GCA_028283025.1 Pseudomonadales bacterium | reverse complement strand
GCTTAGGCATCATATCGGTTTGAATCAGGATGTCAAGGATGAAATGCTCTCCAATTTTCGGACAGGTTGCTCATTGCGCTCCCCGTTTAGGGAAACTCTGAATAACAGAGTTTCGATAGTGGCACATGGATGTGCCGCCGACATCTTTGCAGGAGCAAAGATGCACGGCGCAGCCGCCCGCAGGGGTGGGTGCATGGACGCACCCACTGAATTCAATACCGTAAGGCATTGAATTCGTCAGCATAGCTTCAATCGCAATTGAAGCTATGCGAGTCTGAGCAAGTCCAAGGATGGACTTGCTTAGCCCTTCCGGCTGTTCTCGAACCGCCGCGACCGGCCGGACGGCAGTGCGCGTCCAGCCAGCCCTTCGACACGTCGATGCCGATGTGCGCCTCTTCCGGGGTATCATGTTCCATGCTTTCCTTCTCCTCTTCTTGTCTTCGGGCCTCACAGTCCGCCTACCTATGCAGGACGATTGGAAAGGCGGTGGCGACCTTACTGATACAACGTCCCTTCACGGACGAGACCTTCCCGGTCCTACCACCGCCTGTGGGCAACCCCGAATTCGGGGCGCCCACAGCATAATTCAATCAGACAAGACCATACCTAAGGCTTCATCGCACGCACTCGCCGAGCATCGGCTGGCGACATCACCAATGGCCGCAGAATTTCAAGGCGCTCGCCAGGCCGCAACGGACGCGACAAGTCATGTGCGCGCTCACCGTAAATCGCCACATCTACATGTGCCCCCGCATCGCCTAGCAAATCGTTGTCGGCTTCGCAGGCAATCGTAAGCGCATCTTTGATGCTCGCGCCAGCGGGCGCTTTCAAGCGACGCAGAAAGCTTTTTGCTTTTCCAACGAACGCGATTTCAAATTCGATTTCTTGCGCCTCGGCCATGCCTCAAGACTTTTCAAGTCTGTACTGAGCAAGTTTATCCTTGCGCTTGCTCAGACTCGCAAAACAGAATTGTGATTCTGATTTGCTCGCGACTTCAATGCCTTACGGCACTGAAGTCAGTGGGCGCGTCCATGCATCCACCCCTGCGGGCGGCTGCGCCGTGCATCTTTGTTCCTGCAAAGATGTCGGCGGCACATCCATGTGCCGCATGGCAAGCTCTGCTTGCAGCTTCCCATACATCCTACGCGACTGGCAAACTATGCGGCAGAGGCTCGCCAATGTCTACCAAGAAAAAACAACAGGCATCATCAAATTCAATCGCGCGCAACCGCCGTGCGCATTTTGATTATGAACTTTTGGAACGCTTTGAAGCGGGCCTTTGCCTGCTCGGCTGGGAAGTGAAAAGCCTTCGCCTTGGCAGCGCTGACTTGAGCGATTCGTATGTGCGCGTGCGTGAGGGCGAAGCTTGGCTCATGGGCGCGAACATCACGCCACTACCAACAGTGGCCGCGCACGAGCACGCTGACCCGAGCCGTACCCGCAAGCTGCTGCTGCACGCCCAGGAAATATCCAAGCTTCATGTGCACACCTCACGCCGCGGCGCCACCTGTATCGCGCTCTCACTCTACTGGCGGCGCGGTCGTGTCAAGTGCGAGGTCGCGCTCGCCCGCGGCAAGAAGCGTCACGACAAGCGCGAAGCGACCAAGGAACGTGACTGGAATCGGCAGAAACAAAGGCTCTTCGCATCCACGAACAAAGGAGGGTGACCTTGCAATCGGGCAATCCGCCCCCAAAGAAGGGGCTTGACGGGATATTGCAAGCTGTATCCCCCGCAATCTGTGAGAGAATCTACGCCTTCACCACTTCATGTCCCCCTTCGGGGCACCACCAAGGATCACTTCATGCCAGATTCAGTTGAAATGCTGTTCGCCGATAATGTCACCCAAGTTCAAGTCACTGGCGGCATCGTCCGACTCCTGCTCGGCACCAACAAGCCGCGCCTTGGCGACGACGACAACACGCCACCAGAAGTTGTCAATGATCAGTGCCTGATCATGCCAATCGAAGGCTTCTTGCGCACCTTACAGATTTTCCAGCAAGCGGTGGATAGCTTGGAGAAGCGCGGTGTGCTCAAGCGGGGCGCGCAAGACCCACAATCACAAGAGGATATTCCGCAAGTCAGCATCGGCAACGGCGACTAACCTCTCATTTCACACGTATAAGACTGGAGTAGTCGTTTGGCGCAGCCAGAAGCTCATGCACTTGGTCAAGTCGCGCTGCCATCGCCTGAACCAAAATCTCCTTGGCAACGCCTGAGCCGCTTCTTTTGGGGCTTGATCGCCAAGATATCTGACAATAGCGAGGTGCCGCTCGCAGCCAACTCGCCCTTGGGCCGTGCGCTAGAGCGCCTTCGCAAGACGTTCGTTGGCGTTTTCGTGCTGAGTATTGGCACTAACCTGCTGATGCTGACCGCGCCCATGTACATGCTTCAGCTCTATGACCGCGTGCTGAGCTCGCGCTCCATGGACACGCTGATCGCGTTGAGCCTGCTCGTCGCCGGACTCTTTGCAGTGCTCGCGCTCTTGGAAGTGGCGAGATCACGCAGCATGATCAGGGTCGCGCAGGCCGTGGACAAGGAGCTCACGCCAGACCTCTTCAATTCCCTTTCGCGTGCGACCGGCCCGAAAGACCCGAAAGGCTCTAGTCAACTGCTCAATGACATGAACTCTGTGCGCGGGATGCTCACCTCCCCTGCGCTCTTTGCATTCTTCGATGCGCCGTGGAGCCCAATCTATATCCTCGTCATCTTCATCATGCACCCCCTCTTGGGGTCGATCGCGCTTATCGGCGCCATCTTCATGTTCTGCATGGCACTCACTGTCAATCGTGTTTCACAGCCGCCCATGCAGCGCGCCATGCCATTTCGCAATATCGCTTCAAGAATGACGGGCATGGTGCTCAAAAACCAATCATCAGTGCAGTCGATGGGCATGGGGGAATCGCTCACTAAGCGCTGGCAGCAAAGCCACGAAGCTGCCACAGGCTGGCAAGGGCGCGCAAGCGATCTCATCGGCACCATGTCAGGTGTATCCAAGGCCGTGCGGCTCGGCCTGCAATCAACGATCCTAGGCGCTGGCGCCTATCTTGTTCTGCAGAATCCACCTGCCGTCACGCCGGGCATTATGATCGCCGCATCGATCATCATGGGACGAGCGCTCGCGCCGCTTGATCAAGCGATCGCCGCTTGGCGCAACTTCATTGCATCACGCACGGCGTGGCAGCGACTCAAGCAAGCCTTGGTAGGTATCGATTTCACCCGCAGCGCCAAGCCGATCGACATATCGAACAGCAACTTGATTGTCGAGAACTTGTCCGTAGCGCCGCCGGGTGCTGAAGATGCGCTGCTCAAGAATCTCAACATGACCATTCCAGGTGGCACCCTACTTGGTATCGTCGGCCCTAATGCATCCGGAAAATCCACGCTTGGTCGCGTGATTACCGGTAGCTGGAAACCGATGGAAGGCAAGGTGCGACTCGGCGGCGTGGATGTGCATCAATGGCCGAGCGAGGACCGCGGACGCTACGTCGGCTATTTGCCGCAGGAAAGCGAACTGTTTGAAGGCACTGTAGCCGACAATATCGCACGCTTTCGCGAAGACGCAGACCATGACGAGGTTGTCGAAGCCGCACGCCGGGCAGGTGTCGAGGAAATCATTCTGCACCTGCCAAATGCCTTCGACAGCAAGCTCCAGCCCTACGGACGGAACCTTTCAGGTGCCCAGCAGAAGGCGATTTCGCTCGCCCGCGCGCTTTACGGCAATCCTGCCCTGCTCGTACTCGACGAGCCTGACACCGGCTTCGATGTGCAAGGCTTCGGACGCCTGCGCACGACACTCAATGCGCTGAAAGGCACCAACACAACCGTCATTCTCATTAGTCACAACACCATGCTGCTGCAATCCACGCAATTCATGGTTGTTCTTGGCGGACGCAGCGGCGTGCGCGCCGGGCCGACGGCCGAGATGCTCAAGAACGACCAAGCAGCGTAAGCCATGCAAATTGACCTCGCCAAAGCGATGCAGGCTGACACCACCACGCCGCCGCCGGAAATGAAGCGCGCGTTGCGCGATCCATGGATTTTGGTCGGTGTACTCGCCTTTGCGTTCGGTTTTCTCGGACTCTTCTTGTTCGCATCCCTGCAAACACTTGCCGAGGGCGCGATTGCGTCAGGCCGCGTCGTTGTGGAAGGCAATCGCAAATCTGTGCAGCATCTCGAAGGTGGCATCGTCAAGCATATTCATGTACGTGATGGTGATGCGGTCAATGCTGGCCAAGTGCTCATTGAGCTTGAAAAGACCAAATCACAAGCAGACCTTGACTTGTTCACAGGCCGCTTCTTCACCGCTCAATCCACTGTGGATCGGCTCATTTCCGAGCAGCGCAACCTCGACGAAGTCAACTGGTCGCAGCGCCTTTTGGACTACGCACCCAACGAACAGCTACAAAAGACCATCGACGATCAGACAGCACTCTTTGCAAGCCGCAAGGAAGAGCTGCGCGGTCAAGCCAACATCCTGCGTCAACGCGTGTTGCAAATCGAGAATCAAGTCGAAGGCAAGGAACAGCAGCTACAGGCGAGCGAAGAGCGCCTTGAGGTCACGAGCCGGCAGCTTGAGCAAACAGAAGCATTGCAAGCGCAGCAGCTTGCTTCAATCTCGGAAGTCTATGAACTGCAGAATCGAAAATCACAGATTCAAGGCGAAATCGGTCAGCTTCTATCGGATATTGGCGCGCTCAAAGAAAAGAAGAGCGAAACGGAATTCGAGATCAGTCAGCTCGATTCAGAAGCGCAGAAGAGCATCAACACTGAGCTTATCGAAGCGCAATCAGTGCTCTCGGATGTACGTGAGCAACTCGCTACAGTGCGCGACATACTTGATCGCACCGATATCCGTGCACCTGACGACGGCATTGTGCTCGGCCTCGCCATACACAGCCCGCAAGCTGTGATTGAACCGCGCGCTGAAGTGCTGCAATTAGTACCGGAGAACGACCGCCTTGTCGTTGAAGCCCGCGTCAACTCGCTTGATCGCGATAGTGTCGATGTCGGCCTGCCGGTACGCATTCGCTTGAGCGGTCTCAGTGCGCGCAATGTCCCCGAAATCAATGGCACCGTCGAATGGGTATCCGCCGATGCGTTCGAGGAGCAAAATTCAGGCTTCCTCTTCTATTCGAGCCGTATTGGGCTTGACCCTGACGAGCTCGGGAAATTCGAAGGACACGAAGGCGGCTTCAAGCCCGGCGTGCCAGTCGAAGTGACCATCCTCGCAGGCGAGCGCACGTTTCTTGACTACCTAGTACAGCCGCTCACCAGCTCACTTGGCCGCGCGATGAAGGAAACTTGACCATTCGCTCATGTGAGGTAGGCCACACAGCGCTCGCTCGGCCTTCCGCAATTTGGGATTGCCCAGTGCCTAGGAGTTGGCAACGCTGACAACAACACTCAGGTCGCTCCAATTGCTGGCGTTTGCCTGCTTGAATTCAGCTTTGTTGGGATGCGCGCCGAGGCCGACAAAGCTCAGCGAGGCGCTTAAGCCTTCTGCGCGATGCCGCGAAAGGTATAGGTTGCGATCTTGGGGCCGGGAATATAGTCGGCATCCATGCGCTTGATCTTGAAGCCCGATTCACGAATCATGGCGTCGGGCATGCGATTCAAATTGCAGCCGCCTGCGATTTTGTTCCACAAGGGATTGATTCGATCTTGCCAGCGCCGAACGCCCGCATCCGGCGATGCGCCGTGCTCGATGAAGGCAAATATCCCTCTTGGCTTCAACACCCTGCGCAGTTCTGTAAGTGCCGAGCTCGGATCAGGGATGGTACACAGGCTCCATGTACAGAGTGCCGCATCGAAGCTGCTCGATTCGCACGGTAGCGCTTCTGCGCTGGTTTGCATGTGAATCACCTGCGCGTGGCTCGCTTTGATGCGCGGCGCTGCGAGCTTGTGCAGACCTTCAGACGGATCAACCGCAGTCACCGAGCGAACCTGCTGCCCAAGATGGCTCAGATTCAGCCCAGAGCCAAAGCCAATCTCGACAATATCGCCTGCCACCTCTGGCACGATGTGGGCACGAACCTTTGACATGTGTGTTTGCGACATCGCGCAGTTGAGCAGGCGCGGCAATATCACGCGATCATACAACCTAACCATGAAAGCCTCCCGAACGGTGCGGTTCTACCCTTACAATGCTTGCAAGCTTCATCTGCAAGCATTATGACCGAAGCAGACACCGACCTGCGCGAACTGGCGAGGCTCATTGACACTTCCACCCGCGTTGTATTCTTCACCGGCGCAGGCATCAGCACCGAATCCGGCATTCCGGATTTTCGTAGCCCTGGCGGTATTTGGTCGAAGATGAAGCCCATCGAGTTTGCTGATTTTGTCAATTCGATTGACGCGCGCCGCGAGTCGTGGCGAAGACGATTTGACGGCGGTGATCAACTCAATGCCGCCGAACCGAACATCGGGCACTTCGCCATCGCGCGCTTGATCGATAGCGGCAAGGTGAGCGTCGTGATCACGCAGAATGTTGACAACCTGCATCAAGCATCAGGCGTGCCAGAAGACAAGGTGATCGAGTTACACGGCAATGCGAGCTACGCCTCGTGCCTGACGTGCGGCAAACGCTACGAGCTCGATGAACTAGGAGCGCAGTGGCAAGCGCATCAAGAGATCGCCCCGTGTATTCAGTGCGGCGGCCTCATCAAGTCGGCCACCATCTCCTTCGGCCAAGCCATGCCAGAAGCCGAGATGCGGCGCGCACACGTCGAGATACAAGCGTGCGATCTGCTTATCGTGGTTGGCTCCTCGCTTGTCGTCTATCCAGCAGCGGGCTTGCCTGAGCTTGCCAAGCGATTTGACGCGCGCCTCGTCATCCTAAATCGCGAAGTAACGCCGCTTGATGATCTCGCTGATCTTGTCCTACATCGAGAAATCGGCCCGACGCTTGGCACTCTAGCGGAGGGTCGCTAGCGATTTCACCCTATCAACAGCTCGCACTAAGCTTAAACATGGCATACATCTTGGCGGCTTGCGAGATTAGAATGTTCATTCGAGCAAACTACCATCAACGCCCAAGCCCTTGAACTTCGCCATTGTGATTGAAGGCGACCCGCAGCGCGACCAGTCGCTTGAGCGGGCTTACGAGTTTGCGCGCGCCGCTGTTGCGGCAGGGCATCGCATTTACCGTGCGTTCCTGTACCATGATGCGGTGCGTATTGCTGATCCCAACTTCCGCACGGGCGCGCTGATCGACAATTGGATTGAGTTTGCGGGCGAGCAGGGTTTTGAGTTCGCTGCGTGCGTGAGCGCAGCTGAGCGACGAGGCATCGCTGTAATCAATGGCACCGTTCGCGACGGCATTGCAATTGTCGGTCTCGGTCAGTTCACGGATTGCTTGTTGCAAGCCGACCAAACAGTGACGTTTCGCGCATGAAGAGAAGAAACCTATTGGTCATTGTGCGCTCCGGCCTTGACAGGCGCTTGTACGCCCGCGAAGCCATCGATGCTGCGCTTGTGTGCGCCGCGTTCGATATGGATGTCAGCGTAATGTTTGAAGGTGATGGCGCGGAATTCTTGCATCCGCCTCATTTCGACAAGCTGTTCGAGTCGGGCTCGCCAGATGAGTTTGCCCGCATCTTCACTTGCACACCAGCACCGCAAGCGCACATTGAGGCGCTCTCAATCGAGCAAGCAATGCACATGCTTGGTGCTCATCAACACATCTTCGTGGTCTGATGCGTCTGCACCTTGTGACAAGTCGCGTGCCGCCCGCTCGCTCAGTGTCATCCCACGACAAGGTCGTGCTGATGGAGCTGGAAACCAGTCTAAGATTAAGCCAAGAAATTATAGATATGAATCCTTCTACGAGTGAAGCGACACTGCTCGTTCTTGATGAAATTGGCTACCCGAAACTCGTCTCGCTCGTCGCCGAAAGTGATGGTGTTATTGCTTGGTAGCAGACTTCGCAAAGAGTTTTTCAGCGCCGCCCATGTAAGGCCGCAAGGCGTCTGGGATGACGATATTGCCATCTGCATCCTGGAAATTCTCCATGACAGCAATCAGGCAGCGACCGATCGCCACACCTGAGCCATTGAGCGTGTGCGGAAAGTCGATCATGCCTTTTGCGCCAGATTCAATCCGCATTCGGCAGCCCATTCGCCTTGCCTGAAAATCGCGGCAATGACTGCACGACGAAATCTCGCGGTAGCGCTTCTGCGATGGCAGCCACACTTCCAAATCAAATGTGCGAGCGGCTGAGAATCCAAGGTCGGCGGCGCACAGCGCCATTCTTCGATAGGGCAGCTCTAGTCGCTCAAGTATGATCTCAGCGTGTCTCGTGAGGGTTTCGAGCACTTCGGATGAATCCTGCGGCGCGACGATTTGCACGAGTTCGACTTTCTCGAACTGATGCATGCGAATCATGCCGCGCGTGTCCTTGCCATAAGAGCCCGCCTCGCGCCGAAAGCACAAGGAGTGCGCAACGAACTTCAGTGGCAGACGCGCCGCATCAAGTATCTCGTCGCGATACAAGCTCGTCAACGGCACTTCGCTCGTTGGTATCAGGAACATATCCTCATCGCCCGCCACATGAAACTGATCGTGTTCGAACTTTGGCAATTGACCAGTGCCGACAAGGGTGTCACGGCGCACGAGTACAGGCACGTTGACTTCTTCATAGCCATGCTCATGCACATGCACATCGAGCATGAAACTCGCGAGCGCCCGATTGAGGCGCGCAAGATCGCCTCTTAGAAGTGCAAATCGGCTACCAGAGAGCCGCGATGCGCGCTCGAATTCAAGACCAAGCTTGGCACCAAGCTCGATATGGTCGCGCGGTGTCCATTCAAACTTCGGCGGCGCGCCAACTCTACCAATCTCAACATTATCAATCTCCGAAGCACCATCCGGCACATCGTCTTCAGGAAGGTTCGGCAAGCCGAGCACATAGTTTCGATACTCGCTCTCAAAGGATTCAAGGGCAGCGTTGGCCGCGCTGAGTTCACCTCTCGCGGCTTCCGCCTCCGCAATCGCCTCGCTGGCATCAGCGCCCAAACGCTTCATTTCGCCGATGCGTTTGGATGCCGTATTGCGTAGATGTCGAAGCGATTCAGCACGCTCGGTCAGCGATTTGCGTGTCTGTTCAAGCTGCGCGAAGTGGGCGAGATCAAATTCGCCGCCACGCCGTGTCAAGGCATCGCGAACAAACTCCGCATTCTGTCTAACAAACCGAAGATCGAGCACGGTGGAGTTCGCAATTCAAAGGGGGCGCAGTGTACGGCTTACTGCCGCACCCAATCAACGCCGTCAGGATAGGTGACGTCAAATACCTCATCAGCGAGCGGCTCATTGATTCGGCGATCATGAAAAGAAATGCTGGTGTGATTGCTGAGGGCATCGTCGATCTCAAGTGCGGTGAATGCCACATCGTCAAATAGCATACGGATGCGCGTGAACTCGGCATCATCGAATTTCGGCGTCAAGATATATTCCCATCTGTATTCTCGCTGACCGGGGCTGAAAATTTCTTTGACATCAAAGGCTTCGCCCATGTTCTCATCAGCCGCCAAGATGATGCTGGCAGGTGTGCTTGCAAGAACTTCATCAAGGCTCATCTCAGTCACCTGAGCGAGGTCCTGGTCGTACACACGCACATCCGTATCGGTCGTCGAGACGATCACCGGGAACGGCGCATACGTTTGCCAGAGCAGCGCTCGCGGTCTATCGAAGTGAAAAACGCCTGTGGACTCTTCGAGCACGTCCCCGAATTCGTTTTCCACGCGCTGATTGAAGCTCGCAGAAAAGGACTGCATAGCCAGTAGTTTGCTTGACAAATGATCGGAGGTATTCACCTGCGCAACGCCCGCCGAGAGCAAGGCCAAGCAGGCCGACACCGCACACGCGAAGCGAAGCATCCAACCGCTGCGCCCTTGTGAGTTGTTAGCCGTCGTGCGGCGCATCGAGGACTTCGCGTGTGTTGTCGTGGGCTGGAGGACTGACGATACCGGCACGCTCCATGGCTTCCATAATGTTGGCGGCGCGGTTGTAGCCGATACGAAACTGCCGTTGCACCAGCGAAATCGAGGCGCGTCTTGTTTCGCGCACGAGTTCAACAGCGGCGGCGTAGTGCTCATCTACGCCTTCGGCGGCTTCTCCCGGTTCGACCGCTTCGCCTTGCGCTTCCTCGTATGGCTCTGTAACTTCGGCGAGGTACTGCGGCTCGCCGCGCCGGCACCAGTCCCGCACCACACGCGCCACTTCATCGTCGGTGACAAACGCACCGTGCAGTCGCTCGGCGTTCTGTCCGCGGTAACGAAATAGCATGTCGCCGCGCCCCAAAAGCTGCTCGGCGCCAATCTGATCAAGAATCACCATTGAATCGACCTTTTGCGACACTTGAAAGCTAATGCGAGTAGCGACATTGGCTTTGATCAGTCCGGTAATGACATCTTTCGATGGGCGCTGCGTGGCAAGCACCAAATGAATGCCAGCGGCGCGCGCCTTCGCCGAAAGACGCGCAATCGGCTCTTCAACCTGCTTGCGCACCGCCGCCATCATGTCGGCGAACTCGTCGATGACAAGCAGGATGCTCGGCAGCGGTGTCTGCGTCTCATCGGCGCCCGCTTCCCGGAGCTGCGCCTTATCGAGCTTCTGAATGCGCTCGTTGAATGCGGCAAGCGAGCGCACACCGAGCGCGTTCATAAGCTGATAGCGCCGGTCCATCTCACCAGTACACCAGCGCAGCGCCCGCACAGTGTCGGGCATTTCCGTGATCACTGGCGTCAACAGGTGTGGAATATTCTGATAGACCGATAACTCCACCATTTTCGGATCGATCAGAATGAGCCGCACTTGCGCCGGTGTCGCACGGTAGAGAATACTCAGCAGCATGGCGTTAATGGCCACTGACTTGCCCGAGCCAGTCGTGCCCGCCATCAGCAGATGCGGCATATCGGCGATATCGGCAACCCGCGTCTCGCCCTTGGTATCCTTGCCAAGTGCCATGAGCAGCGGCGATTTATGCTTCTTGAAGACCTTTGAAGACAGAAGCGTGCGCAGGCGAATGACCTCCCGCTTCTGATTTGGCAGTTCAATGCCGACGTAGGTTTTGCCTTCGATGACATCGACCACGCGCACGCTTTGCACCGCAAGCGAGCGGGCGAGATCGCGCTGCAGGTTGCGCAGCGTGATGCTTTTGATGCCTGGCGCCAATTCGAGTTCATAACGGGTGATCACCGGCCCCTGTACGACGTTCTTGACCTTGGCTTCGATACTGAACTCGCGCAGCTTGGATTCGAGCAGCGCAGACAAGGTTTGCAGGGACTCATCGTCGTAGTCAATGCCGTCGTCTGGCTGAATCTGATCGAGCGCATCGAGCGGCGGCAGCTCTTCGAGCGAGTCAGCTTCAATCAAGCTGCCCTGCACAGGCACCGGAATCGAAGGTTCGGTTTTGCGGATCTGTGGTTTTCCAGGACGCGCTCGCGGTGCTTCTATTGGCACTTCTGGCTGCTTTCGTTTCTTGGAAGCTGCCGCAGCTGGCTGCGTGAGACTCTTCGCAATCTCGACACGAAGCTTTTGCCAATAGCGCACAGCGTGCTCGAAGGCAAACTCAGCGCCTTGCTGAATAGCACGCCCAAGCACCCCGCAGACATGCAGCCATGAGAAGTTAAACACCAGTTGCAAGGCGATGCCAGCAATCACCAGCAGCAAAAGTGCGGTGCCCATGACGCCTGCGATGAGCGTGACCTGCGTGGAGATCAAACTGCCGAGCAGTCCACCCGCACCGAGACGCAACGCCCCGTCTGGCAGCAGGGAAAGCTCAGCGAGGCCGCTTGCCGCAACAAGCAGCATCAGCCATGCAAGCGCCATGCGCAAGATGCGCCACCAATCGTAGCTTGAAGATTCACGCCGAATCAGGTGCGCACCGATATACACGAGCACAATCGGAATGATCCAGACAGCGAACCCGAACACCAGCAGTAGCGAATCTCCAATGAAGGTGCCGAGCGCGCCCATGAGATTACGCACCTCCACACCCGAAAACGCCTGCAATCCCACAGGATCGTCGGCACTCCAGGTGATGAGCGCCACAGAAACATAGAGCGCGAGCGCCCAGATGCCGATAGCATAGGCTTCGAGTGCGCGAAATCTTGCTGCGGGCGCTTTGAATGGGAAGCTCAAGGCTGATGGATCCTCATTTGCATGATCGCATTTTAGACATTCTCAATTGACCTTGCCCTCGCTTCTCGCGCCTATAATGCACCTGTGACGGCCCTTTGCAACAAGATGACTCACTCGAATGTCTGAACTCAAAGCGCCCTGCTGGATTCGCTGGAATCAGCCCTTCCCTCATCCAGACCTCTGGCCTGATGATGATCTCGTCGTCGTTGGCGGTACGCTTTCGACTTCAAGACTCTTAAGCGCCTATGCAAGCGGCCTATTCCCCATGTTCGATGACGATGAACAAGCGGTGCTCTGGTGGTCGCCGGAGCCGCGCTCGGTGCTTTTCCCTGACGCGATGCATGTGTCGAAATCGCTCAAAAAACGTCTGCGCCGAGGCGAATACCGAGTGACCATGAACCAGGCATTTGAAGAGGTCATCAGCAACTGCGCCAAGCCAAGGACGGGGTCGCGCGCCACATGGATCACGCCGAATATGCAGCGCGCCTACCTTGAATTGCATCGCCAAGGCTTTGCGCACTCCTGCGAGACCTGGTGTGAGGGCGAACTGATCGGCGGGCTTTACGGCGTCGCAGTCAGCGGTGTGTTTTCTGGAGAATCCCTCTTCACACGCCGCAATGACGCTTCCAAATGCGCACTCGTGCATCTGTGCGAGCACCTGCAAGCATTCGGCTGTAGCTTGATCGACTGCCAGTTTCGCACCGATTTCTTCGCTTCGCTCGGTGCTTGTGAATTGTCAAGAACAGCGTACCTTACGCGCCTCAAGGATCACCAAAGAACCCACAGATGGCGATGGACATGAAAGTTTCGGTCACGGAAATGAAATTTGGCCTCACCGATGCCCGCGAGTGTTCTTACCTCGCCGGACGCAAGGCGCGCAATCTGTTTCTCGACCCAGCGCGCGAGCCAAGCGAGGACACGGCCATGCTACTCACGCGGGCAGGCTTTCGGCGCACAGGCGATCATCTCTTCAAACCCTATTGCCCTGATTGCAGCGCTTGCGTACCGGTGCGCCTCAATGTGCGCGAGTTTGCACCCAGGCGGCGGCATCGGCGCATCTGGAGCAAGAATCAGGATCTCACCATCAAGGTGCGTCCGCCCGCCTTTCGCGAAGATTGGTACCAGCTCTATCAACGCTACGTCGTCACTCGACATCCCGGCAGCGATATGTGTCCGCCTTCCCGTGCACAGTTTCGCAGCTTTCTCTTAAGCCGCTGGAGCCGCTCATTGTTCCTGTGCGTTTATCACCAATCGTGCGTGCTCAGCATTGCGGTCACCGATGTAGTCAATGATGCCGCATCCGCTGTCTACACGTTCTACGACCCGGAGCAACAAGGACGCAGCCTCGGCATTTATTCGATTCTGGCACAGGCTGTGCTTGCCAAACTGTGTGGCAAGCGCTATCTGTATCTTGGCTATTGGATCAACGGACATGTAAAAATGCACTACAAACTAGACTTTAGCCCAAGCGAACAACTCATGGCTGATGGTCAATGGATCGCTTGCGGCGCACACGCGAGTAAATGTCCATGACCGCTCAGCTGATCGACGGCAAACGAATCGCCAAAGATATTCGTGTTGGACTGAAAGGACGCATCGCAGACTTTCGGGAAGCAACAGGCCGCGCACCCAAAATCGCGGTCATTATTGTCGGCGAAGACACGGCTTCGCAGATCTATGTGCGCCTGAAGCGCGCTGATTGCGCCGAAGTGGGTATTGATTCGCTCCTGCACGAATTGCCAGCAGCCATGCCGCGTGGCGAGCTGCATAGTCTCATTCAGCAGCTCAACAACGACGAGACAGTCGATGGCATCCTCCTGCAAAATCCACTGCCGCGCGGCGTCAACCCAATTGAAGCCTTGGAAGTGATTCGCGCCGACAAGGATGTTGACGGCTTTCATCCATACAACCTTGGCATGCTCGCGCTCCGTCGGCCGGTGCTGCGCTGCTGCACACCGAAAGGCGTGATGCAGCTCATCGACAGCACGGGCGTGCCGCTGCTCGGCAAGCGTGCACTCGTGATTGGCGCCTCGAACCATGTCGGGCGCCCGATGGCACTCGAACTGCTGCTCGCTGGCTGCACGGTGACGATCGCCCACAGGTTCACATCCAACTTGCAAGAACTCGTGCAAGGCGCTGAGGTGCTTGTCTCAGCAAGCGGGAAGCGCGGGCTCATCAAGGGCGATTGGGTGCGCCCGGGCGCGATCGTCATCGACATCACCATCGTTCGCGCCCACGACGGACGGCTCTACGGCGATGTGGAATTCGACGCGGCGCGGATGCGCGCGAGCTGGATTACGCCCGTACCAGGCGGCGTTGGCCCCATGACGCGGGCGGCACTCCTGCAAAATGCCGTCATTGCCGCCGAGCGACGGCTTGCCTGCCAAGGCGCTTGAGCAGAGACTCAAACTTATCAGCCATGCTCTTGTCGATACCGCACCATTGATGCCAAATTCGTTGAAAAGCTGTGTTCGTAAGAGGCTTCACTGCGCGTGAGAAAGGCGTTCTCAATAGCGAGAACAAGCGCGGGCAAGTTGTCAATTGACCCTTTCCAAATCTGCGAGGCGAGGCCCATGCGCTGCAAACACGTCGTTATATCCTGGTGCGCATCGCGCGAGGCTTCAGCTTTGAGTTCCGCAAGGATCTCGTGTGCATCAACTAGCGAAGGAGCCAAGCGATTTTTGACCACAAGATGATCTTGAATGCTTTGCATCAGCAGCGTGGAAAGCCGCTCCCAAATGATCTCGCGCTGGGCAGCGGTATACCGGTTCCAGCCAGTGACCTCGTGCGCGAAGCGCTTGCAGCCGCGGCACACAAAATCCCCATAGGTGGTACTGCAGATGCCGATGCAGGGCGAATCACTCATGCGTGGTTATGGATTTCCACGAGATCTGGGTCTTGGATGGCTTGAGATTTGCGTTTCGCCGTATTGCTGCGCTCGCGCGCAAGTTGACCAATGGTTGCCGCGCTGACGCCGCCGGTGACGTATTGACCATTGAACACCGAGCAATCGAACTCAGTCATGCGACCGCCCGCGCTGCGCACGCTCTCAATTAAATCCTCAAGCCGCTGATAGATGACCTGATCAGCGCCGACAGCGCGCGCGATTTGCGTTTCCGTCTTGCCGTGCGCAACAAACTCGTGCTGCGCCGGCATATCAATGCCGTATAGGTTGGGGTAGCGAATCGGCGGCGCCGCGAGCGCCATATAGACGCGCTTGGCACCAGCGTTGCGCACTAGTTGAATGATCTGCGAGCTGGTTGTACCGCGAACGAGCGAATCATCGACAAGCAGCACATTGCGACCGTCAAGCTCATCGCCGATGATGCTGAATTTACGCCTGACAGATGTTTGGCGCTCGCTTTGTTCGGGCATGATGAAGGTGCGGCCGATATAGCGGTTGCGCACAATCGCATCGCGACAGGGAACGCCGAGGGCTTCGGCGAGCGCCCGCGCCGAAATCGAGCCCGATTCAGGAATGGGGATCACGGCATCAATGCGCGCATCATCCGTCGCAAACTTCTCTCGTACTTGACGCGCGAGGCGTGCGCCCATTTCAAGACGCGAGCGATACACAGAGACGCCATCAATGAGCGAATCAGGACGCGCAAGATAGACGTATTCGAAAATGCACGGCGTGAGCGCGTGTTGCTCGCTTGGCACATGCGAATGAATCTGCCCGTCACTTTTCAGCAGCACAGCCTCGCCTGGTTCAAGGTCTTTGACGAGATGAAAGCCAAGATTCGTGAGCGCAGTCGATTCCGATGCGAGCATCCAATCCTCACCGACCGCCGTCTCGCGCTTGCCGAGTACGAGCGGGCGTATGCCGCGCGGGTCGCGAATGCCGAGTACGCCGACGCCAAGAATGAGCGCGACCATCGCATAGCCGCCCAAGCACCGCTGGTGGAGATTCGATACCGCTTGAAACACTTCGCTCGGCTTCAGCGGTCCGCCTGCATGAACGCCCGCGAGTTCAGCTGCGAACACGTTGAGGAGAACTTCGGAATCAGAATCGGTATTGAGATGCCTGTGCTGACGTTCGCGTATTTCCCTCGCAAGCTTTGCGCTGTCGATGATGTTGCCGTTATGTCCAAGCGCGATGCCAAAAGGCGAATTCACATACATTGGCTGCGCTTCGGCTGAACTTGCGGTGCCTGCTGTGGGGTAGCGCACATGCGCGATACCCATGTTGCCAGCGAGATGATCCATATGCCGCTGCAAGAAGACATCGCGCACGAGGCCGTTCGACTTGCGCAGATACATCTTGTGACCATCGCTCGTGACGATGCCGGCAGCATCCTGCCCTCTGTGCTGCAAAAGAATCAGGGATTGATAGAGTGCCTGATTGACAGGTGAGCTTGAAACGATGCCGACAACGCCACACATGAGATTCACGCAACCAATTGCCAAAGGTCTGACATCAGACGCCTCAAGATCGATTCGAACTGCAGGAGCTTGGAAGCAACCACAGATTCTTGCATCCAGGTAGGCAGGACGGGCATTTCCGCACGCAGCGCCATGAGCCCGAGCAGGCATAGCACGCACCCGAAGACACCACCTAAGACCCCACCAAGCAAGCTGTCAAGCGTTGAGAGTCCGCGATCACGAACAAGCGCCAAGAGATATTTTTGCAAGGCGCTCCACGCAAGCAAGCCGACCAATAATAGACCTGCGAAACTGACTAGGTAGCGAGCGCGCGAGCTGAGCGATTCCACCGGCAGCATGTGCGAGACCGGCTCAGCCAAAGCGATCACCAGCACGAGGCATCCGAGCCAGCCGAACAGCGTCATGAATTCGCCGAGAAATCCTTTGAAGAGGCCGCGAACCACACCAATCAGAATGATGGCGCCAAGAACAAGATCAACCACAACGCTCGTGCCTCGTGTCGTGTTTCAGCCTGGTGCTCGATCAGTTCTCGAACTTCACCAGCACGCCCGGCAATCCATTTTCCTTGGCAAAGGTTTCTTGCAGACGAACCGCATCTTCGCGAGAAAGCAACGGGCCGACTGCAACGCGCGTGATGCGCTCTCCCTTGACGAGGGCTTCGGCGAGTGCAACATGGTGCCCAGTATTGCGAAGCAGGCGTCGTACTTCGTGCGCATTGTCAATATCGACGAAACTGCCCACTTGCACGCCCCAAGCCATCCAGTCTTGCGCGCGCGGGTCATTGGCTAGCAGGAAATTCGGTTCGCCGAAGCGAGTGCCAGTGTCGGTACGAAAGCCCGCATCGTCGGTCGCATCAAGCAAGGGTTCAGCCAGTGATGCAACCTCTGCTTCTGACTCGACATCCACTTGAGGCGGGGTGTAGCCAGCCTCAACCGGCATCGGCTGCATTTCGCGGCTCGGCAGTTCACGCATCTCGACGGGCGATGTGCCGCTTGCCGTGCTGTCGAACGCAAAAGGCATGATGATGAGCACCAGTCCGACCAAAAATACAGCACCGATCACCTGATGGCGACGCTCTTCGTGCGTATCGTCTTCAAAGTTGTCCGTCATTGTTGACTGTTTTTGAGAAGTTTCCTCGCCTGTCCCACAGTCGCAAAGGATCCAAACACTAACAACCTGTCAGATGCGCATGATACGCCTTTCACAGCATGAAAGGCGCTTTCCAGCGAATGATGCGTTTCATAGAGAGCGTCTGCAAGCACAGCCTTCGCGAGCACCGCCACCTCGTGCGCGCCTCGCCCCCGTGCCCCAGGTGTATCGACAAACAGCCAATGGTCGATGCAGTCTTTTAGTTCGCGCACGATGCCCTCAACGTCCTTATCGGCAAGAAACCCACAGATTGCGCGTGTTCGCGCAGACGTCATCTGATGATCGATCTGGCGGCGTAAAAAGTGCGCGGCGGATGGATTATGCGCGAGGTCTAGGACAATGTCCATGCCACCAGCATGGAACTGCTCCAATCGACCTGGGTTGAACGCTTCGCGACACGCGGATTGAAACGCTTCGCTCGAAATGACCTGAGGATGCACAAGCCGCACGCACGCCATCGTTGCAGCGGCGGCGTTCTCAAGGGCAATACGCGGCATCACAGAGGATTCAAGCCTGCAGTTCGTGCCTGATACTTCACCGCAAAAGTGAATCCCATCATCGCTTCGCTCGAAACCGAAATCCCGGCCCGGCATGTACAGCGGGCAGGCAAGCCTGTGAGCGCGCGCAAGCACTGAGTTCGGCATATCAGGACTCCCGCAGACAAGTGGTTGCTTGGCACGCAATATCCCGGCCTTTTCAGTACCAATCGCATCAAGGGTGTCACCAAGCCATGCGGTGTGCTCCAAGCCGATCGAAGAAATGATGGCCAAGTCCGCATCGACAATGTTGACGGCATCAAGGCGTCCACCAAGGCCCACTTCGAGCACCCAGGTATCGACCCCGCCAGTATCGAAGCAGACGAGCGCAGCAAGGATAGCGTGCTCGAAATAGGAGAGCGGCACATCGCCACGCACCGCTTCGACCGCGGCCATGCCTTCGCAGATCATCTGGTCTGTCGCTTCTAAGCCATCGACTCTGATGCGTTCATTGAATCGCGATAGATGCGGCGACAGCGTCGTGCCGACCTTGTAGCCGCTCGCACGTAGCAGCGCTTCACAAAACAGTGCGCAGGAACCTTTGCCGTTGGTGCCGGCGATGGACAGGACGCGGCCTGCAGGCGGCTCGATATGAAGGCGCTGCCAGACAGTCCCGACTCGATCAAGCTGTAAGCGAAACACGGACTCAGGGCTTCTCGATGAGAGAAGCGCAAGCCACTCGGAGAGACTCCGCCCTTGGCTCAACTCGTGCCTGCTTGGTCGATCGCGGCGCGAAATTCGCCCGCCATCTGTCTCATTGCGTCCGGGATTTTTTGCGGCGTGTCTGCAAGTGCCGCCATGCGCTTCACGAGTGCGCTGCCAACAATGAGTCCATCCGCGTAGGGTGCTGTGTGCGCAGCAGCTTCAGGCGTGCGAATACCGAAGCCGATTTGAATAGGCATGTCGGTCAGCTTGCGCAGCCGCACGGCCTGTCTCGCAAGATCATTCAAGTCGAGATGCGATGCGCCGGTGACACCTTTCAGCGAGACGTAGTAGAGAAATCCACTCGCCGTGTCAGCAATCTTCGCTGCTCGCTGAGCGCTCGTTGTTGGCGTGACAAGAAATACAACGCTGAGTTGCTCGCGCTCGAAGATTGGACGCATCTGGTCAAATTCCTCGATTGGCAGATTGACGAGCACCACGCCGTCAACGCCGCTTTGCCGCGCATGATGCGCAAACGATTGAACGCCCATCGCCAGAAGAGAGTTGAGGTAGCCCATGAGCAGCAAAGGCGTCTCTTGGTTGACGCTGCGAAATTCGCGCGCAATGGCGAGCACATCAACGAGCCTAGTTGGCGACTCGCCAGCAAGTGCTCTCATGCTCGCCGCTTGAATATCCGCGCCATCGGATTCCGGGTCCGAAAAGGGAATGCCAAGTTCGAGAATATCCGCACCGCCTTCGACAAGTGCGTGCATAGCGCCAAGCGTCACTTGCAAGCTAGGATCTCCGGCTGTAATGAAGGCAGTGAACGCCTTGCGACTGCGCGCCCGCAGCGAAGCGAACAGGGCGTCAATTCTATTCATAGCCAATCGGGCCTACTTCGCTTTGCTCAGCATTTTATATGCGCACACCGTCATGCTTGGCGACGGTGTCCACATCTTTATCGCCTCGCCCCGAGAGATTGATGAGCACATCCGAATCGTGCAGTTCTGGCGCGTTCGCCACAACCCAAGCAATGGCGTGGCTTGATTCTAGCGCAGGCATAATGCCTTCGAGCCGGTTGGTGAGCCGAAAAGCGTCGAGCGCTTGGCCATCGTCCACGCAGGCGTATTCGACGCGCCCCAAATCTTTGAGCAGCGAATGTTCAGGCCCTACACCCGGATAATCAAGCCCCGCCGAAATGGAATGCGTCGGACTGACTTGACCATCATCATTACTCAAAAGATACGATTTTGAGCCGTGCAATACGCCTTCTCGCCCAGCGACAAGCGTCGCCGAGTGACGGCCCGTCTCAATGCCTTCGCCGCCTGCCTCGACACCTACCATGCGCACAGCCGCATCGTCGATAAAGGGATGAAAGAGACCGATCGCATTGGAGCCGCCGCCAACGCAAGCGACGAGCACTTCCGGCAGGCGCTCGTGCGCTTCCATGAACTGCGCTCTTGCCTCAACGCCGATGACGCGCTGAAAATCACGCACTATCATCGGATAGGGATGCGGCCCGGCCGCCGAACCGATAATGTAGTAGGTGTCGTCAACGTTTGTGACCCAATCGCGCAAGGCTTCGGTCATGGCATCCTTCAGCGTCCGGCTGCCGGAGTCCACCGGCACAACCTCGGCGCCAAGCAATCGCATTCGATAGACATTAAGGCGTTGCCGCTCAATATCCTCGCTGCCCATGTACACGCAGCAATCAAAACCGAATCGCGCAGCCACAGTGGCGGTGGCGACGCCGTGCTGACCTGCGCCGGTCTCGGCGATCACGCGGCGCTTCTTGGCGCGCTGTGCGAGCAGCGCCTGCCCGATCGTACTATTGAGCTTGTGTGCGCCCGTGTGATTCAAGTCCTCGCGCTTCAAATGCACGCGCACGCCAAGATGATCGCTCAAGCGCTCAGCAAAATAGAGCGGTGTCGGGCGGCCTGAAAAGTGCTTCAGGTGCTCGGCAAGTATCGATTGGAAGCGCTCGTCCTGGCGTGCTTGCGCATAGAGCGATGCAAGCTGGTCAAGGGCGCTCGTCAGCGTCTCGGCGACAAAGCGACCGCCATAGGGACCAAAATGGCCGCTCGCATCGGGTTCAGCATAGGGTTCGTTCATGCGCTGAACTCCGCGCGCCGCGCAGCATCGACAAAGCGGCGAATCTTCTCACTGCTCTTTTCGCCTTTGACGCCATCCTCGACGCCGGTGCTGACATCGACGCCCCACGGCTTGAGGCGGGCAATCGCAGCGCTGACGTTCTGCGCATCGAGTCCACCTGCCAGAATGAGCGGCTTGTCGCACTGCGCTGGCCATGCGTCCCAATCGAAGGTCTCGCCAGTACCGCCTTCACCGCCCGCCACCGAATCGAGGCAAAAGCCGGTTGCCGACGGATAGCGCTCGCTCATGCCCGCGATCTGCCCTCGATCATTGCCGTTGATGACCTTCACGAACGGCAGGCCGAAAGCGGCGCATTGCGCATCGGTTTCTTGACCGTGAAACTGCAGCGCGGACAGCTTGCCCAAGGCCGCAATCTCGCGCACGAGCGCCGCCTCGGCATCTCGAAAAAGACCGATGCGAGAGACAAAAGGCGGCACTGCGTCAAACACCTCGCGCACGTCTGCAACCGGCAGCTCGCGCGCGCTGCCAGAAATGAAGACGGCTCCGATGGCATCGGCGCCAGAGTGCGCCGCGCACAGCGCATCTTGCGCGCGCTTGATACCACATATCTTGACTCGGGTTCTCATGGCGTGCGCATGGTATCAGAGGCGCCCGCACCTAAGAGCGGACCCGGCGCACGGAAGACCCGCCAATCAGGATAGTCCACACCGCACAAGTACAGCCCGTGCGCTGGCGCCGTCGGCATCAAGGAGGCATCAAACGTGCCGCGCTCAAGTGCATCGGCGAGGCTTGATTGAGGGGCGCGGCCTGCACCAATAGGCACGAGCACGCCCACGATCATGCGCACCATGCGGTGCAAAAAGGCGTTGGCCGTGATGTCGCACACGATGAGAGAGCCTTGCCTCGACACTTCTGTGCGCATGACATTGCGGTAGGGCGAGCGGGCATTGCAGTTCGCCGAGCGGAAGGCCGAGAAGTCGCGCTCGCCGAGAATCGCTTGCAGCGCACGCTGCATGGCCTCTATATCGAGTGATCGGCCTACATGCCACATACGCCTGGCATTGAGGCCGCGAGCAGGCACATGCTCGCTTAAGAGATAGAGGTAGCGCCTGCTGAGCGCGCTGAAGCGCGCATGAAAGTCATCGCTCGCACGCGCTGCGTCAAGGATGCAAATATCGTCAGCCAAGTATCGATTGCCGCCAAGTCGCCAGGTTCGAAGCGGTCTTTTCCGAGCGGCTTCGGGCACTTTGAAGCTCGCTACTTGCGCGCTGGCATGAACGCCTGTATCAGTACGGCCTGCGACCGCAATCTCAACGGGTGCGCCTGCGATCTTGGAGAGCGCTTGTTCAAGCGCGCTTTGAACGCTTGGCGCGTGGGATTGACGCTGCACGCCGCAATACGCAGTGCCGTCGTATTCGACGGTCAGCCGGACGATTGGCGTGTCCACTGCGCGATCAGTTGCTCTGCAATTTGAATCGAATTCAGCGCCGCGCCCTTGCGCAGATTATCCGACACCACCCAGAGATTGAGTCCGTTCTCATATGATGGGTCTTGACGCACACGCCCCACATAGACGCCATCGGTGCCGGTCGCGCAGCGTATCGCAGTCGGATAGCCTTGGCGCTCTTCTCGGTCAATGACTTCAACGCCGGGCGCCTCGCGAAGCAATCTTCGTGCTTCGTTCGCACAAAGATGATGCTCGGTTTCGATGGTCACGGCTTCCGAGTGCCCGTAGAACACAGGCACGCGCACGCAGGTGGGATTGATCGGGAGATCAGGTGCGCGCAGGATCTTGCGCGTCTCGCGAATCATCTTGACTTCTTCAAAAGTCATGCCGTCCTCATCAAAGCGGTCGATCTGCGGCACCACATTGAACGCAATCTGATCAGCCTGCACGAACGGCGCGTCTTCTTCATCGACGGGCGTGCCAGCGAGCAGGCTCGTCGTCTGCGCGGCCAGCTCGGTCACGCCTTTGCGTCCCGCTCCCGATACTGATTGATAGGTCGAAACAACGATGCGCGTGATGCGTGCTGCCGCGTGCAGCGGCGCGAGCGCGACCACCATCTGAATCGTCGAGCAATTCGGATTGGCGATGATGCGGCCCGGAATCGGCGCTTTGAGCAAATCGCCGTTGACTTCAGGGACGATGAGTGGTACGTCCTCGTCGTAGCGAAACTTTGACGTGTTGTCGATGACAAGGCAGCCAGCAGCCGCCGCTTTGGGTGCAAATTCGGCTGAGATGGCAGAACCCGCCGAAAAGAACGCCATATGCGTACCGGCGAAGTCATAGTCGTCAAGCAATGCCACTTCCAAGTCGGCGTTGCCAAAGGTGACAGATTCGCCGACCGAACGCGAACTTGCGAGCACATCAAGCTTGGCGACAGGGAACTCGCGCTCAGCGAGAATATCGATGAGCGCTTCTCCGACGGCGCCTGTAGCGCCGACAATTGCGATATTGAATTTCATGCGGCGAGTTGTTCGAGTACGGCCTGAAGCATATCTTGCGTACCGACTTCGGTCTCGCCCGGTGCGCCAAGTGCGATATCCCGCGTGCGGTGGCCAGCATCGAGCGCCCGTGCCACAGCCTGTTCGACATCTGTGGCGGCGTCCGGCGCATTGAGGCTGTAACGCAGCATGAGCGCCGCGGACAAAATCATCGCAAGGGGATTGACAACGCCTGTGCCTGCAATGTCAGGCGCGCTTCCATGCACAGGCTCGTACAGACCCTGCGTGCCAGCCCCAAGCGATGCCGAAGGCAACATGCCGAGCGAACCTGTGAGCATCGCCGAGACATCGGAGAGAATATCGCCAAACATATTGGTAGTGACGATCACATCGAACTGCTTTGGTGCGCGCACAAGCTGCATACCGGCATTATCAACGAGCATGTGCTCAAGAGTCACTTCTGGATAATCAGCAGCGACCTTCTCTGCGATTTCGCGCCACAGGGCGGTCGCTTCAAGCACGTTGGATTTGTCAACCGAGGTCAGCCTCAGACTGCGCTTTCGCGCCGACTCGAAGCCGACCCTGACGATGCGCTCGATCTCAGACTCCGAGTAGACGAGCGTGTTGAACCCGTAGCGCTCATTATTGCGCGTCTCAATGCCGCGCGGCTTGCCAAAATAGATGCCGCCAGTGAGCTCGCGCACGACCAGAAGATCGAGCCCGCTGACCAGCTTGGATTTCAGCGACGAAGCGTCCGCCAAGGCGTCGAACACCTGCACCGGGCGCAGATTGGCAAAGAGTTCGAGCCCCTGGCGAAGCACCAGAAGACCACGTTCAGGTCGCTCGCCAAACGGCAGCGCGTCCCATTTCGGCCCGCCGACAGCACCAAACAGGACGGCGTCAGAGGCTTTTGCGAGCGCGAAGGTCTCGTCTGAAATTGGCGAGCCCGTCTCGTCAATCGACGCGCCGCCGATCAAGGCTTCGTGAATCTCTAATTCGAGATACCGCTTCGCAGCGACGCTTCGAAGCACGCTCAACGCCGCAGGCATGACCTCAGCGCCGACGCCATCGCCGGGCAAAGCGAGAATCATTTGCTTCGACATGGCTGATTCTCAAAAAGCCAAGGGAAGCGCGACTTGTGGCGTGCCTCGAACGACTTGATCTCGCTCTCATGCTCAAGACTCAGGCCGATCTCGTCAAGCCCTTGCAAGAGCCTCTGCCGGTCGCTCGCCTTGACCTGAAACTGAAATCTCCGACCATCAGCGTGCTGCACTTCGCACGCATCGAGATCAATGCTGAGCGAAAATCCCGGGCTTCTCTTGCATTCGCGCATGAGCGCCTCGACCGATGGCTGAGGAAGCACGACGGGCAGCAGGCCGTTCTTGAAGCAGTTGCTCGTGAAGATGTCGGCGAAACTCGGCGCGATGACACTGCGAAAGCCGTATTCCATGAGCGCCCACACCGCGTGCTCACGCGACGACCCGCAGCCGAAGTTGTCATTTGCAAGGAGTATCCGCGCGCCGGCATAGCGCGGCTCGTTCAATACAAAGTCCGGGTTCGCACGCCGCGCTTCTGGCACCATGCCGAGGATGCCCGCATCGAAAAAGCGCCAAGCGTCAAAGAGATGCGCCCCGAAACCTGTACGCTTGATCGACTTCAGAAACTGCTTCGGAATAATCTGGTCGGTGTCAACATTGGCGCGCTCTAGCGGCGCGACCAAGCCTGTGATGGATGTGAATGCTTGCATGTCACAGATACTCGCGCACATCGGCCAAGCGGCCAGCCACCGCAGCCGCCGCCGCCATCGCCGGGCTCACAAGGTGTGTGCGCCCGCCCTGCCCTTGCCGGCCTTCAAAATTGCGATTCGAGGTCGATGCGCAGCGCTCACCGGGTTTGAGTTGATCGGGGTTCATGCCAAGGCACATGGAGCAGCCAGCCGCGCGCCACTCGAAGCCAGCGGCGCGGAAGACCTCATCAAGCCCTTCGGCTTCAGCCGCTGTTTTGACGAGGCCGGAACCCGGCACCACCATGGCTTGACGGACGCGCGATGAGATGGTTCGATTGGCAAGCACGCGCGCCGCTTCGCGCAGGTCTTCGATTCTCGCGTTGGTACACGAGCCGATGAAGATTCGATCGATTTCAATGGTGCGCATCGGCTCGCCACCTTTGAGCCCCATGTACGCAAGCGCGCGGCGATTCTCTGCATTCGCTTCCGGCACGCGGCCGCTGATGGCAGCGGACTGATCTGGCGATGTGCCCCAGGTGACGCGCGGCTCAAGGCCACTTAATGATACGCGCACTTCGCGATCAAAAACCGCGTCCGCATCGCTTTTGAGGCTCTGCCAATACGCGACCGCCTCGCGCCAGCGTTGGCCTTGCGGCGAATAGGGCCGACCGCGCAGATAGTCGATTGTCGTCTCGTCAACAGCCACAAGCCCTGCGCGCGCACCGGCTTCAATAGCCATGTTGCACAGCGTCATACGCGCTTCCATGCCAAAACTCGCGAGAGCATCGCCCGCAAATTCAATAGTGTAGCCGCTGCCACCCGATGCGGTGAGTGTGTCGATCACTTTTAGTACGACATCTTTCGTAGAAAGCCCTTGGGGGAGCGTGCCTTCGAGCCAGATGCGCAAGTTCTTAGCTTTCGACTGCGCGAGTGTTTGCGTCGCCATGACGTGCTCAACTTCGGAAGTGCCGATGCCTTGCGCAAGGCATGCGAACGCGCCGTGCGTCGATGTATGTGAATCGCCGCAGACAATCGTCATGCCGGGTAGCGTGAGCCCCTGCTCAGGCCCAATCACATGTACGATGCCTTGACGCTCATCGGTGACATCAAAGAGCGCAACATCAAAGCGCTCGCAGTTTGCCTGCAAGGTGAGCACCTGCTGTTTGGCGATGTCTTCTTCAATGCCTTGAACGCCAAGTTCCCGGTCTGTGGTCGGCACATTGTGATCGGCGGTCGCAATGTTGGTTTCAGTCCGCCACAGCCTCCTGTGCGCGAGGCCAAGGCCCTCAAAGGCTTGCGGCGAAGTGACCTCGTGCAGGAGATGACGATCGATATAGATGAGCGATTGGCCATCGCTGCGCGTGGTCACCAGATGGTCATCCCAGAGCTTGTCGTAGAGCGTTCTTGCCACAACCTCGCCTATCTATCTATCAAGGAAACTTCGCGGCCATTTTGCCCCGCTTGACGCAGCCAATGGTCCATCAGCACGAGCGAGACCATGGCTTCAGCAATCGGCGGCGCGCGCAATCCGACACACGGGTCGTGGCGTCCCGTCGTTGCCAGATCGACCACCTCGCCAGTGCGCGTGCGCGCGCGCCCTGTCTTGGCGATGCTCGATGTTGGCTTCAGCGCGATGCGCGCAATGATCGGCTCGCCCGTCGAAATGCCGCCGAGGATACCGCCGGCGCGATTGCTCTCAAAACCAGATTCGCTCATCTGATCGCGATGCGCCGAACCCACCATGGATGCGACGCCAAAGCCTTCACCAATTTCCACGCCTTTGACAGCGTTGATGCTCATCAGCGCAGCAGCGATTTCGGCGTCGAGCTTGTCGAACACAGGTTCACCAAGCCCTGCAGGTACGTTTTCGGCCATGACGGTGATGGTCGCGCCAGTGCTATCGCCTGCTTCGCGAAGGCGATCGATCAGTTCGGCAATTGGCTCGATCAATGCTGGGTCTGGGCAGAAGAAGGGGTTTTCTTCGACCGTGTCCCACTCAAAGGATTGAGCGCACAGTTCACCGACTTGCGAGACGCACGCCCGAATCCGCGCACCATGCCGAACGGACAGATACTTCTTGGCAATGGCACCGGCAGCGACGCGCATGGCGGTCTCGCGAGCGGATGCCCGCCCACCACCTCGATAGTCGCGGATGCCGTATTTCTCATCGTAGCTGAAATCCGCGTGAGACGGTCGGTAGAGGTCTTTGATGTTGGCATAGTCGCGGCTGCGCGCATCGGTGTTTTCAATCAACAGGCCAATCGGCGTGCCCGTGGTGACACCTTCAAACACCCCTGAAAGGATGCGCGCCTGGTCAGCTTCCTGGCGTCTGGTCGTGTACTTGGAACGTCCGGGGCGCCTACGGTCGAGGTCAGCCTGTATGTCGGCTTCAGTCAGGGCAAGACCCGGCGGGCAGCCGTCAACGACCGCGCCGAGCGCAACGCCATGGCTCTCACCAAAGGTCGTGAGCGTGAACGCCTTGCCAAAACTACTGCCGGGCACCTGATGCGCCTTGTCTTAGGAAACAAAGCCCGTCAGTGTACTGTGTTCTCGGCAAATCGTTTTTGAGCGGCGTTGTCCAGCGCTCAATAAGGGTAAATTGCATCTGCATTCGCGACTCGCGCACTTTCCCTGCAAGGGTTATAGCCAGCGGGCTGCGCGCCGACCAGTTAGCGCATTGAAAGGGACTCTACGGAGTCCCTTTCTTTTGGCTGCTAGGGAAGGTCCTGATCAAGTCTGCAAAGCTCAGAGGCCATCTGGCGTGTGCTGGCAAGGAATGACGAAGCAGCGTGGCAGGCCCCACGTAATGAGGAATAACGCAGCCAGCGCAC
>JAPYNO010000086.1 GCA_028283025.1 Pseudomonadales bacterium | reverse complement strand
TCAAAGCAATTGCCTCGGGTTGGATTGCGCGACCCCCAGCTCCGGGCCGGGGGATTTCTTGCCTTTCACTTGTTAAAGAGCGTTGATCGAGTGACCAATCGGGACATCTCAATCAAATTCGGTTCGACTTGCAGAGCAAGCCGTGCTTAAGCGGCAATTGGTGGAGCCGAGGAGGATCGAACTCCTGACCTCCTGCGTGCAAGGCAGGCGCTCTCCCAGCTGAGCTACGGCCCCGAAACTTTGCGAGATGTTCTAGACATCTCTGAGATGCCTGCAAAATAGTGGTGGGTCTGGGTGGACTTGAACCACCGGCCTCACCCTTATCAGGGGTGCGCTCTGACCAAGCTGAGCTACAGACCCCGCATACCAGATAAGCGCCATCAAGCGCCTACGGACGGCAGGCCGCTTAAACACAAAAACTTTTTTCCTTAAAGAACACGCCGCACAGTTCGACTATGAAAAGCGTTCACGAACCGAGCAGCGAGGGGGCGCATTATACGCCCTATTCACAGATGCGCAACCGTGGAGAGAAGATTGCTGGCAACAAATAGACTTGTCCGCTTTTAGAACATTGAATCTGTCCGCTTTCGCAGACCTCAATCTAGCCCGCCCGGCAGTGTCCGCCTAGCCAGCCAAACTATCGCGTCAGCGTGCGCCCTCCCTCCCTTTTTCCCTTTTCCTTATCAGGAATTAGGGTCAGCGCTATTGGTGCGCTGCGTGTCGAACCATCGACCAAGATTTTTTACCGCGCCTGAGCAGGTGATAGGCACCGAACATGGCATTCTCTCGACGAAGCGCCAAGAGTGGGTCGCGCTGCGGCGCTGCGCCGTTGACACTCACCCCGCCGGATGCGACCTGACGACGCGCATCGCCTCGTGATTTCGCGAGTCTGGTCAAGCACAGAGCCTCTGCAAGCGTCACACCCGCATAAGGCACCTCGGCGAAGGGAACGCCGTCGAGCGCAAGCTGCTCGCAGTCGTCCGCTTGCAGATCTTCTAGCGACTGCCTGAAGAGCGCGTTGGTGATGCGTTTGGCAGCGTTGAGCCCAGCATCGCCATGAACAAGCCGCGTGACCTCTTCGGCGAGGCGAAACTGCGCGAGTCGCTGTTCGGGATGCGTATCCATCGCCTGCGCAAGGTCTTGCAACTCATCATGCGGTACATCGGTGAGCACCCTGAGGTAGTGAGGCACATCGGCATCGGCAAGATTCGCCCAATACTGATAAAAGGCATATGGTGATGTGCGCTTGGCGTCGAGCCACACAGTTCCGGATTCAGTCTTGCCGAACTTCTTGCCATCCGAGCGCGTCATCAAGGGCAACGTGAGCGCAAAGACTTGCCGCCCGAGTACGCGCCGTACAAGCTCCACGCCGAGCGTGATATTGCCCCATTGGTCGCTGCCGCCAATCTGCAGGCCGCAGTCGTAGCGACGCGCGAGTTCAAGGTAGTCATAGGATTGCAGCAGCATGTAGCTGAATTCGGTAAACGAGATGCCAGCACCTTCGCGCTCAATCCTCGTGCGCACAGATTCCTTGGCAAGCATCTGATTGACCGAGAAGTGCTTGCCGACATCGCGCAAAAAGGCGATGACATCAAGCGATTGTGTCCAACTCAGATTATCGAGAAGAAGTGCGCGAGCATCAAAGTCGAGGTACGCAGAGAGCTGTTCTGCAAGGGCGGTTTTCCATGCTTGCACCAATTCGAGCGAATTCAGTGAGCGTTCCTCGGACTTGAACGACGGGTCGCCAATCAAGCCAGTGGCACCGCCAAGCAGCGCAATCGGACGATGACCAAAGTGAGATAAGCGGCGCAACATCACAATCGGCAGCAGGTGGCCGATGTGCAAGCTGCCAGCTGTTGGGTCGAATCCGCAGTAGACCGTGCGCGCACCCGAATCAAGCCAGGCGCTGAGCGCCTCTGGCTGCGATGCTTGTGCGATAAGACCGCGCGCTTGAAGCGACGCAAACTGCCCAATGTGTAATTCGGAGCGGTCAGCCATTTAACTCATGGGGGAATGTAAAGGGAAAGTGGAAAAATGGACATATACCACAAGATGCAGTGCAATATTGGCAGCGCTCATCTCGCATATTGTGACACTCGTTGTGACACTCGCAAGATTTTTTTCGAGAGCAAGCTGCTGTGAAGTGAGATTTTTGATGGAAACATGTATTAGTATATCGCCTTCGACTTGACTTCAGTCGCAGACAAGACTGCACCGTCGCCCCTTCCCCCCACACCGTCCACCGTCGCCTCATGCGCCCTGCCTTTCTGAACTTGTCCAATGTGTCCGCAGCCCTTATTGTGATTGGCGGCATCTCCATATTAGCGCTGACCTCTATCTCAAGTCTCGGATTTCGCGGCGAGGATGCCGCTGTGGAAACTGCGGAATACCAAATGGCGCTGCCCACGACTGACGCGGCGATAGACCAATCGCCAGAAGCTTTGGAGGCATTGACAGAAGCCAAAACCATCGAGCGTCAGCGGCAATTCTCGAAGCGACTCCAAGTCGGTCCCGGGGACACGATTTCCACGCTGCTTGGCGACCTTGGCATCTCCGCTCAAGAAATTCATCAACTACTGCAAGCAAGCCCAGAAGCATCGAAGCTGTATCGAATCTTCCCAGGTCAGGTCTTGGAAGTCGGCCTCGATTCAAAAGGCGGCCTGCAGCGGCTCACCTTTGAGGAGAGCGCTGCCAAATCCATTGAATGGACACGCCTCGCCGATTCGAATGGGTTTTCGGCGAACGTGAATGAAATCGAACCAGAGCGCAAGCTCGGCTATGCATCGGAAACCATCGTCAAAAACCTCTTTATCGCCGGGCAGCGCAGTGGATTGGGAGACGAGGTCATCTTGCGTCTTGCAAGGATATTCCGTTGGGACATCGATTTTGTGCTTGATATCCGTGCTGGAGATGCCTTTGAGGTGCTCTACGAATCTGAATATCTCAATGGTGAGTTCTATCGCTATGGCGAGATTCTTGCAGCGCGATTTGTCAACCGCGGCAAGACGCACACAGCGATTCGCTATGTGGACGAGCTTGGCGAGCCTGCCTATTACGCGCCTGACGGGACGAATTTACGCGGTGCCTTTCTGCGCGCACCCGTTGATTTCACCCGTGTCAGCTCTGGCTTTTCGCTCAAGCGCAGACACCCCGTGTTTGATCGCGTGCGCGCCCATCTCGGTGTTGATTACGCTGCGCCGACAGGCACGCCTGTCAAAGCCGCTGGAAAAGGCACAGTCACCACCGTCGCCTATCGGTCTTCGTCCGGCAATTATGTGGAGATTCGCCACGCAAACGGCATCGAAACCCGCTATCTCCACCTATCGCGATTCGCCAAGGGCCTCAAGAAAGGCGATAAGGTGGCACAAGGCGAGGTGATTGGCTTTGTCGGCTCAACCGGATGGTCCACCGGCCCTCACCTTCATTATGAATTTATCGAGAACGGCCGCCATCTCGACCCGCAAAAAGTCGCAGTGGTACGGGATAGCGCCATTTCTGAGCACGAGCGCATTCGCTTTCTCGTCCACATAGACCCGCTGCTACAGGACCTGAACGACTTTCGCGACAGCAGCATGAACATGGTCGCTGCGCAGTAGTTTGTTCTGCTTTGCTCGCGCATCCATGTGCCGCATGGGAAGCTTTGTTATTGAGCGCTCAGGCAATCGAAAACGAATTGCCGCAGCCGCAGGTGGTCTCGGCATTGGGGTTGTTGACCACGAACCGTGACCCTTGCAGATCTTCCAAATAATCAATGCGCGAACCAGAGAGGTATTGATAGCTCAAAGAATCAATGAGTAGCTGCACATCGCGCTCTTCAACAATGGCATCGTCGGCCTCTATCTGCTCATCAAAAGTGAACCCATAGGAGAACCCTGAGCAGCCACCGCCGGTCACGAACACACGCAGCTTGAGCGATTGATTGTCTTCCAAATCAATGAGTTCGCGCACCTTGTCGGCGGCGCGCGAGGAGAATTCGATGTCAGGCGTGTTCATGGGCTTGAAGTGTAGCAAAGGCGCATCCTCAAGTTGTTAAGAGCGCGACATGAAATAATGCGCGCGCATTCTTTGCGAGCGCTTCAACGTGGCTTGGCTCAAGGTATTCCATCTTTTTGGCGTCATCGCCTGGTTCGCAGGGCTCTTCTACCTGCCGCGCTTGTTCGTCTATCACGCAGACGCAGGCGATGAAATTTCGCGCAAGCGATTTATCGTCATGGAACGAAGGCTGCTGCGCATCATCATGCTGCCCGCGGCGCTCATCAGCATTGGGTTCGGCTTCGCGATTGCGCTCGCGCACCCAGCCGCATATTTTCACCAAGCCTGGTTTCTCGCCAAGCTCTTGCTCGTGCTCGTACTAGTCGGCTTTCACCTGTGGTGCGAGCGCATCGCACGGACATTTGCCGCAGGCGATGCCCCACACCAGTCAAGGACTTTCCGCATAATGAATGAGTTGCCGACCCTCATCTTGCTGCTTGTGCTCATACTCGCCATCGTCCGCCCCTTCTAGCTATACGCAATTCGTCCCGATTCGTCAATAATGAAAATGTTGAAGCTCCCCAAATCTGCCGAAGCCTACATCCAAGCACAGCGCGTAATCCCCGGCGGAGTCAACTCTCCTGTGCGCGCGTTTCAAGGCGTAGGCGGCGATCCGGTCTACTTTGCGAGCGGCAGCGGCGCCCGGGTCACAGACATCGATGGTCAAGACTATATCGACTATGTGGGCTCCTGGGGATGCATGATTCACGGGCATTCGGCACCCGCCATCAGTCAGGCCGTGAAAACGCAAGCAGAGCGCGCACTCGGCTTCGGCGCACCAACACTTCAAGAAACCGCTTTGGCGACTCGCCTCGCAGGGCACCTGCCAGGTGTGGATGCGGTGCGCCTTGTCAATTCCGGCACCGAGGCCACCATGAGCGCGCTCAGGCTCGCACGGGGCTTCACCGGGCGCGACCTCATCGTCAAATTCAAAGGCTGCTATCACGGTCATGTGGACGCACTCCTACTCGGCGCAGGTTCTGGCGTACTGACACTCGGCATTCCAGGTTCCCCTGGCGTACCTGAAGGTGTCGTCAGAGACACCCTCAATCTCGCATACAATCAACTTGACGAAGTCGATGCCACATTCGATGCGCACGGGCCGAGAATCGCTGCGGTCATCCTTGAGCCCATTGCCGGAAACATGGGGTGCATTCCCGCGCAAGCCGAGTTCCTCAAGAGGCTTCGCGAGCGCACCAAGGACAGCGGGTCACTGCTCATATTCGATGAGGTGATGAGCGGATTTCGTGTTGGCATCGGCGGCGCAGCCGCGCATTTCGGCATCACCCCCGACCTTGTCACACTCGGCAAAATTATCGGCGGCGGCCTGCCCATTGGCGCGTTCGGCGGACGCCGGGACATCATGCAACACTTAGCCCCCGAAGGCCCCGTCTATCAGGCTGGCACCTTGTCAGGCAATCCAATTGCCGTCGCCGCTGGGCTCGCTTCGCTTGATTTGCTAGACACGCCCAAGTTCTACGAGCAGCTCGCTGCGCACACAGAGACGCTCGCCACAGGCATCAAAGATGCCGCTGCATCAGCGTGCTTGCCTCTTCAAACCAATCAAGTGTGCGGCATGATCGGCCTGTTCTTGACCCGCAAGAGCGCGGTACAAAACTTTGCTGACGCCACCACATCAGACACCGAAGCCTACGCTAAGCTCTTTCATGCCATGCTGCGCCGCGGCGTCTATCTCGCGCCGTCGGCCTTTGAAACCATGTTCGTCTCGGCGGCGCACGATCAAGACACTTTGGATACGACGCTCGAAGCCTTCAATGCCGCATTCAAGGAAATTCGCTGATGCGCGTCTTCGCTATCGGCAATGCGCTGGTCGATCAGGAGTTTCGGGTTGCAGATGCCGAGCTTCATGCAATGTGCCTTACCAAAGGCCATATGGCATTGATCGATGAGCCAGATCTTCGCTCAAAGAGCGCTGTGCTCGGCGAGCCAATGCGTCGCTGTGGCGGCGGGTCGGCAGCCAACACCGCCGCCGCCCATGTCGGCTTTGGCGGTGAAGCGTATTTTTGCGGCCGCGCTGCGGACGATGATGTCGGACGATGGTTCGTGCGCGACCTTGAACGCTACGGCGTGGAAACGCAGGCAGTTTCGGCAGCTGACACAGGCATCAGCGGCCAGTGCCTTGTGCTCATCAGCGACGATGCTGAGCGCACCATGCTGACCTTTCTCGGCGTATCAGCCGAACTGCGTCAAGAAGATGTGGATGAAGGCGCGCTCGCAAACGCTGATCTCGTGTATGTCGAGGGCTATATGGCAGGTAGCGAGGTTTCCACACACGCCTGCACGGAAGCCCTCGCGCTTGCGCGTGCAGAAGGTCTTGACACGGCGCTGACACTCTCTGATGTCAGCATGATCGAGTTTTGCCGCCCGAATCTCGAGCGAATGCTCGAAGGCGGTGTCACGCATCTGTTCTGTAATCTTGAGGAGGCGCTGCTCTTGACTGGCAGCGACCGGCTCGACCATGCAAGCAAGTCGCTCAGCGAACATGCTGAGCATCTTCACATCACGCTTGGCGCACAGGGAAGCCTGTGCCGTTCAAAGGGCGCTGAGGCGCTTGCCGGCATCCCTTCGAATATTGCCTGCACACAAGTTGTGGACACCACTGGTGCTGGCGACATGTACGCTGGTGCTGTGCTCCACGCTTATTCGAGGGGTGCCGATGCGACTGAGATGACCGCTTTTGGCAACTTCGCCGCTGCCCATATTGTCAGCCACTATGGTGCGCGCCTCGGCCAAAGGCGCGCCTATGCCGAACTTCACGCCGCGTTCTCAAACTTGTAGCGAAAGCCCGCAACTTCTGGTACTTTGCTTTCCCCCTCTTGGACTGTGACGGAAACGGCCGTCCATTACATGGAACCCGAAATGCCATGATCGAACAACGCAGTTTGGATTCGGTCTTCAAGACCTTCGAGCCCTATCAAGCGCAAGCGGACGAGCCCTACATGAGCAATGGACAAGTCACGCACTTTCGAAACATCCTGTTGTCTTGGAGGCAACAGCTCATGGAAGAGGTGGACCGAACCGTCACCCACATGAAGGGCGGCGCCACGCAGTTTCCTGACCCTGCCGACCGGGCCACGCAGGAGGAAGAATTCAGCCTTGAGCTACGCACCCGAGACCGAGAGCGCAAGCTCATCCGCAAAATCGATGCCACGGTTGACCGACTTGATCAAGGCGACTATGGCTACTGCGATTCCTGCGGCATTGAAATCGGCATCAGGCGCCTTGAAGCGCGCCCGACTGCAAATCAGTGCGTCGATTGCAAAACCATCGACGAATTGAAGGAACGGCAGATCACAGGATAGTGCACCGACCGATTGGCCGCTTCGCGCCGACACCGAGCGGCCCGCTGCACTTCGGCTCACTATTGACTGCAGTTGCGAGTTTTCTCGACATCAAATCCCGAGGCGGTGCTTGGCTGCTGCGCATTGATGACTTGGATAGCGCGCGCACCGACCGCAAGCACGCTGCCGACATCATCAATATGCTCGCTCGACACGGCCTGGAGAGCGACTCGCCACCGATCTGGCAAAGCGAACGCGAAGCACTCTATGCGCGAGCTATCCGGCGCCTTCGCCGCTCGCATCAAGTCTATCAATGCATCTGCTCTCGCAAGACGCTGCACGGCATCGGCGCATATCCTGGCACCTGCCGGCAAGCGGGCATTGAGGTGGCTGCCAACCAGTGCACGCGATTCGTCGTACAGAAACGCGAAATCTCGGTCGAAGACGAAGTGCAGGGCCGATACGCTGAGGACTTGACAATGACCTGCGGGGACTTCGTGGTCGTCAGACGCGACGGATTTGTCGCCTACCACCTTGCGACCGTGCTCGACGATGCGGACATGAAGGTGACGCGCGTGGTTCGCGGCGCCGACCTGCTCGCCAGCACACCGCGCCAGATCGCCCTCGCCAAGGCGCTGCGCTTGTCCGTACCCAGCTTCGCACACATGCCGGTGGTGCTCGATGGCAGTGGACGCAAGGCCAGCAAGCGACTCGCATCAACACCGCTCAGCGCCCTGTCCGACCGCGATGTCAAGCAGCACCTTGCTACCTGTCTACAGCTACTCGGACTCATTCCCCCAAAGCACTGCGGGCATTCCCCTGAAGCATTGCTCGACTGGGCGTGTGCGCGGTTCACACTCCGCGCTGTGCCGCCGGTACTCGCGCGTTCCGACTTCGTGTGCCTTTGATATAGTGGCGCGTTTGTTCGACAACAGGGACTGACGCAAGACACACCGCAACTCTTGCGAGCGACCTATGCGCGAATCCATCAGCAATAGCGGCATCGATCCAAATCGCATCGACCGGCGCGCAAAAAGCGTGATTGGTCGTTTGCGCAGCGCAGGCTTTGATGCATGGATCGTCGGTGGCGCCGTGCGCGACCTGCTACTCGGTCGGCAACCAAAGGACTTCGATGTGGCCACGGATGCACTGCCAGAGGAGATCTGCTCGGTGTTTCAACGCGCCCGCGTCGTCGGTCGCCGCTTCAAAATCGTGCACGTCCAGCATGGTCGGCATGTGACTGAGGTAGCTACCTACCGAACATCGCACGACAAGGATCAAGCCAAGGTCACCTCGAACTTTGAAGAGATGCGCGGTCAGGCGCGAGTGGTGTCCACAGATGGCGTGATTCTTCGTGACAATGCGTGGGGCAACCAGCAGGAAGATGCGCTGCGCAGAGATTTCACCATCAACGCCTTCTACTACGACCCTTTCAATGAAGAGTTGATCGACTTTTGCGGCGGCTATGCGGACCTGAAGAGCCAGTCGCTGCGCTTGATCGGCAACCCTGAGGCGCGCCTTATTGAGGACCCTGTTCGTATCCTACGCGCGCTTCGCATCTCGGCGAAGCTCGGCCTCTCTATTGAACGTCAAACGGCGCGCGCCATACGCGCTTGCAAAGACATGATCGAAAAGGTCAGCCCACGACGAAAGTACGATGAGTGCGTGAAACTGCTGATGAACGGACATGCGGAAAAAAGCTGGCGCCTTGCTGAGGATTTTGCATTGATCGACCTGCTGTTTCCAACCTCGTCACGTCGAAATAGCACGCTGATTGACAAGGCGCTGCAAAACACAGACCTTCGCGTTGCTGAGAATCGGCCAGTGACTTTCGCGTTCCTGCTCAGCGTCGTCTATTTTTCCGAATATCAACTTGCCTTCGAGCGTCAAGACGAAGCTGAAGGCTTTGAATACCGGCACGCGCAAGCAGGCAATCACGCCTTGAACGAGCTGCGCAGCGCGATGGCGATCCCGCGCTATGCTAGCCTGTTCGCGCGCGATGTCTGGGCGCTGCAAGCACGGCTCGAATCAGTCAAGCGGCCTAACAAGACGCTCGCATTGGAGCGGTTTCGCGCCGGCTACGACTTGCTGCACCTGCGTGCGGAAGTGGGCAGTGCGGAGCAAGCCTTGCGCGACTGGTGGCAAGAATTCCAAGACAGTTCCGATCACTGCCCGGCGCCACACTCGCGCAGGCGTCGCCATGCGCGCACTCCGTATCGCCATCGCCGAACAGGCACACACTAATGCTGTGGACGCTCGCTAGCATCGTCATCGGCATTGTCGGTGTTGTGTGGGGGGCAGAGCGATTCGTTTCCGGCGGCATCGCCACAGCTGATCGCCTTGGCGTGTCGAGGTTTGTCATTGGGCTAACGATTATTGCTGTTGGCACCTCAGCCCCGGAGGTGTGGGTGGCCGTTCGCGCCTCCATGAAAGCGCAGCCTGAACTCGCTATCGGCAACGCAATTGGCTCCAACATCGCCAACATCGGCCTCGTGCTCGGTATCACCGCCATGATCATGCCGATCGCGCTGAGGCGCGAAATGCTCAAAATCGAGATGCCATTCATGCTGGTGGTGACCTTAATTGGGCTGATTGCCATCGCCAATCTGATGGTCGGGCGTGGCGATGCGATCATGCTGCTCGGCTTGTTCGTCCTGTCAATCATCTACATCGTGCGCAATCGAGACCACATCCCCGATACCGTGGAGTCTGCCATTGAGGATGAGATTGGTCAGCTTTCCTCGATGTCACTCACGCGCGGACTTGTCTGGACATTCGTCGGTATCATCGTGCTACAGCTTGCCTGCGATCTGCTCATTGACGGCGCCACGAGCCTCGCGGAGATTCTCGGCGTGCGCACCTTTGTCATCGGCCTCACGATCATCGCAGTCGGCACGAGCCTGCCGGAGCTTGCAGTCACGGTCGGCGCTGCCCTCAAACGCCATTCGGAGGTCGCCATCGGCAATGTCATCGGCTCGAACATTCTCAATCTACTGCTTGTGCTCGCTATTCCCGGGCTGATTGCGCCAACGAGGCTCGACGAGCTTGAGCTGTTTCGTGATGGCGGCATGCTGATGATTCTGACCTTGTCGATGTTCTTGTTTGCGAGTGCATCACCCAAGCACGTCATTGGCAGAATTTCAGGATCGCTGCTGTTTGTCGCATGGCTTGGCTACATGGGTTTGCTCGTGGTGCATTCGTGATGATGGATATGGATTTGCAAATCGTCGAGCTAGCCAGCAAGGTCAAGCTGCTCGTGCTTGACTGCGATGGCGTGCTCACTGATGGCGCGCTTCACTATGTTGGCTCAACATCGCAATCAGAAGCGTCCGAAGTCTCAGTGGGCTTGAGCTTCTATGCGCAAGACGGCCATGCGATGAAAATGCTCATGCGAAGCGGGGTTGAAATTGCCATCATCAGTGGCAGAGGCTCGGCAGCACTTGATTATCGTATGCGCGAACTCGGCATCAAGCACGCATTGTCGCGCATCGCAGATAAGCACGCAGCATTGAATGTACTGATGGAGAAACTCAATCTTGCATCGTGCGATGTGGCCGTCATGGGAGATGATCTGCCGGATCTCGCGCTCTTTGAAAATGCCTGCCTGTCATTCGCGCCTGCCGATGCCCATCCGGTGGTTCGCGAGCGCGCACAGCATGTGACCGAGGCCGCTGGCGGCAGAGGCGCCGTTCGTGATGTCGCAATGCTCATCTTGCAAGCGCAAAGCAAGTTTGAATTGAGAAGTGCTGACACACCATGAACCTGCGAAGCGCAATACTCGTCGGTGCACTGCTGCTCTCCTTGGCACTCCTGCTGATCCAAGAACCAAGCCCGAAGGCGCCCGCAACACGCGAACATACGACCGGGCAGAAAGAAGAACCCGATCTCACCATCATGGGCGCGAGTGTGCGCTCGTTCGGCGAAGACGGCGCCCTCAATTGGTCCATGCAATCACCAAGCATCGCCTATCACTTGGATGGCGACCTCGCATTCGCGGCCCCGAACATGCTGCTGCAAGGCGCATCGAACGCCAATCTGCGGGCGAGCGCAGGACTTGGCACGCTGCAAGAAGCAGGCGGAGAGGAAACCATCGTGCTGTATTCGCGTGTGAGCGCGGCATTGCAACGTGGCGAGCGCGTCAAAGACGAGGTGAAGTTTGACACCGAGCGGCTCATCATCAGCGCTCAAGGGCGTCAAATCTTGGCGCCTGAGTCCGTGCGAATCAGCGCTCATTCAATCGAAACGCGCGCCGCAGAGCTTGATCTTGACCTTCAGAAACAGCTACTCTTGCTTGCCTCGAACAGTGACGAAAAAGTCACGACACGCATCGCGCCCATGAGTTTATTTGAGTGAATAGTCGATATGCGAATGCACTGGCAGCGGTGATCTTGCTCGCTGCCTCAAATTGGGCTTACGGACTTGAAGAAGATGCTTTGCAGGAGATCATCATCACAGGAGAAAACGCCGAACTCGACGAGCAGTCTGGCGTCATTACCTACGAGGGCGATGTCACGCTCACGCAAGGCAGCCTCAGACTTTCGGCGCAGATACTGCGCGCCAAGCGCGAACATGGAGAGGTCGTGGAAATTGCCGCAAGTCAAGGCGAAGCGAATGATGCCGTCTCCTACGCGCAGTGCATTCGCCCTGATGAACCTGAGGTGACCGCGCTTGCCAAAGAAATGATCTATGACCTGCGCTCGCAGACGATTGAGCTCAATGGTGATGCTGTGCTGAGGCAATCCGATGTTGAGTTTCGTGGCAACGTCATCCTATACGACATCGTTCGTGGCAAAACGGAAGCCTCCGGCGAGGTGGAAATGCGGCTGCCCGCGCGCGTCATCAGCACACTCAGAGACGACCAAGACGAGGCACCTGAACCGCGAGTGCCATGTCTGAGCTAATCGCCGAGCATCTCTACAAGCAATTTGGCGGCACGCCTGCGGTGAGCGATGTGTCGCTGGCCGTGCAGCAAGGCGAGGTGTTTGGACTGCTTGGCCCCAATGGCGCCGGCAAGACCACCTGCTTCAACATGCTCATGGGTCTCGTGCGTCCCGACAAGGGGCGAATCCTCATCGCCGGGCGCGACATCACGCTTGAGCCGATTCACGTCCGCGCCCGCTGCGGCCTTGGTTTCTTGCCGCAGGAAGCAAGCGTGTTCCGCGGCATCACCGTCGAAGAGAACATCCGCGCCATTGCCGAGCTGAGATCCAATTTGCTGCCATGGGAACAGACTGACCTCGTGGAAGGCTTGATCGATGAGTTCGATCTCGGCGCCATCCGCTTGCAGCTTGGGCGCACTCTGTCAGGCGGCGAGCGCCGCCGCGTCGAAATCGCCCGCGCGCTTGCGGGCGAACCAAAGTTCATCATGCTCGATGAGCCCTTCGCTGGCGTTGACCCGATCTCGGTCGCGCAGATCAAGCGCCTGATCCTCGACCTCAAAAAGCGTCATATCGGCATCATTATGACCGACCACAATGTGCGCGATGCCCTTTCCACCTGTGACCGCGCACTCATCATCGGCAGCGGTCGCAAGCTCGCTGAGGGCGAGCCCGCGACTGTACTCGCTGATCCGCAAGTGAGAGCCGTCTATCTCGGCGAAGACTTCAGGATGTAACCCGGCACGCTTGCCATGCGCCAAACACTGACATTGAAGCTGCATCAGCAGCTTGCCATCACCCCAGAACTGAAGCAATCACTGCACCTGCTGCAGATCTCCTCGCTTGAATTGCGCGCCGAGATTCAGCAGGCGATTGAAAGCAATCCGCTCCTTGAACATGAATCTGAACTCCTTGCGGCGAATTCCGCAGGGTCCGAGAACGAGGCCACGGAATCCATGACGGATGCCACTGCAAACGATGAAACGGAACTCGGCGATGCCATCAACAGCGAAACGCTGCCGCAAGAACTGCCTGTGGATACAGTCTGGGAGGACACTTGGATAGATGCCGCGCCGCGGCTCGGAAGCACCGCTCGGGAGGATGTCGATTTTCCGCCGCACGCGGCGTCGCGCTCGCTGCAAGACGATCTTCTTTGGCAATTGCAGACAAGTCGGCTTCCTGAATCTGACCTCGCCATTGCCACCGCGATCATTTATTCGATCAACGAAGATGGCTGGCTCGGCGAGCCGCTGTCAGACATATTAGAGTCGGTCGAGGATGCGCCGGTTGACGTGGCACGCGCTGAGGCCGTGCTCAAAGTCGTGCAGTCCTTTGAGCCGAGCGGTGTTGGTGCCCGCAGCCTTGGCGAATGCCTATGCCTACAGCTGTCCGATGTGCCCGAAGATACCTTTGGGCGTGCGCTCGCGCTTGATCTCGTCGCCAACCATCTGCCACTGCTCGCCGGGCCGGACATCGCCGCTGTCTCGGCGGCCACCGGGGCAAGCGAGCACGAGGCTAGGAGCGCTCTCGGCTTGATCTTAAGCCTGAATCCGCGTCCTGGGCAAAGCCTTGCCTACACTGAAGACAACTATCACCCACCTGATGTGATGGTGCGCAAGTTCGAGGGCCGTTGGCAGGTTGAGCTCAATCGGGACGCTTGGCCGAGCCTTGGCATTCATCCACAGTATCAGCGCATGATCGAGCGCGGCAGCAAGACCGAAGACAATGCGTATCTCAAGGAGAAGCTTGGCGAAGCGAGGTGGTTCTTGCGCGGGCTGCGCGGGCGCAGCGAAACACTGCTTCGCGTCGCAAGTGAAATCGTTGCGAGTCAACGACGCTTCCTAGAACATGGTCCGAGTGCGCTCATGCCGATGGTGCTGCAGGATGTCGCCGACGCCCTTGGCATGCACGAATCGACCATCTCGCGCGTCACCGCCAACAAGTACATGCAAACGCCGCATGGCCTCTTTGAGCTCAAATACTTCTTCCCGCCCGCACTCGTTGCACCCGATGGCAGTCAAGTGTCGAGCGTCGCTATTCGCACCCGCATTCAAACGCTCGTTCGAGAAGAAGATCCTCGCCGACCCTTAAGTGATGCGGTGATCATGAAGACTCTCTCCTCAGAGGGCATCACAGTTGCGAGGCGCACCATCGCCAAGTACAGGGAAGCACTGAAGATTCCGTCTTCAAGCGCACGCAAGGTGCGATAAGCCACACGCTCGCGTGTGCCTCGCGTGTAAAATGCTGAGCGGTGAATGCGCTTTCTATGGACAGTCTATGCAATTAAGTATCAGTGGACATCATCTCGATGTCACCGAAGCCATCAAGTCCTACATCGAACAGAAATTCAAGCGCATCGTGCGGCATGACGACCATGTCACCAACGTGCATGTGGTGATCAGCGTTGAAAGGCACCATCAGCGCGCCGAAGCAACGCTGCACGGCGTTGGAGGCGAGATCTTCGCCGATGCGCAAAGCAACGATCTCTATGCGGCCATTGACCAACTCGCTGATCGCGTTGATCGCCAGATTGTGAGGCAAAAGGAAAAACGAATCGAGCGACGCCAAGGGCGACATTAGGCGCGAAGATGAGGGAAGACTTCATGCCAATCGCGCTCGATTCAGTGCTCAACAGACACCTGACACGGGCCAATTTCCCCGCTGCTTCGCGCAAGCAAGTGCTTCGTGACGCCGCCGAATTGATCGCTGGCCAATGCGAGCGGATCGTGGCGCACAATCTCTTCTCAAGACTCATGGAGCGGGAACATCTCGGTAGCACCAGCCTCGGACACGGCACCGCCATCCCGCACTGCCGAGCAAGTGCCATTGACGCGCCTGTGTGCGCCTTCCTCAAGCTCGGTCAGGCGATCGACTTCGATGCGCCCGACGGCGAGGCGGTGGATCTGATGATGGTGCTCATCGCTTCCGAAGAAGAGCATCAAGATCATCTCGGCATGCTCTCAGCAAGTGCGCGCATCCTCGGGCAAGCCGAAAACCGAGCAGCCATTCGAGCCTGCGACGACGATGCTGCGCTCTATGAATTGCTCGTCGCCATGGGATAACACGATATGCCATCGCGAGAGGTCACACTCAGCAATGAACTTGGGCTCCATGCGAGGGCTTCGGCGAAGTTTGTTGACACCGCCAAGCGCTTCGAATCGCACATCAGTGTGCTCGCCGAAGGTCGGGAACATGCCGTTGACGGCAAGAACATCATGGCGCTGTTACTGCTCGAAGCAATCTGCGGCACTGCGCTCACACTCGAAGCAGAAGGCGCAGATGCCGATGCCGCCCTCGATGCCTTACGCGAGCTCATTGAAGACAAATTCGGCGAACCCCAAGGCACTGATTCGGATTAGACTGTGCGCATGGTGGACGATGCGCCAATGAGCGACCCATGGAGACAAATTCAAGTCCTTCAGAGCGCCGCCTCGGCGAAGTCATCCGCTCCATCGACCACGATCAAGCGGAAAATCTCGGCACCCTGCTCGCCACCGTTCGCCCGCACGAGGCCGCGAACCTACTAGAGTCCATGCCGCCTGATGCACGGCGGATTGTGTGGGAATTGCTCGAAGAGGATACCTCACACCAAGCACTGCAGCACCTGCACGAAGATGTGCTTGAGGAAATTCTCGCCTATATGGACACCGACAGCCTGGTGGCCGCAGGCGACGAACTCGATACCGACGATTTCGCTGACATACTGCGGCAACTACCGGACGCCATTCAAGATGAAGTCCTCACCTCGCTCGACGCTGGCCACAGGCAGCGCGTCGAATCGGTGCTCTCCTATGCGGAGGACACCGCAGGCGGCCTCATGGACACTGAACTTATCGCCGTCGAGCGCCGCCATTCGCTAGAGCTTGTACTCCGATACCTTCGTCGCCGCGGGCAAGTGCCGCACACCACCGACAAGCTCTTTGTGGTGGACCGAACCGGCAAGTACATCGGCATACTGCGCGTCTCGAAACTCTTGACGAGCCATTCCCATCTGCGCGTTGGCGAAGTCTTTGAAGCCGATTTTCCCGCCATCAAAGCAGATATGCAGGATGCTGAGCTCGCGCGCCTCTTTGCGCGCGAAGATCTGCTGTCGGCGCCCGTCATTGATCAAGCAGGGCGGCTGATTGGCCGCGTGACCGTGGACGATGTCGTCGATGTCATCATTGAGGATGCGGAAGAGACATTCATGGGGCAAGCTGGCCTTGAAGTCGATCAGGACACCTTCGCACCGATCCTCAAGTCAACAAGGAGCCGTGCTATCTGGCTCAGTATCAACCTTTTTACGGCCGTGCTCGCCTCCATGGTGATCAGTCTCTTTGAGGAAGCCATCATCAAGGTCGTCGCGCTCGCCGTGCTCATGCCCATCGTCGCGAGCATGGGCGGCGTGGCAGGCACACAAACACTGACACTTGTCATTCGCGCCATGGCGCTCGATCAAATTTCGCGCGCCAATCTCGGTTGGCTGCTCAATCGAGAGATCATTGTGGCCGCACTCAATGGCCTGCTACTTGCCTTGCTTGTCGGCATCGGCGCATCGCTCGTGTTCGCTGACGCGCTGCTCGGCATCGTCATATTCGTCGCCATGGTCGCGAACCTCTTGATCGCCGCCATTGCCGGCACCCTGCTACCAACGCTGCTGCGGGCGCTCAAAATCGACCCAGCCATCGCAGGCGGCGTGGTACTGACCACAATCACCGATGTCGGCGGCTTCTTCGTATTCTTGGGACTTGCGGCGCTTGCCTATGGGTAGAGATCACTACTGTCGGGTCAACTCCTGCTCTCATCAAGACCTCATGGCTACGTTATCGGGGGGATCGCCAGCGACACGGTACGCTTTGAACACATGCTCCTGTCCTGCGCTTGGGTTCGGGACGTGTTCTGTCTGCATCTCGTTGGTGCGCAGGTCGAAGCTGTATGCTACGACGACTTCATCAACTTCACGGCGGGTAAGCGTCCCTACTTCAATCAGATCAGTGTCAACCTCGTGGCTTGCAGGCACGATCAACGTGCGGTAATGGGCGGTACCTTCGGCTAGTGCGAAAGGAGTCGGCGCAACATACATTTTGCGGTCACGCACGAGGAGGTCACCGTAGCTTCCAAATCCACGGAAGCTCTTATTCTTATGAACGTAGTTATTATCGGCGTTCAAAAAACTGCCATGACTCACAACTAGATCGAGCACCGGATAGCGGTTTTCTTCCGGTTCGGCCGGATAGCGCCCGAAGACATAGTAGACCTGTCGCCCATTGTGCTCACCAGACGGGACTTGAGAATTGCAATCGTAGTCCGCCTCGCGACCTAGATATGCGAGGCCTTTGAGCTCGAATCCTTCAGCGAACTTCACAAGACGGAAATCAGGATAGGAATTACGACCCGGTGAGTCGAAGTTCAAACCGAGCATCTCAAGCCGTCGCTTGAACCAGTTCTGAAAATGAAACTCCTTGTCGCGACGATCCTCTTGCACAATCAGTTTTCCACGTTGAATGGCATGAACACACTCTTTGAAGACAGTTGATACGTTTGACACGATCTATTCTGCCTTCTTGCGTTGAATGAGTTGTATTTCCGGATTGCTACAGGCCGAATGGATGTGCTCGATCAATTCCTCTGTTTCTCCATTTGCACTAGCAAGACATTTAAAGGCATCTTCTAAACTCGGCGCGAATGAAACTTGTCGCAATAGCTGTGCCATGACAATGATACGAACATCATTGCGACTTAGCGTGCGTCCGGCTTGACTAAGCCGCCATGCTTGGGCTTGAGCGGATGGAGTAGCTACATTTTTGAGGTCACCCCTCCAATGTCGGGCATTGAGTCGCGAACGCTTTCGGCAAACCATGATGATATCGATGTCTATCGGCTCTTTCGCTTGGTGTTTAGGCATCGCAACCGACATCTCGGCTTTGATGGGCTGCGTGGCAGTGATTGCAAAGCCTGCTTTCATGAGAGCTTGCAGGACGCAATGCCAACCCTCGGGTCGGGAATGGTGATAGGTAAAGGCCAGCAAGCCGTCGTCTTTTAGTATCCGCTCAGTCTCCGACCAAACCGCAAGTAAGCGATCAGTGAAATCTTCAGCATTGACGTTCTGCACTTCGTGCTCGGAGCGAGTCGTATCACTGCTCCAGTGTCCATTCTCACCTAGGATATGCCTCTGCCATACATGAAAGAAATCAGCAAGCTGCGAGTAATGAACATTGTCAAAGAACGGAGGGTCGGTCAACACAACATCTACGGAATGGTCCGGCAGGTCTGTTGAACCAGAGTCGCCGCAAGAGAAGTAGACTGGCTGACCTTGCACAAAATCGGCATAGTTTTCTGCTACGGACGAACCAATCCGCTGCGAAAGGCCGTACACTTTTTCTGTCTTGCCGCCTTTTTCCGCAGAAAGCCGTAGCTCGAACGGATTATCTGCATAATCCAGAGCCCTTCGGATACGGTTTTCAAACATAGTCGAAAATGATCCCGAACTCTTAGGTGTGCCCCATAGATTGGCTTCTAACGGAACACGCTCGGGCTTTAGGATGTGGTGGGCGAACATGTGACGGACCGCGCCTGTACCCTCACCCTTGTATGAGGCGAACATGTTGTTGAATTCCAGCGTGCCAGAGAATAGGCAGGTGAATAGCTCTCGCACAACAGGATCGGGTACTTTGCGGATGCGTTCAGCGAGGATGGAGAGGCACAGAAGCTGGCGCGCATTGAACATTTCATGCCAATAGTGGTAGTTGTACCTTATCGCCTGATTTGTATTGTGGCCTGGTTTGATTGCCACGACCGGGAATGCACTCTTGCGGTCGAAGAGGGCGCACTCGGCTTTGGTGTAGAGTTTGCGATCTTCTTCCGTGGCGGGAAGATATTCTTTAGCTCCATCTGGAAGCAGTACTAGCTTGGCGTAGAGCCGGTGCTCGGGGAGCTTTCCTGCTGCACGAGCTGTTTTGGCAATTGAAAATGTGTGGTCGCAGGCAGGGCATTTTGCGCTTTGTCCTGTGGCGGGCCCAGCATTGGGATCGAATGACTTTGCGCAAGAGGCACATTTCACATCTCTCGAATCGACATGAACTTCATTAATCTCATTGCAATGGGGACAGATGGCCTGAGCGTAAGGAAACTTCTTGGAGTACACGTGCCGAGCGAAAATCATTGAAGAAAACAGATCAACACTTCCGCCACAGAGCGGACAATCAAGCGTTTTGACCCAGAAGTAGTAAAGTACGTCTGCCTTTGCGCCGTCCGGCAATGTGGTTTGGTAATAGCTTTTCAGCGTATCGGCTACGTCACATTCGATAGATCGGAACGTTCTTAATATAGCCGAGCGGTCGTGGGACGAAAGAGCGCACTTCACAAGAAAATGTGCGACAGGATTGATATCCCGTCCTATAGCCCGTGCTCCGAGCTTCACTGCCTCTGCCAGAGTCGTTCCGCTGCCCATAAACGGATCGAACACTGTACCTTCGGGAATACGCACCGGCTTGTAGAAAAGATCGAGGATGTCAGATCCTGGTGGGGCAAAAGCAGCTATCGTCATCGCACGGAACACTGTTCCAAGGCGTTGAGCCCACCATTTATGCATATGAGTAGTGGGGCGGTTGATCTCTTTGCGCCAGCTCTCTTTCTCAGCAATATCGCTCAAAGCCTCGAACGGAAACGCATCGTCCTCAATTGCTCGAATCGAGGACACAGGGTTCAGATTGACGACCTTATGGGCATCGTCTGGGATTTCTAGCGGTAACTCTAGGGCCAGCCCCGTTTGAGCCTGACATCTGGGCTTTCCAACCGCTACCCCAACGCTTGATTGCTTCACAGCAACACCTGCCTTGTCAGGCTAAATGGTCTGTCCTTTGAATGGGTTAGGGATTGATGAACCGCCCTGTTCGCAAACGACAGCATGGGTGGTGCTGACCGCTGCGGTTCGGCGAAATTGCTTGGATCTCTATGATCCCCGGCATCATTGGAGAACCTAAATCTTCTGAATATTTTCGACTGCGGCATAGATAGCAATGTTAGAGGAGGAATCTGAGCCAGAATTTTGCAATAAAGAGTGGCTGAATGCATTTCACATAGCAAAGCGAGGGAACCTCAGAATTGCGACGACATGAGAAGTGGGCAAAAGTCGCTCCGGCGAAGCGGTCAGCACTTTTGTCAAACAAGCAAGCGATTCCACTCTCAAGCCGGTGTCGCGAGCACCATCGAATCGATGAGGATTGAGCCGGTGCGCACGCGGCGCCTCGGATCGAGGTCATCGCCCACGCCGACAATGCCAAGAAACATGTCGCGAAGATTGCCAGCGATCGTGACCTCGGCGACCGGATAGGCAATATCGCCGTTCTCCACCCAGAATCCCGAGACGCCTCGTGAATAGTCGCCATTGACGAGATTGACGCCCTGCCCCATCAACTCGCGAACAATCAAGCCACGCCCCATCTCTTGCAGCAGTTCGCGCCTCGTCTTCGTAGTGTGGGGCTCAAGAATCAGATTGTGCACACCGCCCGCATTGCCGGTCGTTTCCATAGATAAGCGCCGTGCCGAGTAGCTCGACAAGAGATAGGACACCACTTCGCCAGCATCAATGATCGACTTGCTCTGCGTCTGCACGCCTTCGCCATCGAAGCTCGCGCTCGCCGCACCACCCTTGAGGTGCGGCCGCTCTAGCACAGACAGCCACGCAGGCATCACCCTTGTGCCGAGTGCGCCTTCAAGAAACGACTCGTGCCGATAGAGCAGACCTCCAGAGAGCGCCGAGGTCAGCGACCCTAGCAAGCCGGAGGCGACTTCGGACTCGAACAGCACGGGGCAGGCGCCCGTTGGCGGCGTCTCGCCGCCCAAGCGCGCCAGGCATCGCTCGGCTGCTCGCTGGCCAACGCTCACGGCCGGGTCGAGCGCATCGGCGCGGCGCGCCGCTGTATACCAGTAGTCACGGTGCTTGCCACGCACATCTTCGCTCAACAGCGAGCAGCCAATAGAATGAGTCGTGCCATTGTGCCGACCTAAAAATCCATGCGTGTTGGCATACACGCCTCGGCCACCATAACTCGACAGGCTCGCGCCTTCCGAATTGACGATGCGCACATCAAATCCACGCCCAGCATCTTCGCAGGCGAGCGCCATCTCAGCCGCCTGGTCAAGCGCCATGCCCCAAGGAGAACTTAAGTCTAAGTTCGGCATGTGGGTGGCCATCAGCGAGGCATCGGCGAGCCCATGACACGAGTCTGGCTGCGCAAAGCGCGCGATGTCGAAGGCCGCATCGAGCGCTTCATCAAGCGCTGCGATACTCAAGTCCGAAGTGTTCGCCGAGCCTTTGCATTGATTCACATAGACCGTGATGCCACACGACACATCCTGATGAAACTCTGTCGTTTCGACATCGCCCAAACGCACCGTCACGGTGTAGCCAGCGCCTTGCGAGATCCCGACTTCAGCCGCATCGATACCTATCTTTCGGCCTTTCTTGCGTGCCTTCTCGATGAGACGAGAGGCGATCTCTGGCAAGTCGCCATCCTGCTCGCACAACGGCGCGGTTAAGTCGTACAGTGAATCTGTAGACACTTCATGCGCTCGAGGTGCCGCCGACGATGATCTCGTCAACTTTCAAGGTCGGTTGGCCAACACCGACCGGCACCGACTGCCCGTCCTTGCCACACACACCGACGCCTGTGTCAAGTTCAAGGTCGTTGCCGACCATGCTCACGCGCTGCATGACCTCAGCGCCCATCCCTATGAGCGTTGCGCCTTTGACAGGCCGCACGCAGCGCCCATCCTCAACAAGCCACGCCTCAGTCGTGGAAAAGACGAACTGACCGGAAGTGATGTCCACCTGGCCGCCGCCAAAGCTCGCAGCAAAAAGACCTCTCTTGACGCTTGCGAGGATCTCTTCCGGGTCGTGCGGCCCGGGCAGCATGAAGGTGTTGGTCATACGCGGCATCGGTAGGTGCGCATAGGATTCGCGCCGGCCATTGCCGGTGCATTCGCTTTGCATGAGCTTGGCATTGAGCTTGTCTGTCATATAGCCTGAGAGCACGCCATCTTCAATGAGCACGGTGCGCTGCCCCGGTGTGCCTTCATCGTCAATGCGCAGCGAGCCACGCCGGTCTTCAAGCGTCGCATCATCAACGACTGTGCAGAGTGGGGATGCCACCTGCGTGCCCATTCTGCCCGCAAAGGCCGATGTACCCTTGCGGTTGAAGTCGCCTTCCAAGCCATGTCCCACGGCTTCGTGCAAGAGCACGCCCGGCCAGCCAGGGCCGAGCACCACCTGCATTGCGCCCGCAGGCGCATCGACTGCGTCGAGATTGAGCAGCGCGAGTCGCACAGCCTCGCGCGCATAGTCATCGCAGCGCTCATCTTCGAGCAGCCAGGTTGCCTGCCGACGCCCGCCACCACCTGCGCTGCCGCGCTCGCGCCTGCCGTTTTCCTCCGCAATGACACTGACGTTCATGCGAATGAGCGGGCGTACATCGCCGCACAGAGTGCCGTCAGTACACATTACCAAGATCGCCTCGTGAACGGCGTGCAAACCCACCGACACCTTGCTCACCCTGTTATCAAGGCTCCTCGCAACAGCATCGACGCGCTGCATCATGTCAATGCGCGCCGCAGTGCTCATGCCGAGAATAGGGTCGTCGAGCACATGGATGGCATCGCCACTCTGAGCAACTAGAGCAGGCAATGCAGGCGATTGATGCGATTCAATCGAGCCGCCGCTCTTGACGATGGCGCGCGCCGCAGCGATCGCAGGTTTCAGGGCATCGCGTGAAATATCGTCCGCATAAGCGAACCCTGTTTTCTCGCCGCTCATGGCTCGCACACCGACACCGCCGGACACGCCGAAGCTACCCTCCTTGACCTTGCCATCTTCGAGTGACCAGCTCAGTCGCCGTTCGCGCTGAAAAAATAGCTCGCCGACATCGACTTTCGGTGCCATCAGGCCAAGCATCATCGACTCGCACTCGGATATATCCAAGTCCGTGCCACCAAGGCATGTGTCTTTTGCGGTGTCATACATTTCGTTCATTGTCTTGCGGTGTCTTGTTCAAGTGTTTCTTCGGACGGTGTTTCTTCCGGCGACATTCCCTCTGGCGATATTTCTGCCGGTAGAGGCTCCGGCGGCTCCACCTCAGCGAGGGAGAATACAGGTTCAGAGAGGGTGCCGGTCACAGAATAACGCGCCGTGCTGAAATCTTCTAGTCGGTCGCGCAGAATCCGCTCGCCCACCACCACACTCAATCCTGTCACAGGGTTGCCAAGCAGCGCCATGTAGCCAGCAAGCCATGGCAGGCTGCGGCTGATCTTGAGCGTCGCTTCGAACTGATTGTCGAGCTCGCCGGTGACAAGATTGATGCTGCCATCAATACGAAACCGCCCGCCATTGCCATCAATCTTGACCGGCTCGACCATGTGCATCGTGCCTGTATCAAAATGACTTTTGACCTGCACCTCATCAAAGGCGACGCCCTCGCCGAAGGCGTCCGAGAAATCGAGCGTCAGTCGTTGCAGGAAGGCATTGAAGTCAAGCAGCGTCAGCAGTCTCATGCTGGCACCTGCTTCAAAATCGCGAAACCGTCCTCGCCGTATGGTCAAGTCAATATCGCCATCGATCACTGCGAGCTTAGGTTTCCATGGCGCATCGGGCCAATGGAGATCGGCAATGAGCACAGCGCGCTCAGCCTCGACACTCGGCGCAAACCCCCAGCCCGCCATGGCCTCAGCGAGGTTATCGGTCGCCAACTCACCAACAAACCTCGAATCATGGGCGCCATCAGGGAGCTTTCGCCAAATGAAATCGTCAGTCGCGCGAATGGACAGCCCTCGGGACTCGGCTTCGAGCCCGACAAAGCGCACACCATCCTCAATCTGCCGAAGACCAAAGCGCCAGGCGCCGTAATCCTTGTCGCCAAGCTGCAAAGATTCGATCAACGCATCGACTTTGGGGAGTGAGGCAAGGTCAATGTCTGCTAGCAAGCCGCCAACGCCTGCTGACCCACTCTCGTCGGTTGACGCCAAGTGCAGCCGTGCGAGCGATACTTGATTCACCCCTTCGGGTGCGCGCATCCAGCTGCCGACCAGCGATTCGCCTTGAAACGCAAGCTCAACGGCATCGGCGCTGAGCACCCCGTCCATCGAGACTTCGCCAAGTGAAAAGCTGCCAAGATCAACGCCATCAAGCGTCAGCGCCTCAAAATGCAAGTCAGGCAGCGATGATCCTGCGTCTGTGCCCGAAGTCCATGACCTCAGCTCATCGAGCGTCATGCTTGGCAGCTTGCCGAAGATGCGAACCCCAGGTTTGAGGCCCCCAAGCACATCCATACGCGAATGCTCGGCGCCTAGCACGATCGCACCACTCACCTCTTGACCTTCGCTGCCCGCCTGCCAAGCGAGCATACCGCCGATGCGTTTTTGCAAAGAAAACAAGGCTTTCCCAGCAGCCAATCCATGCGTCAATTCAAGGTCAACAAGCAAGGGCGCGGTCTCGGAAGCGTTCTTGCCAAGCCCGGGCGGGAGATTGATCCTCATGCCTGCCAGGTCGGAAGCAAGGCGCACACGCGGGGCAGCCTCGCCAAACGCATCCATCTCCACATGCGCAGCAAAGCCCATCTCACCGTCAATAGGGGCGAAACTGCCAAGATAAGGGCGCAGAAATTCCGCACTGACGCGCGAGCGAATTTCAGCCTGCAATCGATCACCCGTCCCGAACGATGACGGCCCTGAGCTGAATACCGCGTTCACGGCCTGCCCAAACATGGTGCCATCAACGCCATCGCTGTTCAGGTCATTTGGAAATACGTATTCGATCACGCCATTCAATTCGGTCAGCGAGAAGCGCTCGCTTGCATCGTTAGCGGACTCAATGCTGACATCCAAGTCCTGCAAGCGAAGCCGAAGATCAAGCTCGAAATCATCTCGATTCAACTTGAAAGGCAGCTTCGTCGCAAGCTCGTATTCAACAAGCCCGCCAGCTTCAAGTTGATCACGAGCGAGCGGCAGCATATCTCCCAATGGCGAATCGACAAGCAGCCGCAGCGCACCGTCCGCAGGCAGCTGCCCGGCATCCCTCAAATGCACGCTCGTCGCGCCAAGCGGCATCTCAACCGTCATATCTTCAACTTGCATACCGAGCAGGCGCGCCCGCTCGAGCTGACCGCTCATGATGCCGCCCTGTAGCGCCACCCGCGCGGACACGCTCCTCGCTAGCGGCCAGCGAGGGTGATATAGAAGCTCGCCATCGCGCCAATCAAGCCACATTTCGACTTGCATCGTTGGCACAGGCGGCTGCCGCCTGACGTAGCCGCTCAGGACGATTTCGCCCTGCTCTATTTCGCCGCTCTGAATGCCGTTGTGGAGCCATGCGCGCATGCCTGCAGGCAGGTTCTTTGGCACAAATTGCAAGGCATCGGCTGGCTTCAGCGCGAAAGCGTGCGCACTACCGGAGATTTGCCGCTCGGCTGGATCGACCGGGGCCGAATAGCTGGCATTGACAAGCACTTCGCCGCCTTGGTTGAGTGTCGCGCGTAAGTCCCGCCCTTGCACGCCCACATAGTTCGGCAGGAACCGAACCCAGACCTCTCCTGTGGCTTCGGCGAGCATAATCTCTTCGGCAAAGAGCCGAGCGAGTTCAATGCCAGCATCCTTGCTATCGATCAACATTCGCGCAGCGCTGTGAGCGTAGACCGCCCGCGCTGACACATTGCGAAGTGCCGGACTCCCCATCCAAGAAACACAGGAGAAATCCTCAAGATTCGTGACAAGTGTCAGTGGCGAGCCTGCACGAGCGTGCAACGAGGTGCGCTCAAGTCGGCCTGCTGGCTGGAAGCGCGTCAACCAGCGCACAACCAGCGTTTCCCGCATCGCGCTCAGTGCGGCAAACTGCGTAAGGTTTTGCATGTCTTGATCTGACACCTGCAGGGACAAATCCTTCATGTCTTCAAAGGCGAGCTTCGTACCAGAGAAGTCGAGCGAATGCTGACCTCGGCGCAGGTGCGCCTGCTGAAACTCACCTGTGATCAGGCGCGGCGTGCCCGCTCCCCTGGCAAACATATCAACGGCATCAATCAAATAGTCGCCTACCCGCATCTGCTCGGCATCCACATTGACACTCGCCGTCACCTGCTGCTTGCTCACGCGCACCCTTGCATCGAGCGCGGAAATCGTGCCAGCAAGCCCAGTGAGCGACGCAAAGGCATCAGGAATGCGCAAGGCCCCTTTGGCCCACAGCGCGCCCTCGACCTGCGTCAGACTAGGGCCTCGGTCAAGGTCGAACCCGAACACGAGCGCTTCAGAAGTGTCATTGCCCTCGGGGTCATCGGTCTTGGCACGCAACCACACTCGTCCTCGATGCTCGGTGCCTGAGTACAGAATCCACTGCACCAGCATGGCTTCTTCTTGGGCACCCACACGAACGCTGAGATTGCCGGAAAGATATTCTGCAGAGCCCAAGATCGAAGTCAGACGCATGCGTCCGCTCGCATTCGCAAGGCGCTCTATCAGGTCAAAATCCTCCGCAAACGTGATATCCGCGCCGCCAATCTGAAGCGCGTTGATGCGCGGCGCAAGCGCAAGCAGGCTACGCGCCAGATCAAGCTCAACCACCAAATCTTCAATGACCCCCTGCTCAACCTCAATGCGCTTGACGCGGAGTGTAGGCGTCATGCCGTGCCAAGCACCTTGCAGCCCAGTCAAACGTGCATTGAAGGCGTTGTCATCAAGCCATGCGTTCGCGCGCGCCTCGAAAAAAGGCGTCATCATCATGCCAGCGCGCAGCAAGAAGAAGCCAATACCAACGATGAACACGCTCCATGCGACAGCGCTCGCGGTGCGGCTGCCAAACAGCGTCTTCAGTCCGTTGTGAAATCGCTTCTGCGAACGTTCCGATGCCTGCGTGATGGCGTCATCAGGCATTGACTGCCCTGCCGTGAACGAATAGCAGCAGTGCCAAGGTGAGTGGCCACAGTATGGCTGTCATCAAAGCTGGCAGCAGTGACAGCCACCACCACGCCCCCAAGTCGTAACCGATGAGCAGTAGCACTGCCAAAGTGATTGCCTCATAGACGCACAGAAGCAGGAATAACGCCAGGCATTGTTCAAGCAAGGAGAGTGTGCGCAGCCATTCGTGGCGCGTAGACAAAAGCCATGTGAAGGCAATAAAGCACAGCGCATTGAGACCAAGCGGGTCGCCGCGCAGCACATCGACGAACAGGCCAAACAGCCAAGGAATCCATAAAGGTGGCCAATGAGGTCGCCGCTGCGCCCAGAAGAACAGCAGCAGCGGAATCCATTCCGCTCGCAGCCATGCGCTATAACCGGACACCGCGCCGAAAAGACCAGCGACGAAGACATAGAGAAACAGCCCACCAATCAACGATAGGATCAAGTGAAAGGTGGCGGTGACCTCTTGCTGCATGAGCATGCTTCACTCACCCCCGCTGCGCAAGACCGCGATCTGGCGACGCGCGACGGGGTCTGCAAAGGGCTCGGCAAAAATTCGCCTGCCGCGCAAAGGATCGTCGAGCTTAAAAGAAATGACCTCGGCCACCGGATAGCCGTAGGGGAATCGGCCGCCAAGGCCAGAAGTCATCATCACATCGCCAATTTGCACATCGGTGAGTATAGAGTCATCCTCAAACTCGATGAGGCCATTGCTGCCCGTGCCAGCGGCAATGCCTTGCACACCGGTGCGCTCGATCACAACTGGCACGCTGTGCGCGGGGTCGGTGACAATGAGCACTTGCGAGGTGCTAAGGCCAGTCGTCACAACCTGACCACACAAGCCACCGCCATCGATGACAGGGTCACCAACGCGCACTGACTGCCTCTCCCCAACATCAATCGTGAGCAGGCTACCGACCGGCCCCGCAGTCAACGCGATGACATTGGCCACCACGACATCCGTATCCAAGCGCTCAACACCACCTAGGAGTTCGCGCAAGCGTCGATTCTCGGTCTTGAGAATGTCGATTTCGAGCATCTGCGTTCTCAGGGAAGCGATCTCACGATTGAGCGCTCTGCGCTCTGCAACGCGCGCGCCTGGTTCAAGCAAGATCTCGTCCGCCAAGGCATCGACTGAACGCACCCCTTGCTCGACATAGATGATTGGCGTCAGCAACAGCAAGAACGCAGTGCGCACCGGCCCCATGATGCCGCCGCCGGTATCGGCGATCAATACCGCACATGACACGACAGCAAAAGCCACCATACCGCGATGGAAACTCCTAGTTTGTGGCAACCTGTTGCGCATGCCTCTTCAAAAGGCCGGACGACACTTGGCAGAGATGAATTATTCCGCTGTCAGCACTCGCCAGCGATTTGCTTGATCCATCAACTCAAGCGCAATGCCCCCGCCGCGCGCGACACAAGTCAACGCATCATCGGCAAGCACCGTTGGCACCGCGGTCTGACTCGAAATGAGTTGGTCAAGATTGGCAATCAACGCACCGCCGCCGGTGAGAACAATGCCGCTATCGACAATGTCCGCCACCAAGTCAGGCGGCGAGTTTTCAAGTGCGAGCTTGACGCCGCGCACAATCTGTGCAAGCTCGCTCCTGAGTGCTGACCAGATGTCGGTCGAGGTGATCATGATGCGTTCCGGCAGACCTTTGGAGAGGTTCAGGCCACGCACGTCCATGCGTCGTACCTCGTCTTTGGATTGAGGTTCACATGCCGTTCCCAATTCAATCTTGATCTCTTCCGCTGAAGACTCGCCGATTTGCACTTGATACTTCTCGCGCAGAAAACTGACGATGGCGCGGTCAAAGTGGTCGCCGCCGACACGCAAGGTTTCCGAATAGACAATGCCATCCAAGGAAATGACGGCGATCTCGGTCGTACCGCCGCCAATATCCACCACGACTTTACCGTGCGCTTCATTGAGTGGTAGACCTGCCCCAAGCGCAGCGGCGATCGGCTCCTCGATCAAAATCACTTCTCTCGCACCTGATGTGTAGACGGACTCCCGAATCGCACGTCGCTCCACTTCGGTGGCTTTGCACGGCACGCACACAAGCACCCGCGGCCCCGGTTTCGGAAATAACAAAGAGCGCTTGTTGACCCGACCGAGCAGTGCTTTCAAGAGTTGCTCAGTAACGCCGATTTCGGCAATGACACCATCTTTGAGCGGGCGTATGGCTTCGAGACCGCGCGGAGTTTTGCCAAGCATTTTCTTAGCCTCGGAGCCAACCGAGACGACAACTTTCTGCCCTTGCACATCTGCGATCGCCACAACAGATGGTTCATTGAGCACAATGCCCTCACCACGCCTGTAAATGAGCGTATTGGCTGTGCCCAAGTCGATGGACAAATCTGAGGACATGAAGCCGCGAATGAGTTTAAGCATATGTCAGGTACGCTTGTCACATTTGAACACGTGCGTAGTTTAGCAATAGCACTGACGTTTGTGCGCATTCGAGAGGTCAGAAACATTTGTTTTCTTTTCGGGGATTAGGCGATGTGCAGTTGCCGTCCAATTGGCGTAGAATGCAGCACTGCTCGAAGTGCCTGGGAGCAGGCCTTTGAAACACTCAAGTCACTTGGGGGCGATCATGGATTCGACGCCGGTTCCAAGGTCTTTGGGAGCATGCCGAGAGGCGAGTGACTCTCGTAAATCAATTGCTCGACTGGCTGATAGTTGCCAACGACGAAAACTACGCCCTAGCTGCCTAAACAAAGCGCAGCTAGCTCTCAGGCCAGCGGTGCCCATGGCGCCGGTCAATGAGAGTCGACTTCATGGGATCGCGCGGCCTCACCCCGTACATGCCGCGCTAAACAAAGTTCGGGTTGGGCTTTGGAGCGTTCACTGCTTTCAGCGCCCGTAGAACAACAAGTGAACTAAGCATGTAGCGCCTCAAGACCGAAGGCTAGCGGACGCGGGTTCGATTCCCGCCGCCTCCACCATTCCTCCTTATCCGTATCCGGCTACCACTTAGCCGTGAGCTTGACCTCGACGGCGTGCTCTGGCTTGGCCGCATCGCTCTCCTAGCGCGCCGCCTCATCCCCGGAAGATACCGGCCGGTTCTTACGAGGTTCCAGGAGTCTCACATGTGTCTGAACGAGAAAACACACCTGTTGGCGACAGATTCAGTTTCTCAAAACTCCGACCAGCAGTAGTCGGATGCCTGCTTCGACGCATCAGCGCAGGCGAGGAAGCTCGTATTGAGGAACGTTTCGCGCGGCTGGTAGGAAAATCTCGTCCCATCGGGTGCCCATACCGCGCCGCCAGAGGCCTCAAGCACTGCTTGTCCGGCAGCGGTGTCCCATTGCGATGTCGGGCCGAGACGCGGGTAGATGTCGGCTTGGCCTGCTGCGAGTGCGCAGAATTTGAGCGAGCTGCCGAACGCGAGCGCATCGATACTGCCAAACTTCGCCTCGATTCGCTCAATGTAGGCTTCTAGTTCCGGCGTCCGATGGCTTTTGCTCGCCACCACGCGAAGTGTCTCGCTCGTCGTACTATCTCCTAGCCTGCGCTGAGCGCCGTCCGCAGTCCGCAAATAGGCATAGCCATCGTGCAAATCGCCTACATAGGTCTCGCCGCTTGTTGGTACATGCACGATGCCAAGCACGCTGCGCCCAGCCTCAATGAGCGCGATGTTGACGGTGAAGTCCGAGCCTCCAGCGGTGTATTCGCGCGTCCCATCCAATGGATCAAGCAAATACCAGCGCTGCCATTCGCATCGCTCGCGCAAGTCCGCAAGCTCGCCTTCCTCGGAAATAATCGGAATATCGGGCGTCAAACGCGCAATACCTTCGACAAGTATGCGATGCGCGCGAAGGTCGGCTTCGGTGACGGGCGACCGATCAGCCTTGTCGGTGATGCGAAAGCCTTGTTCACGCACTTCGAGCGTAGCGCGGCCTGCGGCTTCGGCAAGCTCGCAAAGCGCTTCCACCTGCTGTCTATTCATTGATTGCTGATCAAGCAAAACGCAGCATGATACAGGCAAGGTGCGCAAAGGCTGCGCCAATCTCTGCTATAAAGACACTCTCATACGCTCTTGCCAACACAACGATTGCCACTCATGGGACACCCTCAACGCCAAGCTTCGCCGCGCATTCTGACCGACCTGCCCACCGCACCCCTGGTGGAACTCGCGCTGTCAAGAGGCGAAGGCGCGTTTGCCGACAGCGGCGCCCTCGTCGTTGAAACTGGAGAGCGCACGGGCCGGTCGCCAAAAGACAAGTTTATTGTTCGGGATGCCGTCACCGAAGAGACGGTCGATTGGGGCGAGATCAATCAACCGACCACATTGGAAGTCATGCAAGCCCTCTGGAAGCGCGTCGAAGCCTACCTTGATGCGCGCGAAACGCTGGTCAGCCATCTGCATGTCGGTTCGGACAACCACCACTACCTGCCCGTCAAGGTGCGCACACAATACGCATGGCACGCGATCTTCGCACGCAATTTGTTCATTTGCCCGCCCAAGTTCAACCCGCTCGATAAGTCTGTATGGACTGTAATGAGCGCGCCTGACTTTCAGTGCGACCCTAAGCGCGACGGCACCAATTCAGATGCTGCGCTGATGATTGACTTCAGCAACCACAGGGTGCTGCTTGCGGGACTTCGCTATGCAGGCGAGATGAAGAAAAGCATGTTCTCAGTGTTGAACTTTATCCTGCCGGAAAGTGATGTGCTGCCGATGCATTGCTCTGCCAATATGAGCATGGAAGGCGATGTCACGCTCTTTTTTGGGCTTTCCGGCACCGGCAAAACGACACTCTCATCTGATCCTGACAGGCTTTTGATCGGCGACGATGAGCACGGCTGGGGCAAGGGTGTCGTGTTCAACTTTGAAGGCGGCTGCTATGCCAAGTGCATCAATTTGTCGTCAAAGACTGAACCCGTGATTTTCGATGCCATCCGCTTTGGCGCCATCACTGAGAATCTGGTCGTGGACGAGCACTCTCGCGCACCTGATTTCACCGACGATTCCAAGACTGAGAATACCCGCGCCTGCTATCCTTTGAGCCATGTGGCGCAAGTCGCCGCTGGCGCGCGCGGCGGCGAGCCGAAGCATATTATCTTCTTGACCTGCGATGTCTCAGGGGTGCTGCCGGCCGTTTCAGTGTTGTCGCGACCCGCCGCCGCCTATCACTTTCTGTCGGGATACACAGCCAAAGTCGGCTCCACCGAAATCGGCTCGACGAGCGCTTACACCTCGACCTTTTCCGCAGGCTTCGGACGTGCGTTCCTGCCGCGCCGCCCGAGCGAGTACGCACGCCTCTTGATGAAGCGCATCGAGGAATTCGGCTCTCAAGTGTACCTCGTCAATACTGGCTGGACTGGCGGCGGCTACGGTGTCGGGCAGCGCTTCCTCATTCCGGATACGCGCGCGCTCGTGCAAGCCATTGAGTCGGACAGCCTGCGCGACGTGCCGACACGCCATCTCGAAGGCTTGAATCTCGATATACCAGTGAAGATTCCAAGCCTTCGCCATCGCAAGACAGACCCGCGCGAGGCTTGGCGCGACAAAGCAGCCTATGACGTCGCCGCATCGAAACTCATCGCCGAATTTCAGAACAATTGCGAAACCTTGCCGGGCCTTGATCAAGAGATTGTCATGGCCGGCCCCGGTAACGGCTAAGCGACCACCTTGCCGACGATGAATCAGGTCGAGCGGACTAGCCGCATTTTTCGACACGCATCCGCTATTGCCGCCCTCGGCAACATTCGAAGAGGCATCGAAAAAGAGAGCATGCGCATGACGCCAAGCGGCGAACTTGCACGCACACCGCATCCACGCACCCTTGGTAATCCACTCACGCATCCACACATCACCACCGACTTCGCAGAAGCGCAGATCGAGATTATTACTGCGGTGCATCAGGATATTGATTCGTGCTTTGATGCGCTGCTCGAACTGCACGCCTTCGTCTATCAGCGCCTCGCAGAAAGAAACGAGCTCCTGTGGACATCAAGCATGCCGTGTTTGATTGGCGGCGAAGAGGAGATTCCCATCGCCGAGTACGGCAGTACAAACGAAGGGCGCTTAAAACATCTTTATCGCAAGAGCCTCACCATTCGCTACGGCGCCAAGATGCAAACGGTGTCTGGCATTCACTACAATTTTTCCATGCCGGCAGACCTGCTCAGCGAAGCCTTCGGCGCACCCACACCGGCGTACATGCACTTGATTCGCAACGTCAATCGTTATGCGTGGCTGTTGATGCTGCTCTTTGGCGCATCGCCAGCGCTCTGCCACACCTTCTTGCAGCCGGGCGTCAAGCACAAGCTCAAGCGTTGGGACTCAGGCACCCGCTACCTGCCCTATGCGACATCGCTGCGCATGGGTCCGCTCGGCTACACCGGCCGGTCGCAGCGCAAGCTCTATGTCAGTTGCAACAGCCTTGAGGACTATTCGGGCGCGCTTATCAAGGCTATGAAAGCGCCTTACGAACCCTTCTCAAGGCTCGGCCTTTTTACACACGGCGAGCGCCAGCAAATGAATCTCAACCTGCTGCAGTTCGAAGCCGAATACTACGGCAACATCCGCCCAAAACGTGCACCGAAGCAGGGCGAACGCGCCTTTGAAGCGCTGATGCGAGGCGGCATCGAATACGTTGAGCTTCGCTGCGTTGACTTGAATCCTTACCACGCCATTGGCTTAAGCAAAGAGCAAGTTCGCTTTTATGACACATTTCTGCTCGCCTGCCTGATGATGGAGTCGCCCAAGGACACATGCGGCGAAGCGCGCGAGAATCGGCGTAATCAATGGCGTGTGGTGCGTTCCGGCCGTTCGCCTCGGCTGCGACTCGCTCGTGACGGCGAGAGCATCGACGGCAAGACCTGGGCACTCGATCTATTGCGACGCTGCGAGCGCGCTGCTGAGCTACTTGATCAAGCCAACGAATCGAACGACTACAGCGCAGCCGTGGCAGCGCAATTCGAGAAGATTCGTGATCCAGAGCGCACGCCTTCTGCGCGCATCCTCGCTGAATTTTTCCGATCAAAGCGCTCTTTTTTCAGTTATGCCAAGGACCTTGCATTCAACACGCAAGCTGAGCTGCTCGCACATGCAATCGCTCCTGAGCGAGCACAGCAATTGGCCCGAGAAGTGAGCGACTCGCTTGAACGCGCGCAGCGCCTTGAGAGCGAGCCGCAGTCGGATTTTGACGACTTCGTCGATGCGTGGCTCGCGCGCGTGTGAGAATATTCCTCTATATTCCTTATGGATGCCTGCCCAACATCATGAAAGCACTGCACTGCACATCTTACGGCCCGCCTGAGAGCCTCGTTATTGAGGACATCCCAGAGCCGCTGCCGGGCGCGGACGAGGTGCTCGTTGAAGTGCGTTTCGCCGCGCTCAATTTCCCTGATGTGCTGATGATTGAAGGCAAGTATCAATTCAAGCCGCCGTTTCCTTTCTCGCCAGGCAGTGAGTTTTCCGGCGTTGTGCGCGAAGTTGGCGATGCAGTGACGGCATTCGCACCTGGCGATGCAGTGTTTGGCAACGCCGCGGGCGGCGCCATGCGCGAGCTCGTGACGACGCCTGCTGAACGGCTCTACAAGAAGCCCGCGGCGCTTACTTTCGAGCAGGCCTCCGGCATCCTCACCACCTACGGCACGAGCTACTACGCGCTTGTGCAGCGTGCTGCGATGAACGCCGGAGAGACGCTGCTTGTCACCGGTGCCGCTGGCGGTGTTGGTGTCAGCGCCATTCAAATCGGCAAGGCACTCGGCGCGCGCGTCATTGCCGCAGCAAGTTCCGATAAGAAACTGCAAGTCGCCGCCGAAGCCGGTGCCGATGAGCTGGTCAACTACGGAGACGGCAACCTGAAGGAGAAAGTCAAAGCACTCACCGGTGGGCAAGGCGCGGATGTCATCTATGACCCAGTCGGCGGCGAGCTGTTCGACCAGTGCATGCGCTGTATCGCCTGGCAGGGGCGCGTGCTCGTGATTGGCTTCACCGCGGGCATCCCGAAACTGCCAACCAATCTGGTGCTACTGAAAGGCTGCCAGGTGGTCGGCGTCTTCTTTGGCTCGTGGACGAGTCGCGATCCAGAAGGCATGACGCGCAATATCCATGAAATCGTCGCCATGATCGAGAATGGTAAGTTCTCGCCGCTGATCGGCGGGATGTATGCTTTTCAAGACTATGCGCAGGCGTTTCGCTGCCTGTCGGAGCGTCGCGCCACTGGTAAGGTGTTGCTGAAAATTGCTTAAACGCTTGGACATAGGCTTGAGCGAATGCATGCTCGCGACGCTGCTCGGGGCGGCATTTCTCTTGGGCGCAGCGACAGTCTTCATGCATGTGCAACGACTTGAGCCGTGCCTCTTGTGCGTCTCGCAGCAGCTTGCGTTCTTTGCGATTGGCCTCGCAGCCGCCATTGCCCTCGCATTGAACTCACGCCGCAGCCTGTTTCCAGCGATCACCGGCATCTTGTCAATTGCTGGCGGCGCCTTCGCTATTCGCCAGCTCTGGCTGCAAAGCCTGCCAGCCGACGAAGTGCCGGCGTGTGGTGCGAGCTTCGAATACCTCGTTGATGTGCTGCCGCTTGGCGAACTCATTGGCGCCATGATCTCCGGCACGGGCGAATGCGCTGAAATCGACTGGTCGCTGTTCGGCATTTCTATGGCCGGTTGGGCGCTGTTCGCGTTTGCGTGCTTCCTAGCCGTCTCAATCTACTGTCTGCGCATCGGTCGAGCATGACCGCGCGCTTCCCCCAAACTCGTATGCGCCGCAACAGGCGCCATGCGTGGCTGCGTGGCCTCGTGCGCGAAACCGACTTGCAAGTCGCCGACCTCATCTATCCGGTATTCGTGACCGAAGGCCATCGGCAGCGCGAGCCAATCACATCCATGCCCGGCATTGAGCGGCGCTCAATTGACATGCTCGTTGAGGACGCCAAAGGTTGGGCAGATAGCGGCATCCCCTGCATCGCCCTCTTTGCGCATGTGGGAGCGGCTCTGAAGACGCCTGATGGCCGCGAAGCCTTGAATCCAGAAGGACTCATTCCGTGCGCCGTGCGCGGCCTCAAGCGCGCCCTGCCCGATCTCGGCATCATCACCGATGCCGCCCTCGACCCGTACACCGCGCACGGTCAGGACGGTATCATCGACAGCACAGGATACGTTCTCAACGACGAAACCCTCGAAGTCTTGAGCGCGCAGTCAAAGGTCAATGCGGAGGCTGGCGCCGATGTGATTGCCCCATCGGACATGATGGATGGTCGCGTTGCCGCCATTCGCAAAGCCTTGGATGAGGCAGGTTTCGAGATGACCAGCATCCTCGCCTATTCGGCCAAATACGCATCGAGCTACTACGGGCCTTTTCGTGATGCGATCGGCTCATCGTCATCCCTTGGCACAGGTGACAAGAAGACCTATCAGATGGATCCGGCGAACAGCGATGAGGCCATGCGTGAGATCAAGCTCGACCTTGCAGAAGGCGCAGATTCAGTCATGATCAAACCCGCCATGCCCTATCTCGACATCATTCGCCGCGTCAAAACACACTTTTGCGTGCCGACCTTCGGCTATCAAGTGAGCGGCGAATACGCCATGCACATGACGGCTATTGACAAGGGCTATCTCGACGAGCGGGTGATCGTCGAGTCGGTGCTCGCCATTCGGCGTGCGGGCGCAGATGGTGTGCTAACCTATTTCGCCGAAAAACTCGCTAAATCGATGGGTTGATATCCGAAGACCGAGCGATCATATCTATTTATCAAGCCGCAAGTGAGACTGCTATGAGCCAATCCGAAGACAAGAGCGTGCATGTGCCAATCGTCCATGTCAATGACGACAATTTCGAGCAGGAGGTATTGCACGCCGACCGCCCGGTGCTGCTCGACTATTGGGCTGAGTGGTGCGGCCCTTGCAAAATGATTGCCCCCATCGTCGACGAGATCGCCAGCGAATACGAAGGCAGCGTCAAGGTGTGCAAGATGGACATTGACGCAAGCCCCAGCACGCCCCGCAAGTACGGTGTGCGCGGCATCCCAACACTGATGCTGTTCAAGGACGGCGATGTTGATTCAACGCGCGTCGGCGCGCTCTCGAAATCGCAGCTCAAAGCCTTTCTCGACAGCAACGTCGATCCGCGCACCGCGGCGCAGTCCCAAGCCTGAAGTGGCGCTCGACCAGTACACCGCAGACCAAGTCAAGGCAGAGATCAAGAAGCTCGCAGACGAGGGCCGAGCGACATTGAGGCCCGGCGATGTCCTCACGCGCCTGCGCAACCTCGGTAGCCCGATCGGCGCGTGGAACATCCGCGCCGAATTCACGCGCTTGACACATGAAGGCTTTCTTGAGTTTGATGCGGACTGCGCCTATTGGCGCATCAGATAGCGTCTATATCCAACTACTGTACAGGTCTTGATTGCTACGTCAATAGCATCGAAATAACGGCAAGGGTGATGGTGGTCTGTGCGACCAACGCGGCAAACATCCACTTGATGAGACTGACTTTGCTCGCTTCGATTTGAGCCTTGGTTTCTTGTCTGAGACCTTCAATCTCAGCCTTGGTTTCTTGTCTCAGACCTTCAATCCCAGCCTTGGTTTCTTGTCTGAGACCTTCAATCTCAGCCTTGGTTTCTTGTCTCAGACCTTCAATCCCAGCCTTGGTTTCTTGTCTCAGACCTTCAATCCCAGCCTTGGTTTCTTGTCTCAGACCTTCAATCTCAGCCTTGGTTTCTTGGCGCAGCGCTTCAATCCCCGCCTCGAGCCTCGCGATGTCGGACTTGGTCTCCTGCCGGAGCGCCTCAATGCCCGCCTCGAGCCTCGCAATGTCGGACTTGGTCTCCTGCCGGAGCGCCTCTACGCCCGCCTCGATCCTCGCGACATCGGACTTGGTCGCCAAGTTGGCGTTGAGCAGCGTAACTTGCTCCTCGGCCAAAGTCTCAGCCTGCCGTTCGGTAAAACCAGCTTCCGTCAAATGCTTGACGAAGCGGTGAGTGTCAAATGCGATGGCTTCGCTCATGCGGCAATTGTACCAGTGTGCCGCGCCACACATGCGCCTCGCCGCCGAGAACGATCCGCAATCGCCCCTGATAGAAGATTCACCTTTGCGTACATGCTCATACATGACCCTTCCGTTTGAAGCGTACAGATTTGAAGCACGTAGAAAAGGCGCGTACTCTACACGCTCAATTGCACAGAACCTGCCGGAATGCCATGTCCGAGTCGCCCACATCAAGCGCGCCTGCGCAATTCGAGTCGTCACTCGCCGAGCTTGAGAACCTCGTCAAGCAAATGGAACAAGGCGACATGACGCTCGAGGCCTCGCTCGCCGCTTACGAGCGTGGCGTCAAACTCAGCAGGCAGTGTCAGGAAGCGCTGTCAAAAGCGCAGTTTCGCATTCAAGAACTCAAAGCCGGGGCCGAGGGCGAAGCGACGCTTGAAGATCTCCCATTGGATTCGGATGACGAGCGCAACACTTGAGGTATGGCGAGCGCAGGTTCACGCGACGCTCAAATCACACATTGACGCGCTGCCCGCAGGCCGCCTTCGCGATGCCATGCGTTATGCCGTGCTTGATGGCGGCAAGCGTCTGCGCCCGCTGCTGTGCTTGGCTGCGTGCGTCGATGCAGGCGACGAGCACGAAAAGGCATTGACGCCCGCTTGCGCCGTCGAGCTCATTCACTGCTATTCGCTCGCCCATGACGACCTGCCCTGCATGGACGACGACGACGAGCGGCGCGGCCGGCCGAGCCTGCATCAAGCGTTTGATGAAGCCACCGCCTTGCTCACGGGCGACGCTTTGCAATCGCTCGCTTTTCAATTGCTCGCAGAAGGCTCGGGCATTGGAACGCGCGCACGCGCACGAATGCTCAGCGAACTCAGCAGAGCAAGCGGCGCGGCTGGCATGGCGGGCGGTCAGATGCTCGATCTTGAATCGCATGTGTCCGCAAATCGAAGTCTCGACTATTTGAGGCGCACGCAAAGGATGAAGACAGGCGCACTTTTTCGCGCTGCGCTGCGATTGGGCTTGTTGAGCGCAGAACGTGCGATTGGCGTGCTTGACAATTTTTGTGAATTCTTCGCACTCGCCTTTCAAGCGGCGGACGATTTGCGTGATTGCCTTGGTTCGCGCGCACGCCTTGGCAAGCAGCCTGGTTCGGATGCGCGTGGCGACACGCTGACCTGGCCGAGCCTACTCGGCATCGATGCTGCTAGAGCCGCATATGGCCAGTATCGCGAGACCTGCCTCGACGAGTTACATCAAGTTGAATTTGAAGCCAAGCATCTCACTGAACTGACTCGCCTCACCCTCGACATTGAGGACTTGCGCTAAGCTAGTCACTTTGCGCAGCAACTCACCGCCGTGACAGAGAAATCGCTCGACATCACCTATCTTTCGCGCCTTGCCGCGCTTCAGTTCGATGCCGATGAGACGCAGCGCGCCGCAGCCGACATCGCGCGCATCATCGATATGATCGAGGTCATGCAAGCGGTGGATACAGAAGGCGTCGAGCCGCTCGCGCATCCGTATGAGGCAGTGCAGCGACTGCGCGAGGACACGGTCACCGAAGACCCTAGGGAAGAAGCGCTACAAGCTGGCGCACCGGCGGCGCAAGACGGCTTCTATCTCGTGCCCAGATTCGTGGAATAGTCTCGTCGAATACATGCCCGACCCCTATCTTGACATTCGCGAGCTTCGCGCGCTGCTTGATCATGGCGAGTGTTCGGCAACCGAACTTTGCGAACAGCACCTCACGCGCATCGAACGTCTCAACCCCACGCTCGGCTGCTATCTGCGCCTACACGAACAGGCGGCGCGGGACGCAGCGCGCGAGGCCGATGCCCGCATCAATCAAGGCGACACTTCGCCGCTGTTAGGCATCCCGATTGCCCACAAGGATCTTTTTTGCACCAAAGGCGACATCGCCACCTGCGGATCGAAAATACTTGAACACTGGCGTGCGCCGTATGATGCGACCATTGTCGAGCGCCTCGCACGAGCTGGCGCCGTGGTGCTCGGCAAGTGCAACATGGACGAGTTTGCGATGGGGTCGAGCAATGAGAACAGCGCCTATCACCCTGTCGCCAATCCTTGGGATGCATCACGGGTGCCGGGCGGTTCATCAGGCGGCAGCGCCGCGAGTGTCGCAGCTGGTCTCGCTGTCGCAGCCACCGCCACAGACACGGGCGGCTCGATTCGACAGCCTGCGTCTCTGTGCGGCGTCACCGGCATTCGCCCGACCTACGGGCGCGTATCACGATTCGGCATGATCGCGTTTGCATCGAGCCTCGACCAAGCGGGCGTGATCGCCAGAAGCGCGTTTGACGCAGCCTTGATGCTACGCACGATGGCCGGATTCGACCCGCGGGATTCGACTTCAAGTGAACGAGGCGTGGAAGATTTGGATGCGTTCATCGCAAGTAACGGCGCGTTTTCCGAACCCGGCCTTCGCATCGGTCTACCACGCGAATACATGGATGCGCTGAAAAGCGCGGGCTATGCCTCGGCGCTTGATAGCGCACGACGCGAACTCGAATCGCTCGGCATGAGCGTTGTCGATGTCTCGCTGCCTTCGACCTTCGCCGCCATCCCTGCCTACTATGTGCTCGCCTGCTCGGAAGCCTCATCGAACCTCTCCAGGTTCGATGGCGTGCGATACGGACATCGCAGCACCGATGCCGAATCACTCGAAGATTTATACCGAAACTCGCGCATGGAAGGCTTCGGCGCCGAGGTCAAGCGGCGCATTCTCACAGGCACCTATTGCCTGTCATATGGCTACTACGACGCCTACTACAAGAAGGCCATGCGCGTCCGGCGCGTCATCCGAGACGAATTCGCAAAAGCTTTCGAGTCAGTCGATGTCCTACTGACACCAAGCAGCCCGGGCATCGCCTTCAAGCGCGGCGAACTCTCTAACGACCACATCGCCATGTATCAGCAGGATTGCTTCACAACACCCGCTGCGCTCGCTGGACAACCCTGCCTGTCCATGCCCTGCGGCTTCCATGCGGGCCTGCCGCTCGGCGCCCAGCTGATCGGCGCACATTTCTCCGATGCCCGCCTGCTTAGCATAGCCCATGCCTTTCAACAGGCCACCGACTTTCACACGCAGCGACCGGCGCTCTGATCAGGTCAGACATAGGCAAATGAGGCCACTAGTGTCCCAACAATTAGTCGAATAAAATCAATTGCTTGGGGGAAGGCGAAAGCTCGGTTCTGTTCGGGCTGTTGGTAAGTAGTTGAGAGAGCGA
>JAPYNO010000085.1 GCA_028283025.1 Pseudomonadales bacterium | reverse complement strand
GATTTCACTGGTTTGTTCGTCAAGGGATTGTGCCGGAATGCCGCTCCCAATCTGGCAGAGAGTAAAGCGCTGAGCGCAGTAGACTTGATCAGACCTTTCTTAATGGACAGCGAGGCCGTCAAGCAGCTAGTGCTGCGCATGGCGGCCTTGCAGGAGCGCCACAATATAGAAATACACCCCGAATGGCGCGAGCAGGGCTATACCTACTACCGAGCCGTTTGGGTGGAGTGCGCGGAGCTTCTCGACCATTACGGATGGAAGTGGTGGAAGCATCAGCAATCCGACCTTGATCAAGTGCGATTGGAGATCGTTGATATCTGGCACTTCGGCTTGAGTGGGATGCTGCGCGACGGGCGCATCGACTTGAGTCAAGCACGAGTCGCTGATGAGGTGATCGAAGCCCTGCAAGCGCGAAACTTAGCAATCGAGTTTCGTGAGGCAGTTGAGGCTTTAGCTGAATCGTCCCTGCACGCCAAGGGCTTTGATGTACAAGCATTTGCGGCCTTGCTGATGAGTCTGCCGATGACGCTCGACGAACTTCATAACCTCTATATGGGTAAGAACATCCTCAACAGCTTTCGCCAAGCGAACGGCTATGCCGATGGCCGCTATGTGAAGCTCTGGCAGGGGCGGGAGGACAACGAGCACTTGATGGATATTCTTAGCACGCTTGATCCGCTGCGCGAGGACTTCGAGGCCAAACTCAAGGCTGAGCTAGAATCGCGCTATTGCGTTCGTTGACCTTTATTGTGTCTTAGGTTGAACACCCTTGGGAGGACGGAGTTCGTCCGTGTTGACAATGAAGGCGTCAGCCGCTCGCTAATAATCTGCTCACAAACGACCTGCACTCGGTTTTTCGAGAGAACCGGATCTCTGAACGATTTGATGTATCTAGCAGCAACACCCACACCGACAGTGACGTTTCTAGGCATGGAAGTCTTTAGTTCCGCTTCCTCAACGAACACAACTACTGACTAGACACACTGTTCGGGAAGCCTAAGAGGCGCGAGGGCTTCAATTATGAACTCAATTTGCTTGCACCCAAGGATCCTCGCGCACCACATAAGTCCCGAACAATCCTTGGATAATGTTCAAGTGCGCATCTTTCCATCGCTCTTTTGCAGTTGCTGATGTCTTGTCCCATACGCGGACCCAGAATATGCATGAATAGCTGCGGATTTGCTTCTCTTTGCCTGCTCGCTGAATCTCTCGAAACTCGTCCAAAAACTCGGCATCGCTCAGAACTAAGCCGTATGGAAGGTGATCCAACCCAAGTCGCTCATTTTCTTGCGCAAAGGTGCCTTCCCCATCGTCTTGTGCCCCACCGGGTGGCGTTTCGTTCTTGCGTACCTCTATGCCTTCATCGAACACTGCCAAATCGAAGGTGTAGTGTGCCTTTTCGCGAAGACTTCCGTCAGCTTGGGTGACCTCCTTATACCAACACGGAGGGTTCACCCCTTTCTCTCGCAGCACTCGCAGTTCTTCTTGAATTCGCTCAAATTTTTCCTGCGCCGTGACCTGTTCATCCACCGCTTCACGTAGCCGATCAAGTAATTCAGTTCGATCTTCAGAAGCCTCTGCGGATTCTTTCACCACTTCGCGAAGCGCCTCAAGCTCACGCTTCGCCTTCGCCTCTGCTAGCCGCAACGTTTCTACCTCTTCCGGTGCCTCGAATTCCGCGATGACCGGCTTCCACGGTTCAAGGACTTCGAGCTCGGCTTGCACGGTCTCTAGTCGCTGCTCGGTTTCGCGTTGCTCGCTTTGCCATTGCCGAGTGAGGGCAAGGAACACGAATAGGAGAACGAATACCAACAGGATGAAAATCTCAGCTACAGTGAGCCCGAACACCGCTCCCCTGCGGTAGAGCGCTTCTCCGTGCCGCAAGTTTGGCTGCGCACTCACTTGGTCGCTGTTCGCCTCAATTTCCCCGGTCAACGTTGGACAGGCGCGGCACTATTCGTCCCAATCGACTGATGATCTGTTCGAGACGCTCAAGCAAACCCCGCAATTTGGTTACTTGGGTCAACACCTCATCGGAAAGCTCGTTTGCTGTCTCTTCAGCTTTTACGCTATGTGCGAGAGAAGCATTTGCGATCTCGGCCGTATCGTCACGAACCTGTCTCGCCTCTTCTGACCGCTTGTCCAATTCCTTGGTTGCAGTTGCGGCAGCTCCATCGAAGGATCTCAGGGTGCCTTGAACAGCGACAATTCCGTTGGCAAGATTCTCAAACGACTGCTTCGCGTGACGAGTGTGCTCCACAAGCTCGGTCATTGCGCGCACTTGTTCGCTTAACATCTGAACGGTCGTATCTGTGCTGTCAATGACCTTTGAAGCGAGGTTCGATAGCGAGGATTCTGCACGTTGCGAAGTCGCTGCACTCACCCTCTCTAGCTCAGCGTGCGCCTTGATTGAGTGGTCGCGAATCTGCTGGGCTGCTTCTCGCCATGCCAAAATAGCTTCCGCTCTTGATCGTGCCGCCGCTCCATCTATTTCTTGTCTTAATTTCTCAATGGCTTCGGTTGTAAATTCCTGAGTCTGTTCTGCTCTTTGACGCATGTTTTCGCTCAAAGCCGTGAAGGCTCGCGAAGTGTCGTTCAAAGTGGTTTGTATCGGCACCAGCTCTTCGTTGAATGATCTCCATTCTGAAGCTGTCTCCGACAAGGTTTTCTGTGCTGCGGTGCGAAGTTCGCTGCTGAATTCCCCAATGACGAGCTTGGTGTGTGTTCTCGTCTGATATGCCTCACCCAATGTGACGCGTGTGAAGTGCCTCATGGCGTCAGTGGCCTCTCGAACTTCCCTTCGAAGCGCCATGGTGTCCTGTGCGATGTCATCGGATGGCTCGGTCACTTGTTCCCCCAACTCTGGGGTAACGGGTGCGTTTTCCGCGAGAGAACCTTGCAGCCAAATACGCCCTAAGATGCCTGCGATAGTCGAGAGCAGACCGATGCCAAAGTACCCTATCAGGGCTTCGGTACGTTCATCAAAATCTCCTGCTGGATTGAAGATGAACAAGTAGACGAGTGCAAAGACTAGCGAAACCAGTGTGAATAGGAGGCCGAGGTAATAGGTGTCATCAGCGACTCTGCCTCGATCGCTTTCTTGCAGTCGCCCATGACCGTGCCAAACGATGATCCCGATCGCAATAAGTGCGGCAAAAATTGCCCCAGCAAGTCCAGGGACGATGGGTCGTATGAGGACGATCAGAATGCATCCAAAACTGAACGCCTTGACGATCGTCGGTTGCAAGAACTTGCTGGAATGATCCGGGCCGGTCATCAGATGGACTCCTGAGAAACCACTTGACCCCCGAACGAGCGGATCAATTCTGTCCACCAATAGTAGTGGTCGCGCGTTTGCCAGCGAGCGTCGCTCGGACGCTCAAGGCGAAACAGGCTTACCCTGACACCAGTAAGATCAGTGCGCAGGTGTCGGAGACCGGGCGTGTCCTGAACCTCCTTTGCTGGTGGATAGTCTCCGTATTGGGAAAGCGCTTCTGAGTGCTGTAAGAGGTCGGAAAACACAACAAAGTGCACGTCCGAGCTGCCGACTCTGCTGCTCTTGACGTGTCTTGGAACTAGAACTCCCAGAATTTCGATGATTGGCGAGGTCTGTTGAGCTTCACTGGACTGAACCTGCTCGAACATGCCTTTAATTTTTTCATGAAAGTTCCTCCATTTAATATCATTTATCAGTTCACTTCCGGTAAGGCTCTTCCACCAAGTCCAGCTATCCGGGTGATTTCCAGGATTGCAAATCTCGATGATAGAGGTCAGCTCATTCAGGTTTGAGGTCAGTTCATAGACTATGAGCGCATCTCCAGGTGCTACATAGAAGTCCTCCGACACACCCGGCTTTTGGAACTCACGCACAAGCCGGCGGAGTTCTTCTGCATGTTTCGGAGATAGGGGGTCGGAAGTGTCGAGTAAGAGGATAGTACTTCGGGCTATGGGTTGACCTATCGGGCAGAGATTCTCATCGAGGCGAATTGTACATCCGGCTATCGTAAGGCCAAGTGAGATGGCGAGACCCAAAATTGACGTAAGCTTCGACATCATCAGTTTGATGGAGTGCTAGGGAAGGACTTGTCTGATTGAATTATGCTGTGGGCGCCCCCTGATGGGGTCGCCCACAGGCGGTGGCAGGACCGGGAAGGTCTCGTCCAGCATGGG
>JAPYNO010000084.1 GCA_028283025.1 Pseudomonadales bacterium | reverse complement strand
GGCTCGGGTTCAGGTTCGGACTGCTGTGGCTGCGCCTCCAGCTCGGTCAAGGCCGTCACCACCGGATCCCAGCGCGTCGCCCAATAGGTGTCGGCCATGTCCTGCGCTTCGGTGGCGGTCATGGGCGTGAGGCCGGCGAAGGCCGCGTCGGTCTCGCCTAGGGCTTTCAGCACCCGCTGCCAGCGGGTCACATGCGCATCGCCGTTGTCGGTCTCCGCCGCGTAGCCGCGCACGTCGGCGATCAAACCGGCATGGGGGTTGGCCGGCGGGAGTGGGTCGTCGTTGTCGGCGATGACCACCACTGGCGGAGTTTCCGGCTCGGGCTCGGACTGTTGCGCTTCGACCTTGGGCTGCTGTTGCGCTTCGATTTCCATCAAAGCCGTCACCACCGGGTTCCAACGCGTCCAGCCCTTGTCCGCGTAGGTCTGCGCCTCGGCGGCGGTCATGGGTGTGACATAGTCCAAGTACGGGTGGGTGTAGCCCAGGGCCTTCGTAACGCTGTCCCATCGGATCACATGCTCACGACCGTGGTAGATCTCCGATGCATAACCGCGCACCTCGTCAATCAGTTCGGCGTAGGGGCCGTCGTCGTCGATGATGGTCACCTCGGCGGTGGCATAGCCCAGCGTGGCGCCAACGGGATTGGCCAAGGTTATGGTGAAGGTCTCGTCCTGCTCGTCGGCGCTGTCGTCCGTGGTTGGCACTGCAATTATGGCTTCGCGCTGGCCGGCGGCGATGGTCAGGGTTTGCGCCGCGACGACACCCGTGTAGTCGCTGCCGGCTTTGGCGGTGCCGTCGGCCGTGGTCCAGTCCACCGTGACATCGCTGGTCCACATCTTGTCCAGGCGGATGACCACCAGGGCATTGAAGCCTTCGCTCGCCACCGAACCATTTCTAAAATCATGTCTAATGTACACCACCGGCGGGGACGGGTCTTCGTTGTCGGCGATGGCCTCCACCAGCGCTGCCTGTGGTGGGGTTTCCGGCTCGGGCTCGGACTGCTGTGGCTGTGTTTCCAGTTCGTTCAGAGCCGCCGCCTGCGCTTCCAGATCGGTCAAGACCGTCACCACCGGGTCCCAGCGCGTTGCCAAATGGATGTCGGCCAGGTTCTGCGCTTCGGCGGCGGTCATGGGCGTGAGGTCGGCGAAGGCCGCGTCGGTCTCGCCCAATGCTTTCAGCACCCGCTGCCAGCGGGTCACATGTTCATCGCCGTTGTCGGTCTCCGCCGCGTAGTCGCGCACGAGGGGGATCAAGTCGGCGGCGGATGCGGGATCATTTTCCAGGATGGTGGCGCGGCCGGGCAGGTCCCAAATGGGCACGACGCCAATGGCGCGCAAGAGGACAAAAAAATCCTGATCCCCCGTGTAGGCATCGTCATCGTATGTCTGCACCGAGACGGTGGCGCTCTGCTCGCCGGCCGGGATGATGATCCCCGGGAACGTGTATGGCCGACCCTTGTAATCGATGCCAAATTTGGCGCTGTCCTCCTTTGTTCGCCAGACCACAGTCACATCCTGGCTCGAAACCTTGCTCAGACTGATGGTGAATACCGCCACGCCGCCTTCGGTGACGGTTACGTCGTTGATGGACAAGGTGGGCGGGGCTGGTTCGTCGTCCACGACATTGACGTAGCCATAGGATCTGTCAAAGCCCGGCCTGACGGCGTCGACGGCGTTGACGAAATTGCTCAGGCCAACCGTGAACGGCCTGTGCCCGCTCCAGACATTGTCATCATAGGTCTGCACCGTGACGGTGATGCTCTGCTGTCCGGCGGGGATAGTGACGACCTCGCCAGGCTGGTGCTCGTAATTTGGCGAGAGAGCTCCCCCGAGCCATGTATTATATGTATGCCAAGTGACTTGCACATCGCGGTCAGACACCCGATCCAGACGGATGGTGACCTTCGCCGTCTCGCCTTCGGCCACTATGGCATCCTCAACCCAAATACGCGGCATGTCCTGGTCCTGCTGCATGTGCAATCTCCTTCTTTCGCTGTTTCAGGTTACATCAAGCCAGCGGAGATAATACTGCGTTTCGGGTGCCTAGGCTATAAGGTGTCCGACGAGTTCGGCAAATCATGAGCCCAATCAGGGATGGTTAAGGCCCGAGCGCCCCAAGCGGGATGACATCAATGCCGTCCGCACGCCAGTAGCCGAAGCCATGATGAAAAGACGCTTGAGTGCGCACCCTATCAATTCAAAGGCAAACTTTCGATACGTTTAGGGGCAAATTTTTGGACATTTCAGGGGCAAAGATTCACAATTTGTCAGACATGGTCAGTTGGGTGGTGCACCAGATGTGATCAGCGAAACGCAGTCTTAACCGAATAGCACTGGTTCTTCAACGCTTTCCACATCGGGCAGGGCATTGTCGGCGTACTCCCGTGCGGTTTCGATAAACCCCTGAAAGTGCTGGATTTCACTTTCCGCACTGCGAATCACGGCATAGAGGGTGTAGAAGAAGCCCTGCTTCCCGATCGAGATGTCACGCACCATGCCCTGCTCGACATAGGGCCGCGCGGCCCATCTTGGTAGCAGCGCCAAGCCTTTGCCGTTGACGACATGCTGAATCATGATGGTCGGCAAATCCGCGCTTCGCACGATGGCGGGTGTCTCGCCCATTTCATGGAACAGCTGCCGCAGGAAGCCTTGGCGAAAGGACTCCTCGCGTGCGACGACGAGCACTTGGCCAGCGAGCTCGCTCGCATTGCAGTAGCGCCGCTTGGCGAACATATGGCCGCTTGGCACGAGCAGACAAAGCTGCCCGCGAAAGAGTGGGATGTACAACGCATGCTCTTTCGCTTCGACATAGGGTGTAATCAAGAGATCAAGTCCGCCGTCCTTATCGGATTCGAGCGGTTCTGCTTGAACTTCTTCAGCGACCTCGAAATCCACATGCGGCCATCGGCTGCGAAACACCTGCGCCGCCGCTAACAGCCACTCAAAAGAGAAACGACATTCGCAGCCGAGGCGAAGCCGCCCGGCTTGTCCTAAGGCTTGGCGGCGTATTTCGAGCTCGCCGGCCTCGATTTGCGGCAGTATCTGGTCTGCGAGCGCTAGCACCCGCCTTCCAAGCGGCGTAAAGCGAATAGGCTTGGATTTGCGAACAAACAGCTGGCTGCCGAGCTCATCTTCAATGTCCTTGAACTGGTGCGAGAGCGCGGAGACGGTCAGACACATCTGATTGGAGGCCTCGACAAGGCTGCCAGTGTCGCGAAGTGCTGTCAGCGTTCGCAGTATTTTCAAGGTGAGAAGCCGCACGAGTGCTCCGCGCACGAGTATGCGTGCAATCTATCGCAGTTCGCCGTAAAAATCCTGCATGGCGGTGCGAAATACCGCAGAAGCGTTCCGGCCCGATTCGATGTCGGGCGAGCTCAAGCGCAGTTCGCCCGACGCATCGCGCCGCCACGTCTCGATGGATTGATCACGCAGGAGTATGGTGACGCCAGTTTGGCCTGCGAGCGCAAGCTGCGATTCGAACTCAATAGGCGCGAAGCCATGCGCAAGCGAAGCGCGCTATTGAGCGCAAGATAAACGAATCCAAGAGTGAGTGCGGCTGGCAGGTACTGATTGAGAGGCTGTGCCCGCATATGGGCTAATTGACCAGCTTGCGCACCCCGTCTAGAACGTCTTCCAAGGGTGGGCGCTGCCGATGGCCCTCGACCGCAAACTTCGCCAGAATCTGGCCGTTCTCGTCAACAAAAAGAATGCCGGGATGGGGTACGCCGTGCGCTGGATGACCGGGTTCGTATTGCTCGTTCAGGATGCCGAGCGCTTTGGCGAGTCCGCCGCCTTCATCGGAGAGCACTGGGAAGCCGATGTTTCTTGACGAGACGAACTCGCTCAAGGTTGCTGGCGCGTCATATGTGCTGCTAGCCACGCCGACTTCAAGCGCAGCGAAGGATTCAAGGGATTCAGACAGTTGTACCAACTGTCGCTGGCAGAATGGTCACCAGTCCGCTGAGCGCGTGAAGAAGAAGATCAGGCCGCTCGGCCCGGCAAGGCTGCTTAAATCGCGAAGCTCACCAGTCGAATCGGCGAGTTCGAAGGCTGGCAGTGTGCTTCCGACCTCCGGCCCCCAAGTGTCCGCATATTCAGCGCACAGCGAGGCGGCGCTGAAAACAGGCAGGAGTGCGACAAGGGATTTCGTCAGCGTCTTGAAGAGATGCATCATGCGCAACTGTGCCATTGAAGAGCGTTCATTCTAGCTCAATTCATAATCCCTTCGGCGATATTCTTCGGCACCTCGCCATATTGGGCAAATTCCATGGTGAAGGTCGCACGGCCTTGGGTGGCACTTCTGAGGTCGGTCGAGTAGCCGAACATCTCAGCGAGTGGCACAGCGGCGCGAATGACCTTGCCAGAAGGGTTCTCGTCCATGCCTTCGATGAGGCCGCGACGGCGGTTAAGATCACCAACGACATCGCCCATGTATTCTTCCGGCGTCACCACTTCAACATCCATGATGGGTTCCAAGAGGACGGGCGATGCTTTGAGTGCGCCTTCACGCAAGGCTTGCGCACCGGCAATTTTGAAGGCGACTTCGCTTGAGTCTACTTCGTGGAACGAGCCGTCATAGAGCGTGGCCTTGACGCCGATGAGTGGATAGCCAGCGAGGATGCCGTTTTCGAGTTGCTCCCGAATGCCCTTGTCCACCGCCGGAATATACTCGCGTGGCACGACACCGCCAACGATCGTCTCCTCGAACGCATAGGTGGCGCCATCTTCGGATTCCAACGGCTCGATGCGCAGCCACACATGACCGTACTGACCGCGGCCGCCAGATTGGCGGATGTACTTGCCTTCCTGCTCGACGGTGCTGCGAATCGTCTCGCGGTAGGCCACCTGCGGCTTACCGATATTGGCCGCCACCGAGAATTCGCGCTTCATGCGATCAACAATGATATCGAGGTGCAGCTCGCCCATACCCGAGATGATGGTTTGGCCGGACTCTTCATCGGTCGCCACCCGGAATGACGGGTCTTCCTGCGCAAGCTTGCCAAGCGCGATCGACATCTTCTCTTGGTCAGCCACGGATTTCGGCTCAACGGCGACCGAAATCACTGGCTCCGGAAAGTCCATGCGCTCAAGCGTGATGGAGTTGCCGATGTCGCAGAGCGTATCGCCGGTCGTCACATTCTTGAGACCTACCGCCGCTGCAATGTCGCCCGCTCGCACTTCCTTGATTTCATCGCGCTGGTTGGAATGCATCTGCACCATGCGCCCGACTCTGAATTTCTGCGATTTCACCGGGTTGTAGATTTGATCGCCCGAACTCAGCACCCCTGAGTAAACACGGAAGAAGGTCAGCGTTCCGACAAAAGGATCAGTGGCGATCTTGAAGGCGAGCGCGGCGAAAGGTGCCTTGTCGTCCGCTTCACGGCTCGCCTGGGTTTCATCGTCGTCGAGCACACCCTCAATGGCCTTGACTTCATTGGGCGCAGGCAGGTAGTCGATGACGGCATCGAGCATGGCCTGCACGCCTTTGAACTTGAAGGCTGAGCCGCACAGTGCGGGTACGATGCGGTTCTCGATGGTCATTTGCCGGATGCCGCTGCGAATATCGTCGTTGCTGATCTCGCCTTCTTCCAAGTAACGCTCGGTCAGGTCATCATTGGCTTCCGCTGCCGTTTCCATGAGCAGTTCGCGATAGTGTTCGGCATCGTCCTGCATGTCTTCGGGGATGTCTTGGATATCGCAGCTCGCGCCCTTGTCGGCTTCGCTCCAATAGAGCGCCTTCATTGCCACTAGATCGACGACGCCTTTGAGCGCTTCTTCGCTGCCGATTGGGAGTTGCATAACCACTGGTGTCGAGCCGAGGCGCGTGCGAATCTGATCCACGACGCGCAGGAAGTCGCCGCCCGCGCGGTCGAGCTTGTTGACGAACACCATGCGCGGGACTTCGTAGCGATTGGCTTGCCGCCAGACGGTTTCCGACTGCGGTTCGACGCCGGCGACACCGCAAAAGACAACGACCGCGCCGTCAAGCACGCGCAAGCTGCGCTCAACCTCGATAGTGAAGTCAACATGGCCGGGGGTGTCAATAATGTTGATTCGATGCTGCGGATGCTGCCCGTTCATGCCAGCCCAGAAGCAGGTGGTGGCGGCGGAGGTGATGGTGATGCCGCGTTCTTGTTCCTGCTCCATCCAGTCCATGACGGCGGAGCCTTCGTGGACTTCGCCGATTTTGTGGGTCAGGCCGGTGTAGAACAGCACCCGTTCGGTGGTGGTCGTCTTGCCAGCGTCCACATGGGCGACGATGCCGATATTTCTGTAGCGTTTGATAGGGGTTGTGCGCGGCATGATGTATCCGTTTGAAGTTGTGGGACGCGAGGGCGCCCTAGAAGCGATAGTGCGAGAAAGCGCGGTTGGCTTCCGCCATGCGATGCGTGTCTTCCTTGCGCTTGAAGGCGTCGCCGCGCTCTTCGGAGGCGTCGAGCAGCTCGCCGGCGAGTCGTGAGTGCATGGATTTCTCACTGCGCCGGCGCGCGCTATCGACGAGCCAGCGCATAGCGAGCGCTTGCCGGCGGCTTTCGCGCACTTCATGCGGCACCTGATAGGTGGCACCGCCAACGCGCCGCGACCTCACCTCGACAACCGGCGAGACGGCTTCCAAGGCATCCTTGAAGAGTTGCACCACGTCTTGGCCGGGTCGCTTCTCTGAAATCACGTCGAATGCGCCATAGACGATGCGCTCGGCCACCGACTTCTTACCGCTCACCATCAGGTGATTGATGAACTTGGCGACCGTTTGGTCGTGGAATTTTGGGTCGGGCAAGATGGTGCGCTTCTGCGCGACACGTCTTCTTGGCATCTTCTAATCTCCTCTTCAGGGTTTTCCGTGCATTCGGCGTATCGCCCAGCACGGCCTTACTCGATGTGGGGGCGTTTATCTCGGTCGCTTGGCCCCGTACTTGGAACGACCTTGGCGGCGGTCGCCAACGCCGGAAGCGTCAAGCGTGCCGCGAACTGTGTGATAGCGCACGCCCGGTAAGTCCTTGACCCGGCCGCCTCGAATCAAAATCGCCGAGTGCTCTTGCAGGTTGTGCCCTTCGCCGCCGATATAGGACGTGACTTCGTAGCCGTTGGTGAGGCGCACGCGGCAGACTTTGCGCATGGCCGAATTCGGCTTCTTCGGCGTGGTTGCGTAGACGCGCGTACACACGCCGCGCCGCTGAGGGCAGCCCTGTAGGGCAGGCACTTTGCTCTTTTCGGGCTTGCGCTTGCGCGGCTTGCGAACTAGTTGACTCACAGTTGCCATGTGTTGCGGGCTCGTGCGGCGAAAAAACCCTGCATTCTACTTGAGTCGCTTGATGACAGTCAAACTGAATGCCTGCTTGCGCCGACCAGGCCGGCGTTTGCGTGGACGTGTGCTAGAGTGCTGCCATGTCAGTTCAATCCTTCAACGATATCCGTGACGACTTCATGGCCCGCGTGCAGCGTATTGTGTGGGCGACGGTGAGCACGCAAGATGCCAAGGGTCGCCTGCGCTCGCGCATCCTGCATCCCATCTGGGAAGACAGCACCGGCTGGATTCTCACTGGTCGCAACACCTTGAAAGCCAAGCATATTGCCGCCAATGCCTTTGTGTCGCTCACCTATTGGGATCCGCAGCACGAGCAGATCATCGCGGACTGCGAAGCCTCATGGGAGGAGGATATCGATGAGAAGCAGCGCATCTGGGACCTCTTCAATTCCACCGAGCCACCACTCGGCTACGACCCCGGCGTGTTCTTCACGGCTGGCGCCGCGCACCCGGACTGTGGCCTCTTGAAGCTTGACCCTTGGCGCATCGAACTCTGGTCAATCGCCGAACTCGTTCAAGGCAAGCCGCCGCAAGTGTGGAAACCTTAAGCAAGGTCTGTAGTGGCCTGATCATCCTCCACTGATTTCGGGGATTTGGACAACTCGATTCTCGCAATCTTCGGTGCGCGTCATTTACAATACCCATCCAGCCAAGTCGCGGCCTTGGACTACGAACGAATTTTGCGTCGCGATTCGTATTGAACGGAACAAAAGAACAACAATTGTGTGTGAGGCTGGATGAACAGAGCAGTGCTCGCGCTCGCTGAGGGCGCGGTGTTTGAAGGTGTCGCTGCGGGCGCGGCTGGCACATCTGTCGGTGAGGTCGTGTTCAACACCGCCATGACCGGCTATCAGGAAATCCTCACCGACCCATCCTATGCCGGGCAGATTGTCACCTTGACCTATCCCCATATCGGCAATACCGGCACCAACGCCGAGGATGTCGAATCAGGCCGCGTCTGGGCGAGCGGCCTAGTCGTGCGAAGCCTGCCAAAGCGTCATTCCAACTGGCGCAGCGACTCGGATCTGAGGACTTTTTTGGAACGCGAGAATTGCGTCGCGATCGCCGAAGTGGACACGCGCGAATTGACGCGCATCATTCGCGAGCAAGGTGCGCAAGGCGCGTGCATTACTGCGAGCCACGACAGCAGCGAGGCAATCGACATCAACGACTGCATCAAGCGTGCGCAAGGCTTTCAAGGACTCTCTGGCCAAGACCTCGTCAAAGGCGTCACCTGCAAGGCGCCAATCAAGTGGCATCAAGGTCTGTGGCAATCAAAAACCAAGCGAGGCGCACAGCACAAGATCGTCGCCTACGACTTTGGTGTCAAGCACAACATCCTTCGCTATCTCACCGACCGGCAATGCCAGGTGACCTTGGTGCCAGCGACCACGAGCGCAAGAGAAGCGCTCGCGCACTCGCCTGATGGCATCTTCCTCTCGAACGGCCCGGGCGATCCAGAACCCCTCGACTATGCGATTTCGACGATCGCCGAGCTCATTGATTCGGGCGTTCCGATCTTTGGCATTTGTCTTGGTCATCAGTTGCTCTCGCTCGCCTGTGGTGCCCGCACCGTCAAAATGCCTTTTGGACATCACGGCGCCAACCATCCAATCAAATCGCTTGCCAGCAATCGCGTCATGATCTCAAGCCAGAATCACGGCTTCGCGGTTGATGCCGATTCCATTCCCGACTGCCTTGAAGTCACGCATGTGTCGCTCTTTGACGGCAGCGTCCAAGGCGTGCGCCATCGAAGCAAGCCAGCGTTCAGTGTGCAGGGGCATCCTGAAGCGAGCCCAGGCCCGCAGGATGTGGCGCGCCTCTTCGACGAATTCGTCAGTTTGATGACGGCAGGACACTAGCATCCATGCCGAAGCGCACAGACATCGAATCGATCTTGATTCCCGGCGCCGGGCCAATCGTCATCGGCCAAGCCTGCGAGTTCGACTATTCCGGCACGCAAGCCTGTCAAGCCCTCAAGAACGAGGGCTATCGCATCATTTTGATCAATTCCAATCCGGCGACCATTATGACCGACCCGTCGGTCGCCGACAGCACCTACATCGAGCCGATTGACTGGCGTGTCATGGCCGAGGTCATCGAACGCGAGCGGCCCGATGCGCTGCTACCTACGATGGGCGGCCAGACCGCGCTTAACACCACCCTTGACCTTGTGCGCGAAGGCGTCCTTGAAGCCTTTGGCGTTGAACTCATCGGTGCGAGCCGCGATGCTATCGACAAGGCCGAAGACCGCGAGCGCTTCATCGAGGCCATGCGCAATATCAATCTTGAGACGCCACGCGCAGGCATTGCGCACAGCCTTGAAGAGGCCATGCAAGTGCAGGGCGCGCTTGGCTTTCCGTGCATCATTCGGCCGTCGTTCACGCTCGGCGGCAGCGGCGGCGGCATCGCCTATAACTTAGATGAATTCAAGAGCCTGTGCAAACGTGGCCTTGCGCAATCGCCAACCAACGAGCTGCTCATTGACGAATCGCTCTTGGGCTGGAAGGAGTTTGAGATGGAGGTGGTGCGCGACCGCCTTGATAATTGCATCATCGTGTGCGCCATCGAAAACCTTGATGCAATGGGCGTGCACACTGGCGACAGCATCACCGTTGCGCCGACGCAGACGCTCACGGATAAGGAATACCAGATCATGCGCAATGCCTCGATTGACGTGCTGCGCGAGATCGGCGTCGAAACCGGCGGCTCGAACGTGCAGTTCGCGATCAATCCGAGTGACGGACGGCTCGTGGTCATCGAAATGAATCCGAGGGTGTCGAGATCATCCGCCTTGGCGTCAAAGGCGACCGGCTTTCCGATCGCTAAGGTGGCGGCGCGGCTTGCGGTGGGCTACACGCTTGATGAGCTGCAAAACGACATTACCGGCGTCACGCCGGTGTCCTTCGAGCCGTCCATCGACTATGTGGTGGTGAAGGTGCCGCGCTTCACCTTCGAGAAGTTTCCGGCGGCGCAAGACCGGCTGACGACGCAGATGAAGTCGGTCGGCGAAGCCATGGCGATTGGTCGCACGTTCCAAGAAGCCATGCAGAAGGTGCTGCGCGGACTTGAAACTGGCATTGATGGCTTTGATCCGGTGGCGCGGCTCGACGGGCCGGACGGTACGCGCACGCTCGTGCGTGAGCTGCGCGAGCCAGGCCCGCATCGCATTCGCTACCTCGCACAAGCCATGCGGCAAGGCATCAGCCTTGAAGATCTCCATGAGCACACCGGCATCGATCCGTGGTTTCTGGCTGAAATTCAAGACTTGATCGACACCGAATCCGAGCTCGCCAGCGCCCCGCTTGCGAGCCTCACGCTTGAGAAGCTGCGCCACATCAAGAGACAAGGGTTTTCCGATGCGCGCATCGCCGCGCTGCTAGGCTTGAGCGAGGGCGAAGTGCGGACGCACCGCGAATCACTCGGGCTCACGCCCGTCTACAAGCGCGTGGACACCTGTGCGGCGGAATTTCCGTCGCAGACCGCATACATGTATTCGACCTACGAGCGCGCCTGCGAATCGAAGCCTTCGCAGAAGCGTAAGATCATGGTGCTCGGCGGCGGTCCGAATCGCATCGGTCAAGGCATTGAGTTTGACTACTGCTGCGTGCACGCCGCGCTCGCTATGCGCGAAGACGGCTTCGAGACCATCATGGTCAACTGCAATCCTGAGACCGTCTCAACCGACTACGATATCTCCGACCGGCTCTACTTCGAGCCGGTGACCTTCGAGGATGTCATCGCCATTGTCAATCTCGAGCAGCCCGAAGGCGTGATCGTTCAGTTTGGTGGACAGACGCCGCTCAAACTCGTGAGCGCTTTGGCCGAGGCCGGCGTCAATATCCTTGGTACCTCTGCCGATGCCATCGACCGCGCCGAAGACCGCAAGCGCTTTCAAACCATGATCAATGCCTTGGGCCTGCGCCAGCCGCCCAACGCGACGGTGACATCGGTTGCCGAAGGTCTTGAGGCGGCGGCGATGATCGGCTATCCCTTGGTCGTTCGTCCTTCTTATGTGCTTGGTGGCAGGGCGATGCAGCTCGTGCATTGCGATGAGGACTTGAAGGACTATCTCGCCCACGCCGTCGTGGCGTCGGAAGATTCCCCGGTGCTGCTCGACAAGTTTCTTGCCAAAGCTGTGGAGGTCGATGTCGATGCGGTCTGCGACGGCGTCGACTGCGTGGTCGGCGGCATCATGCAGCATATTGAGGAAGCGGGTATTCACTCAGGTGATTCGTCGTGTGTGCTGCCGCCGGTCAGTCTCTCTGAGAGCGTTCAGGATGCGCTTCGCAGTCAGACTCGCGCCATGGCCTTTGAACTCGGCGTGATTGGCCTGATGAACGTTCAATTCGCCGTCCAGGGCGATGAGGTGTTTGTCTTGGAGGTGAACCCGCGCGCCTCGCGCACGGTGCCGTTCGTCTCGAAGAGCATCGGCGTGTCGCTCGCCAAGGTCGCCGCGCGCTGCATGGCTGGCACGAGCTTGCAGGCGCAAGGGTTCACAAAAGAAGTGCGGCATGCGCACATCAGTGTCAAGGAAGCGGTGTTTCCGTTCAACAAGTTCCCCGGTGTCGATCCCATCCTTTCTCCAGAAATGAAGTCAACCGGAGAAGTCATGGGCGTGGGCGACACCTTCGCCGAGGCATTCGCCAAGGCGACGCTCGCGGCAGGCGAGCGGCTGCCCCTGTCCGGCCGCGCGTTTATGAGCGTTGCTGATTCAGACAAGCAAGGTGTGGCTGAAGTCGCGCAGGCGCTCACGAACCTTGGGTTTTCGCTCGTTGCAACGCGCGGCACGGCGCGCGTCATTCGCGCGGCTGGTATCGACGTTGAAGTCGTCAACAAAGTTACCGAAGGTCGGCCGGATATTTCCGACCTCATCAAGAACAATCCAGTTGATCTTGTTGTCAACACCACCGAGGGCCGCGTCGCCATCGCGGATTCCGCAGTCATTCGCCGGCTCGCAGTTGAGCGTAGAGTGTGCTATACAACCACGCTTGCTGGTGGGCAGGCTTTTTGCGAGGCGATCGCTCATCTTCATGCCCATCCGGGCAAACCATCAGTGAGACGCATTCAGGACTTAAGTATATGAGCACGCCAATGACGGTTGCGGGCGAACGAGCGCTTCGCGAAGAATTGCACCGACTGAAGTTCGAGTTGCGGCCAAAAATCGTCGAAGACCTCGCTAGCGCGCGCGCGCATGGGGATTTGCGCGAGAACGCTGAATATCATGCCGTGCGCGAGCAGCACGGATTCAACGAAGGGCGCATTCAAGAAATCGAAGGCAAGCTCGCCGATGCGCAAGTCATCGACATCACACGCATTCGCGAGTCCGGCAAAGTCGTGTTTGGCGCAACCATCAGCTTGGAGAATCTCGATAGCGGCAAGTCCGTTCGCTATCAGATTGTTGGCGAAGACGAAGCCGATATCAAGCTCGGCAAAATCTCCTTTTCTTCGCCGATCGGCCGGGCACTGATTGGCAAGCACTGCGAGGACGAGGTTGAAGTCAATGCCCCTGGCGGCGTGGTGAGCTACGAGATCCTCAAGGTCGAACATCTATGAGCCGGCGCGCATCCCGCGCCCATTGGCGGGCGCGGGGCAGAGGCGACAGCTACTCGCGCAAAGCCGCTGAGCGCGGGCTCGGTTCGAGAGCCTGGTTCAAACTTGAATCACTCGATGCCAAATACGATCTGGTGTGCCCTGGGCGCAAGGTACTCGAACTCGGCGCGGCGCCCGGCGGCTGGACACGCTATCTCGCTGAGAAGAAAGCGTGTGTGTACGCCTGTGATCAGCGCGATATGGAAGTGCCACAAGGCGTTCACTTCTTGCGCGCAGGGGTTGGCGGCGAGGCATTTGGAGATTGGTCGTCGCGCCATGCGCCTTATGGCCTCATCGTGTCCGACATGGCGCCTGACATATCCGGCATCGCCGCACGCGACATGGCGAGCGCAGAAGCGCTTGTTGACCTCGCTTGCGACCTCGCGGACACCCTGCTTGATGAAGCGGGAGGGCTTGTGGTCAAGCTCTTCCAAGGCGACCCGCTTACTCGCTTCCGATGCCGCGCCGAAGCAGGGTTCGGAGAAGTTCGAATCGCCAAGCCTCGCGCTTCCCGGGCCGATTCAAGCGAAATGTACGGTGTCGCGCTGAATAAGCGAGCTGTACGCACGGCAGGCGGGCTTTTACGTCAAGCGCCAGCAAGGTAGTCGTATGATCTGCGCTTGTTATGAACAAACGCCACGAACAGCACTCAAGCTCTACTTGTATACTGTCACATTGATTATTCTGCTGCATCGCAAGTGAAGCTCCGCAATCTCTCAAGAAGCCTTGTCTGGTGGTTCGTCATCGGCTTTGCGCTTGTGTTCATATTCAATTCCCTCAACCGGCGCGGTGAGACCGCTGAGATCAGCTACTCGCAGTTCGTGACCGAGGTGCAGAACGAACTTATCCGCGCCGTCACCATCACCGATGTGACCATTCTTGGCGAGCGCAAGAACGGCAGTATGTTTCAAGTCGTGCGTTACGGCATCCAAGACCCCAAGCTCATGGACGACCTCATCAACCACGGCGTTGAAGTGCGAAGCAAGCCGCCTGACCGCACCACCTTCTGGCAGCAGCTGCTGCTCGCAAGCTTCCCGGTATTGCTGATCATCGGCATCTTCGCGCTCATCATGCGCCAGATGCAAAGCGGCGGGCGCGGCGGCGGGCCGATTTCCTTCGGGCGCTCGCGCGCGCGGCTCCTAGCAGAAGACCAGATCAAAACCACCTTCGACGATGTCGCAGGTGTCGATGAAGCCAAGGAAGACGTGCAGGAGCTCGTCGAATTCCTGCGCGACCCAACCAAATTCCAAAAGCTCGGCGGCCATATTCCACGCGGCGTGCTCATGGTCGGGCAGCCCGGCACCGGCAAAACGCTGCTTGCGAAAGCCATCGCCGGTGAAGCCAAGGTGCCGTTCTTTTCGATTTCCGGGTCTGATTTTGTCGAGATGTTCGTCGGCGTCGGCGCGTCGCGTGTGCGCGACATGTTTGAGCAGGCGAAGAAGCAGGCGCCCTGCATCATTTTCATCGACGAGATCGATGCCGTCGGCCGACACCGCGGTGCCGGGCTCGGCGGCGGCCACGATGAGCGCGAGCAGACGCTCAATCAACTTCTTGTGGAGATGGACGGCTTTGAGGCTAACGATGGCATCATCGTCATTGCCGCCACTAACCGGCCCGACGTGCTCGACCCAGCGCTCCTTCGCCCCGGTCGCTTCGACCGTCAGGTCGTTGTCGGCCTGCCGGATATACGCGGTCGCGAGCAAATCTTGAAAGTCCACATGCGCAAGGTCTCGCTGCACAAAGATGTCGAAGCGAGCATCATTGCGCGCGGCAGTCCCGGATTTTCCGGCGCGGACTTGGCCAATCTGGTCAACGAGGCGGCACTGCTCGCCGCGCGCGCTGGCAAGGGGTCGGTGGACATGGAGGAATTCGACCGCGCCAAGGACAAGATCATGATGGGCGCGGAGCGCCGCTCGATGGTGATGTCGGAAAAAGAAAAGCGCAACACCGCCTACCACGAAGCAGGCCACGCCATCGTCGGCTACACGATGGACGAGCATGACCCGCTCTACAAGGTCACCATCATGCCGCGCGGTCGCGCACTCGGACTCACCATGTTCCTGCCCGAAGAAGACCGCTATTCCTTAAGCCGGCGCGCCATCAGGAGTCAGATTTGCGGCCTGTTTGGTGGACGCATCGCAGAGCAGATGGTGCTCGGCGACGAAGGCGTCACGACTGGCGCCGCCAATGACATTGAGCGCGCCACTTCGCTCGCGCGCTCAATGGTCACCAAATGGGGGCTGTCGGACAACATGGGGCCCTTAAAGTACGACGAGGAGGATCAGGAAGTGTTCCTCGGCCGTTCGGCCTCGACCAAGCCGCGTACCGTGTCAAGCCGCACGGCGCACGCGATTGACACGGAAGTTCGGCGCATCATCGACGACTGCTATGCGCTTGCCGAGAAGGTGCTGAACGACCACAAGGACAAGCTGCACAGCATGGCTGAGGCACTCATCGAATACGAAACGCTAGTCTTCGAGCAGATCGAAGACATCATGCAAGGGCGTCAGGTGAGGTCGCCTGAAGACTGCGGTCGTAGCAGTCGTGCCTCGGAATCGCCGCAGCCAAAGAAGCGCGCGCGCAGGCCGGGTCCCAAAGTCGGACGCCCAGCCGAAGAAGTGTAGATTCTCAAGCATGACATCCCGCTGGTTTGGCACCGACGGCATTCGCGGACGAGTGGGCCGGGTGCCCATGACAGCAGAATTTTGCTTGCAACTAGGCGCGGCTGCGGGCCGAGTATTCGGCGAGGGCAGCACTGTCCTCATCGGCAAGGACACGCGCATTTCAGGCTATCTGTTTGAATCCGTGCTGCAAGCTGGCCTCGTCTCTGCAGGTGTCAATGTGCTGCTTGTCGGGCCCATGCCGACACCGGCGATCGCCTACTTGACGCAGGCGTTTCGCGCCGAAGGCGGCATTGTCATCAGCGCTTCGCACAACCCCTTCCATGACAACGGCATCAAGTTTTTCGATGCGCAAGGCGAAAAGCTTGCAAGCTCGGTCGAGGCGAGCATCGAACGCGAACTTGACGCCGAATCTACCTGCCTGTCCGCCGAGCGCCTCGGAAAAGCGCGGCGGATTGACGATGCCCTCGGGCGCTATATTGAATACTGCAAAGCGAGGATCGGTCTCGGTGTTTCATTGCGAGGGCTGCATATCGTCGTGGACGCCGCACACGGTGCGTGCTATCAGGCGGCGCCCGCAGTGATGGCCGAACTTGGGGCGGACGTGACCGCTATCGGCGACTCTCCTGACGGACTCAACATCAATCTCGAATGCGGTTCGGTGCATCCGAGCGCACTCGCCGAAGCGACCAAGGCGAAGCGCGCGGATTTCGGCCTTGCCTTGGATGGTGACGGCGACCGGCTGGTCATGGCTGATGCGACTGGCCGAATCTATGATGGCGACGCGCTGCTCTATGCGCTTGCAGGGCACAAGCAACGCCGCGGGCAACTCGGCGGCGGCGTCGTGACCTCCGAGATGTCAAATCTCGGACTCGGCACGGCTCTCGATGCGCTTGGCGTTGCCTTTGAATCTGTGCCAGTGGGCGACCGCGAAATACGCCGCAAGCTCGTCTCGCTCGGCTGGTCGCTTGGCGGCGAACCCGCCGGGCACCTGCTGATGCTTGATCTTGCGCCGACTGGGGATGCCATTCTCGCCGCTTTGCAGGTGATGCAGGCGGCTGTGCTTGAAGGCAAGTCGCTCGCTGAGCTATGCCAGGGATTCGAGCCGTTGCCGAGCGTACTGCGCAATGTTCCAGTGGCTTCGCCTCAGCGCGTGGTCGGCGAACTCAACGCTTGCGGCACTCTGAGCGAAGCGAAGTCCGCCATCGGAAGTTCAGGGCGGTTGCTGGTGAGGCCCTCGGGCACGGAAGACCTCGTGCGCATCCTGGTCGAAGGGCCGGATGCAGATTTCAATTGCTCGCTCGCTGATGCACTTGAAGAAAAGGTGCTCGCTGCATGAGAACGAAGCTGTTGTGCGGCAATTGGAAGATGAACCTCAGCAAGGCCGAAGCGCTGGCGCTCGCGGCGAGCGTGCGCGATTCGGTGCTCGCCCTGACCGAGGCCGAAGAAGCAGTATGCGCCCTCTTTCCGCCGTTCCCCTATCTTGATTCGGTGTCCGCCGTGCTTCAGGGTTCGCCCGTCAAGCTTGGCGCGCAAACGCTTCACGAGGCCGAAAGCGGCGCCTATACCGGCGAAGTGTCGGCATCCATGCTCGTGGACATGGGATGTGAATTGGTGATCATCGGTCACTCCGAGCGACGTCACGGCTTTGGTGAGAGCGATGTGCTCATTGCTGCCAAGGCGAGCCGTGCCCTTGATGCTGGTCTGACGCCAGTAGTATGCGTTGGCGAGACTGGCGCGGAGAGGGAAGCGGGCGAGACGGAAGCCGTGCTTGCGCGCCAAATCGAACCATTGAAGTCATTGCTTGCGCGCTGCGTGCTCGCCTACGAGCCTGTGTGGGCTATTGGCACCGGCCAGGTGGCGACACCAGAGGAGGCCGAAGCCGCGCATGCCTTCCTGCGTGCGCGCCTTGGTGAGGACGGTGCGTCAGTGCCAATCTTGTATGGCGGCAGCCTAAACAGCGATAATGCGTGTGGGCTCTTTCGGAAACCCAATATCGATGGCGGGCTAGTGGGCGGGGCATCGCTGAAAGCCCAAGCGTTTTCGAGCACACTTGCTCAACTTAACGAAATATCAAGGGATTCAACATATGTCGATGCTTGAAACGGGCCTTGTGGCCCTACTCATTGTGATTGCGATTTCACTCGTTGCGATTGTCCTCGTGCAGCGCGGCAAAGGTGCCGATATTGGCGCTGCCTTTGGCAGCGGTGCTTCCAATACCGTATTCGGTAGTGCCGGTTCGCTGTCGTTCCTGACCAAAACGACCGCATGGCTGGCATTTGCTTTCTTCCTCATCTCTTTTGGACTCGCCTACACCGCAAGGGAGCGCGCCGAATCCGCTGGAGAAGTCGGTATCCCGCAAGTGACGGAAATGGTAGAGGAATTCGAACAAGGCGGCGAAGATGCCTCGCCCGATGACGAAGACTACCCCGAAATCCCTGAATTTGAGGAAATCCCAGAACTGCCTCTGGACATGTAGCACAATCCCCTCGCTGCTGGTCGGGTAATTTTCAAAGCGCTTATAATGGCCCCATGAGCGAAGCTGTCGCATTTGATACTCACCGCTACGTCAAGCGTCTGACGGGCAGCGGCTTTACTGAACAGCAGGCCGAAACCCTTGCTGAGGAACAGATCGCGTTTCTCAACGCGAACCTTGCAACCAAGGCTGACATCGAATCGCTGCGCCAAGAAACCAAGGCAGACATTGAATCGCTGCGCCAAGAAACCAAGGCTGGCATCGAATCGCTGCGCCAAGAAACCAAGGCTGGCATCGAATCGCTACGCCAAGAAACCAAGGCGGAGATCTCATCGGTCAAGGCTGATCTCGTTAAATGGATGTTCGGCGTCTCAGTCGCGCAGACCACCATTATCTTGGCTTTTATCGCACTCGTTTTGAGCCCATCGCCCTGAGCGGTACGCCCGCTACCGCGTCGCCGCTATCTTCACCGGAGGTTCATTCGGCACGGCGTGCAGCACTGCCTCGTCGGGCACCGACAGGAGGCTCTCGTAGGCGCCCTCGGGATAGTTGCTCATATGTGGCCCCGGTGCGTCAGGCCCCGGTTGCGGCACACGCCCGCCACTGTCGAGAAACGGCTTGGGCTGCTTATAGCGTGCGAGCTCCTCTGGCGAAATGCCCGCAAGCGCAGCGACTTCGGGGTCGATCCATGCTTCGCTGTTGATGGGCTGCGTTGAATAGCTGAGTTCTAGAGTCAGATTCTCCGGGCCTGCGAAGTACACCGAACAGCACATGCCGTGGTCTACAGGCCCGATGACCGGCACGCCCTTAGAGCGCAGTCTGTCGCGCATCGCTAGCAGCTCGTCGTGGCTGTTGACCTTGAGCGCAATATGCTGGGTGGCGCCCGGCGCGCAGTTTGCACCGGCGTTACCAGCATAGGACTTGCCCGCTACGGGATTTATTTCGGCAATGTCAGGATTAGAGACGAATGCGATTGAACTCTCATCATTCAATCGCAAAAAGCCATGCCAAGTGTTCTCGACCCCGTGCATCCAATAGAGCGCTTGCAGCTCCATGCCGAGGCAGTCTGTGAAGAATTCGACCTGCGCCTTCATGTCGGCGGTGCAAATCGCTAGATGATGTAGTCCTTCAACCTTGTTCATTGTTTATTTCGACTTAACCTCTAAGTGGTTTCCAAAAGCAGGCCGCTGACCCAATGGTCGACCTTGTCGGAAAAGGTTTGCGTATGGAACAGCATGAGCTGATGCTTGCCGTCCTTCAGACAATAGAACTCGACGGGGCCGGCGATTGCGTCCGCCGTCGCTTTCATCATGGCCGGCGGAAAGCTCGCATCCTTTTCGCCGCAAGCGATAAGAATCGGTTTTTCGTTTTCCGACACCGGCACTTTAGGGTCGTAGGTGAAGAGCGTGGCCCATGCGCTCAAGTCGTAGCTCCATGTGTTCCAAGGGTCGAGGCGCTTCTGCTCGCCGGCGCCCGCATAGCCATAGTCGTCATCGAAATTGAAAAGAATGCCGCAGTCGAGTCGCGCGGCGCGCCCCAACATGCTTAGCACCGCCTGCACTTGTTCTGAGCGCCAGGCCTGCGCCACCATGCGGATGGCCGGACCGCTTGGCACGGCAGGGGAACCCATGAGCACGGCGCCTGAAATCGCATCGCAATGGAGCGATGCGTATGCGGCGGCGACGCCGAGGCTAGAACCCAAGGTAAACACAGGCAAATAGGTCATTGCTTTGATGTGTTCGGCGTACATGACAGATGCGTCCGCCCATTCGCTCATTGTCCATTGGCCGCGCGGTCGGTTGGTGGTTGATTTCCCGTGCCCAGGTGCATCAAACGACCAGATATCAACGCCCTTCGCCGCATGATGGCAGCAGAACACATCGTAGATGCCTCCGTGCGAGGCGATTCCGTGTGAGATCAGCAGCGCATACCTCGGACACTCTCCAGCGTACCGATAGGCGTGAATCTCGTTCAGCACATGTTGTTCTCGAATCATGCTGCCATTATGACTCAACTCAACGATTCGCGGAGCCATCGTCGGCGAACTCGCCGTCCCGCAGCATCCGCACGAGCCCTTCGGCAGCGATGGTTATCAATGTGATGATCACCGCAGGCGCTGCCCAACATGCGCCAGAAGTCGCTACTATGCGCGCTGCACAAGTTCCAGAGTGATAGAAGATGCGTTCCCCAATTTGCGATCAGCTCGACATCGAGTTCCCCTTGCTCGCATTCACCCATTGCCGCGATGTCGTCGTCGCGGTCTCCAAGGCAGGCGGCATGGGGGTGCTTGGCGCGGCGGGCTACACGCCGGAGCAGCTTGAAATCGAACTCAATTGGATCAACGAACACATTGACGGCAAGCCCTATGGGCTCGATCTGATCGCGCCTGCGACCATGGCCGCAACGGACGGTGCGTCACCGCAAGCGCTTGTCGCCATGGTGCCTGAAGAGAATCGCCAATTCGCTTTGGATGTTCTCAAGAAGTACGAGATCGACGGCTCGGACATTTATGGCGGCACGCCTGGTTCTGGACTTGGGTTCCTCAACGAGGAGCGCGCTGGCACTGTCATCGATATTGCCTTCTCGCATCCGATCAAGCTCATCGCCAATGCTCTTGGCGTGCCTCCGAAGTACATGATCGAGATGGGCAAGCGACACGGCGTTGCGACGGCGGCGCTAGTCGGAGCCAAGGAGCACGCGGTCAAGCAAGTGGTGGCTGGCGTGGACATCCTGGTCGTTGCTGGCACCGAGGCTGGCGGTCATTGCGGCGATGTCTCGACCATGGTGCTCGTGCCCGAAGTCGTGAAGGCCGTCGAAGGCTCGGATGTGTCGATACTCGCTGCCGGTGGCATCGTTACAGGCCGGCAAATGGCGGCGTGCATGGCGATGGGCGCGCATGGCGCCTGGACAGCATCCATGTGGCTGACGACTGTCGAGGCTGAAACGCCGATGCACATCAAAGAAAAGTACGTCGAGGCCACTTCCCGCGAGACCGTGCGCTCAAAAGCGCGAACGGGCAAGTTTTCGCGTCAGCTTCGCTCGCCGTGGACCGATGCGTGGGAGTCCGAAGCATCGCCTGGTTCGTTGCCCATGCCGTTGCAGTCCCTCGTCTCGGAGCCGCCGCTGTCAAAAGTCGCCAAGCTCGCTGAAGGCGGGCACGAAGGCGCGCGGCAGCTTGCCACCTATTTTGTCGGGCAGGGCGTCGGTCTCATGGACAGCATTCAATCGACGCGCGATGTCATGCGCGAGTTCATTGAGGATTACTTGGAGGCGGTCGAGCGACTTGCTGGCGTCGTCGGCGACTAAGGCGCTTGAATCCAATCGTGTCCGAACAGTCTTCGCAATCTGCGCAACGGGCGTTTTCCTTCGTACAGATGGAGCATGAAGTGCTCGCTTTCTGGGAGGCGCGGCGCATATTTGAGCGTAGCGTCGAAGCAACATCTGGCAAGAAGCCCTATATCTTCTACGACGGGCCTCCTTTTGCGACCGGCTTGCCGCACCATGGGCATCTCGTGTGCTCCACTATCAAGGATATCATTCCGCGCTACTTCACGATGACCGGGCGCCATGTGGACAGGCGCTGGGGCTGGGATTGCCACGGCCTGCCTATTGAGCACGAAATCGACAAGCGCCTTGGCTTAAGTGTTGGGGAAGCAGTTGAGAAACTCGGTGTCAAAGGCTACAACGACGAGTGCCGGTCGATTGTGCAGCGTTATGCGAGCGAATGGCGCAAGACCATCACGCGCTTGGGTCGCTGGGTTGATTTCGACGACGACTACAAGACCATGGAGCCTTGGTACATGGAGTCTGTGTGGTGGGCGTTCAAGCAGCTCTGGGACAAGGGTTATGTCTACGAAGGCGTCAAGGTCATGCCGGTGAGCACCGCGCTTGGCACGGTGCTTGCGAACTTCGAGGCCAATCAGAATTATCGCGATGTTGAAGACCCGGCGATTACCGCGCTCTTCCCCATGATCGATTCCGACGAGTACCTGTCGGTGTGGACCACCACGCCGTGGACGCTGCCATCGAATCTTGCCATTTGTGTGCGCGAAGATCTTGAATATGCGCTCGTCAAGGATAAGGCAAGCGGCAAGAAAATCTGGATGGCAGCATCGCGCATCAAAGCCTACTCGAAGCAGCACGACCTTGAACGCATCGCGACAGCGAAAGGCGCGGCGTTGGTCGGCAGGCGCTACGCGCCGATCTTTCCGTACTTTGCAGATGAAGTCAATCGCGGCGCGTTTCGTGTGGTCGCCGATAACTATGTGACGGACGGTGAAGGCACAGGACTTGTGCATCAAGCGCCCGCTTTTGGGGAAGACGACTTTCGGATTTGCAAGCGCGAAGGTATTGATGCGTTTGTCTGTCCTGTGTCGATGCAGGGTGAGTTCACTGAGGAGGTGACCGACTTCGCTGGTCAGCATGTGAAGGCAGCCGACCGCGAGATCATGGCGTATCTCAAGGCAAGCGGGGCGCTTTTTGAACGCTCGACGCTGCGCCACGCCTACCCATTTTGCTATCGCTCCGAAACACCGCTCATTTATCGTGCGATTCCGTCTTGGTATGTGCGCGTGAGCGAATTTCGCGATGATCTCGTCAAAGCCAACATATCGGTGCGTTGGGTGCCAGGGCACATCAAGGAAGGGCGCTTCGGCAATTGGCTGCGTGACGCCGCTGACTGGGCGGTCTCGCGAAATCGCGTTTGGGGCACGCCGCTACCGATCTGGCGAAACGATGTGACTGGCAATACCCGCTGTGTCGGATCAATCGATGAACTCGCCGAACTGACCGGCGTTCGAGTCACCGACCTTCATCGTGAGAATGTGGACCCGCTGACATTTGAGATTGACGGTGAGGCGGGCACCTATCGGCGCATTTCGGAAGTGCTCGACTGCTGGTTTGAATCGGGTTCGATGCCCTATGCGCAGCTGCATTATCCGTTCGAGAACGAGTCGGTGTTTCGTTCGGGGTTTCCTGCGGAGTTCATTGCCGAAGGGCTTGATCAGACGCGCGGCTGGTTTTACACGCTCATGGTGCTGAGCACGGCGATTTTTGACAAGCCCGCTTTTCGCAATGTGGTGGTCAACGGCCTGGTGCTCGCCAAAGATGGCGCGAAGATGTCCAAGAGCAAAGAGAACTTCACACCGCCCGACAGCTTGATGGAAAACTACGGGGCTGATGCTCTGCGCCTGTATCTCATCAACTCACCGCTGGTGCGCGGCGAGGAGCAGCGTTTTGAGGATGACGGCGTGCGCGAGATGGTCAGGCGTGCGCTACTGCCTTGGTACAACGCTTTTTCGTTTCTTGAGACCTACGCCAAGATTGACGGCTGGTCGCCAGAAAAAGGCCTCCATCTTGGCGACAATCAACTTGACAGATGGATCTTGTCGCGCCTGCAGACGCTCAAGCGCTCAATCGCCAAGGAGATGTCGCGCTACCGTCTCTACTCGGTGGTGCCGAGCCTGTTTGAATTTATCGGCGATCTCACGAATTGGTACATTCGCTTAAACCGCTCGCGCTTTTGGGCGGGTGACATGGATGTTGACAAGATCGCGGCCTTCAGCACGCTCTATACCGCGCTCGTTGATATTGGCCTCGTCATGGCACCCTTCGCGCCGTTTCTCTCCGAGCACCTGTATCGACGTCTCGCCACCCTCGGTGGTCGTCAGCCAGAGCCCGAGAGCGTGCATCTGTGCGCCTATCCGGAAGCCGACGAAGCGCTCGCTGACGAAGCGCTCGAAGCGGCGGTGACACGCATGCGTCAGATTATCCTGCTCGGGCGGCGTCAGCGCGAGCAGGAAGGCATCAGCCTGCGCACGCCGCTTCGAGAGGTGCGCATCGTGCATAGCGATCAAGCCCTGCTTGACGATGTCGCCACGCTTGAGCCGTACATCGCCGCTGAACTCAATGTCAAGGTGGTGGCGTTCGACACCGACGAAGGTGCGTATGTTGGACTGCGCGCAAAGCCCAACTTCGCGTTGCTTGGGGCTCGTCTCGGCAAGCGTGTTGGCGAGCTCGCGCGCGCGTTGAAACAACTGCCGCGCGAGGCGCTCGCGGATTTTGAATTGAGCGGCGAGCTCGAGCTGTTGGGAGAGACCTTCAGCGGCGAGGAAATTCAAGTGTTCCGGGAGCCAGCACCGGGTACGGGCGCACAAACAAATCGCCTGATCACTCTGGTGCTCGATTGCGCGCTCGACGAGAATTTGAAGATGGAAGGCAAGGCGCGCGAGCTTGTCAACCGGATTCAACGCGCGCGCAAAGCCCAAGGCTTAGCGGTCAGCGATCGCATCAAGATCACCTATCAAGGCGATGCCACTCTGGAAGCGTGCATTGAGCAATTCAAAGACTACATCGCCGGGGAGACGCTCGCCAAGGAGATGTGCGCGGGCGAGGTCGGAGACGGCGCGACTCGTGCGGATATTGAAGGTGCGAACTTGGCGTTTGTGATTGAACGCCACCCAATATGATCATAGGACGCACCGATGTGCGATTTTTGTGATCAGCGTGAGATCAACGCCAGTCAAACCGCACATGAAGATGCGCAAGATTGCGCAGTACGAAGCTCGGCGCAGGCTTGTCCGGATTGAGTGAGAAGTTCTTCATACGCTTGATCAAGGATGCGAACCCGAGATTGAGTTCTTTCAGCAGCATTCTTAAATGCGATTCTACTTTCAACTTGCTAGAATCTTGGCCGGTAGCCTTTCCATGTGCGGGACCGCCTGATGATAGAAATCAAAAGATCGGTCTACAGCTACGAAGGCTCCATCTCCTCGAAATTGACGAGCCTTTCAAGCCGTGTCCGCGAAATGCGAAAGGGAGGCAAGCTTTCTCCATCGGTACTTTATAAGATTCGGCGGTATTTCCGGATTAAGAACATCTATCACTCGAATGCGATTGAAGGCAATATCTTGGAGGTCGGAGAAACTCGTCAGGTAGTCGAAAAAGGACTGACGATCACTGGAAGGCCCCTCAAAGATCAAGCGGAGGCGAGAAATTTGTCCGGTGCGCTTGACTATCTTGAAGAACTCGCAGGAGATGTTGCACGGCCAATTCGAGAACAGGACATTCGTCAGATCCATGAATTTGTTCTGCGCGGAATTCATGAAGAAGCAGGTTCGTATCGAACTGTTCCGGTCGAGATAGGCGGTTCCGAGTATGTGCCACCGGGGCCAGAAACAGTCCCTGCTGAAATGAGGGAGTTTGGCGAATACTTGGCGGATGTCAGTATTCCTGACGACGTAGAAATTGGTTCAGAAGAGGGCCTTCTTGCAGCCGCAGTCGCTCACACACAATTTGTCACGACGCATCCGTTTATTGACGGCAATGGCAGAGTAGCTCGATTGCTTCTCAACTTGATCCTTATGCGATATGGTTATCCCATCGCAATAATCACCAAGGAAGATCGATTGCGCTATTACGATGCTCTAGAAACGTCCCAGGCATCCGACTTGACACCCTTCATTGCTCTACTTGTTGAATGCTTAGAGGAGAGTCTTGACGAATACGAGCTAGCGGCTAAGGAACAGCGAGAGCAGGTGGAGTGGGCGCAGTCCTTGGCGCAGAAGTTCACGGAAAAGGAGCAGAGGAAAGCAAGGAACGAATACGAGGCTTGGGTCAGCGCGATGGACTTGCTCAAGACTCACTTTCGCGATGCCGCCGATTCGATTTCTGAAGCTCTAACAATCGGTAGCAGTAGTTTGCAACTACGCGAGTTTGACCCCCTTGAATTTGAAAAGTACCTTGCATTATCGAGAGGCGAGTCGGCCAAGCGGACATGGTTCTTCAGGGTCGATCTCCGAAACTCTGAGGGTACTGCTCGTTATCTCTTTTTCTTTGGACGCACTAATCGGCAGCTCGCTAGCGATGGAAAATTTGCACAGAAGACTGTCACGCTGACCGTCGCGCGCGAAGAGCCGATGAACTCCTTCAATTACGAGCGCATTGATACTTATTCTGTAGGGAAGGCGCCAAGTCTGGCGGAAATTGGTTATGACGCACCGAGGGAGCGATTTGTGGCAAGGCACCCGCAAGGAGGCATCACCAAGAACATGAGGGCCGAACAGCTTGCCCAGAAATTCTTCACAGAAGTGGTTGACTATCATTCCTGAGATGGAATAGGCGTTGGCGATATTCTGACATTTTTCACATCTCTGAAGCCTATAGGCAGCACTACGATCAGCGCCAGTCAAACCGCACATGAAGATGCGCAAGATTACGCAGCACGAAGCTCGGCTCAGCTTCCGGCGCAGGCTTGTCCGGATTGAGTGAGAAGTTCTTCATACGCTTGATCAAGGATGCGAACCCAAGATTGAGTTCTTGGCGCGCGAGCGGCGCGCCGATGCAGTGGTGAACGCCTGAGCTGAACGCCATTTGCATGCCCGCTTTGGGCCTGTCAATGACGACATCGTCCGGTGATTCGAACATGCGCTCGTCGCGGTTGGCAGCGCCGTAGCGGAGCATGACAACATCGCCCGCCTTCAAGGGATAGCCGCCGAGTTCGGTATCGGTGGTGACGACTCTTGGCAGTCCTTGCACGGGTGATTCGATACGCAGAATCTCCTCGACAAATGTGCGAATCTTGTCAGGATTCGAATGTAGTTCGTCCTGCAATTCGGGACGCTCGCAGAGCGCGAGCATGCCCCAGCCAAACGCGCTCGTCGTCGTCTCGTGGCCCGCCACTAAGAATTGCCGCAAGATGCTTGCCGCTTCGCCATGAGTGAGCAACCTGTTCTCGGCTTCGAGTCGCGACGTTGCGAGCATCGAAATCATGTCGTCGCGAGGTTCGCTGCGACGCTCTTCGAGAATGCGCAGAAGCAAGCGCTGCAAGTCAAGCTCGATTTGAGTACGGCGGACGAACTCCTCATCTTCGTACATGTTGATGCGAAGCGCATCCGCGAGCACCCCTGCGCCTCGCTCAAATACTGCCCGATCTGCCTCTGGCACGCCCAAGCGATCGCCAATAATAGTCAGTGGAATCGGAAAAGCGATTTCTGAAATGAACTCAACCTCTGTGATATTTCCAAGGGCGTCTAGCGTCTCGTCAATGACTTTTTGCACTGCATCTTCCGCACTCTTGATGCGCGATCCGGTGAATAGCTGATCGACGAGGCTGCGGTAGGCGGTGTGCTCTGGGCGGTCGAGGGTGAGCATTGTCGGTGGCTCGGGCACGAGTTGCTTCCTCAAGTGCTCGATCTTCTCTTGTGTCTCAGGCGAAGCGCCTTGAAAGCGCATCTCCTGCGGTCTTTGCAGAAAGTTGCCAACCTCACTCGAATATGTCTTTGGGTCGCGCAAGGCCTCACGCAAAAGATCATAGCGCGAGACAACGTGCAAGCCGAGTTCCTTGGCAAAGTACACTGGTGCTTCATCGCGCAGGCGCTTGTAAGCCGCGTGCGGCGACTTGAGAGTTTCGATATCGAAAAGCTGAATGTCTTGCATGGTTAGAACCCGACAGCGAGCCCCTCCTTTCTGTGGTCTGAAGCGCCGATATAACCGCAAGCGGTACGCAATATCAACTGGGCGCCGCCGAAGAGTTCCGCGCCGAGGCCCGCGCGCACTTGATGGCCGCGCGCCTCAAGCCCTTCGGCCAATCGCGCATCCATACCAGTTTCGAGGCCAAGCGTGAAGTCCGGGAACACATGCCAGCGCGGCGCATCGCTTGCGGCTTGCGGATTCTGCCCATAATCGAACATGCGCGTGATCATTTGTACATGGCCTTGATGCTGCATGTGACCGCCCATGACGCCAAAACTTAATCTCGGTGTGCTGGCCTCTGTCACAAAGCCCGGAATAATCGTGTGAAAAGGGCGCTTGCTCGGCGCAACTTGATTCGCATGGCCGCTTGCTAGCGTGAAGCCAGCGCCGCGATTTTGCAGGGCGATGCCTGTGCCCGGCACGACAATTCCAGACCCGAACCCCATGTAATTCGATTGAATGAACGACACCATCATGCCGTTCGCGTCCGCAGTGGTGAGATAGACGGTGTCGCTGCCCGGGATGAGTGGAATAGGATTTTGCGAGGCGCGCCGCCTATCAATGCGCTGCGCCGCTCGGTCAATCTCGTCGTCTTGCAAGAGGGATTCGGGCGAATGGCGCATATGGTCTGCATCGGCGATGTGCGCGAATGCTGCGCGAATGGCAATCTTCATCGCTTCGACTTGCAGATGTACGGCATCGATTGAATCGAGTTTCGGTGCCTCGAATCTGTCCAAGATGGCAAGCGCGATGAGCGCGGCGAGACCTTGCCCGTTGGGTGGAATCTCATGCACTACTACGTTGCGATACGGCGCCGACAGCGGTGTCACCGAATCGGGCTCATGCGCTTCTAAGTCGCACCGGCGCAAGGCGCCACCTGCCTTGCGTGATGCCTCGTGTATGGCATCCGCCAATTCGCCGTGGTAGAAAGCTTCGCCATGGCTTGCGGCGATGCGTTCCAAAGTGGTTGCGAGGTCAGGCCTGAGGAAGCGCTCACCGGCCTTCGGGGCTGGCAGAAAGTGCGATTTCCAATCTTCAAACTCTGTGTAGAGTCGCTCTGCTTCCTGCCAACGCTTGGCGGTGATAGGCCCGACCGGAAATCCATCGCGCGCATAACAAATGCCAGCCTCGAACAATTCTTCGAACCTCAGTCGTCCGAAGCGCTTGGAGAGCATTGCCCACGCGCTCACGGCGCCTGGTACGGTGACCGTATCCCAGCCGTAGAGCGGCATCCGTGTGTTCGCTCTAAAACGTGTTCGATTCAGTCCCGCTGGCGACCTGCCAGAAGCATTGAGTCCATGCAACTCCGTTCCATCCCAGAGCATCGCAAAGGCATCGCTGCCGACGCCGTTGCTGCACGGCTCGACGACAGTGAGAGTGATGGCTGCCGCGAGCGCGGCATCGACCGCATTGCCGCCGCGGCGAAGTGCGTAGATGCCTGCTTCTGTCGCGAGCGGCTGCGATGTCGCGACCATATTGTCGGCGCAGACAGGAGACCGCCGTGACGCATAAGGCTGTGAAAAGTCGAGGTGCTCCAGTGTCCTATCCCATAAATAAGTGTGGTTCAGAGTGAGCACAATCGCCGAGGGCAAGGCGCAGTCCGCAGGGAATATCGGGCATATTGCCAAGGGCTGCAACGGAGCCC
>JAPYNO010000083.1 GCA_028283025.1 Pseudomonadales bacterium | reverse complement strand
AACTTTTATTATACCCCTCATACATTCCTATATTCAAAATCGAAAGCGCAGCCCCGCTTCGACACGACGACCCGGCAAGGGCACTTCATCCTTGACGAAGGAAACGTGGTTGCGCTGTTCTTCGTCGCTGAGGTTACGCCCTGCGAGGAACAGCGTGAGATCATTGAGTCCTGCAAAATCAATGCGATAGTCAACTTGGAGATCGACATTGTCGTAGCTCGCAGTCGGTGTCTCGTAGCTCGCGATTTTGTCTTGTTCGAACACGTGCGTGTAGGAAAGACGCGCCCACAGTGACTTCCATGACACCTCGCTAGCAAGCAGGGCGCGATTCGCTGGGGTGCGCGGCAGATAGTCCTCATGCGGATCATCGAGATCAGTGCGCACCATGTCGAATGCAAGCGACACGGCGCCGCTGACACCTGTCGAAGCTTGTGCAAAACTGTACTTCACACCAATGTCGCCACCGGTGAAGCTCGCTTCGTTTTGCGCCCATTCGATCACAGGCAAACCTTCGACTTCTTCTTCAGTTTCGCGTTGATAAATGTAATTGTCGAACGCATAGTGAAAGAGATTGGCGGAGAACGAGAACGCTCCACGCTCATAATCAATGCCAGCAGACAGGTTGAACGCCTCTTCCTCTTCAAGGTTGACATCGCCAATTTCAAAGCCGCGCGTCGCCACATGTGCAAACTCGGAGAAAAGCTCATTGCCGCGCGGGGCGCGCATGGCATAGTCTGCCAACAGGCGGATACGCCAGGCATCGGCCGGCACGAACACGCCGCCAAGTGAAGCGCTCGTAGCCAGATAGTCGCGCGCGGCACCTTCGCTGTCCTCGATATCGATCGATTCGATTCGCGCACCCATCTCAATCTCCACGAAGTCGAAGCGCTTTTGCGCGAGCGCAAACGCCGCAAAATGCTGCGATTCGGATACCTCCGCAGACGCTTCGCTGCCGCCGATCGCGAGCTCCGATACGCCGAACTGCGTGCCAAGCGACGGACTCCAGCCTTCAACATCTTCGCCGCCAAGCACAATCCTGCCTTCCCAGGAGTCATTGCCAAAATAGCCAGCTTCGTTGCCGCCTTCGATCTCGGCATGATCGTATTCGCTCACCGTCAGACTGCCTTCCAACGCGCGGAAGCCAGGCAAGGGATCATAGATGCCAAGTCGTGACTGCACGCGCGTCTGCTGCAGGTCAATCCAAGGCGAGCCTTCTTCCGCCGCGTGATCATCGTGCTCATCGTGATCATCTTCATGCTCATGCTCGTCGTCATGGTCATCTTCGTGCTCGTCCATATGTCCGTGCTCATCTTCGTGATGATGATGGTGAGCGCCCGGAATACCGTATTGCCAGTCACGTCTTGTCACTGACACGCCGAAGTAACCGCGCTCAAACACGAATGACCCACCGACCGAGCCACCCTTGAAATCAGCGAAGCTGTTCTCAAGGCGACCCTTGACGGGCGTCTCGTCTTCGTGCTCGTCGTCATGCTCATCTTCTTCGTGTTCGTCTTCATGCTCATGGTCATCGTCATGGTCGTCATGCTCGTCCTCAGCAAAAGGATCCACCGACGCATAGCCCGCAATGCTGACATCACGGTGATCAGACGCATAGCCATCCAAGTGCCACGAGAAATTGCCGATACCGCCATCAAGGTGCAAGCCTCCGTACACGCCATTTGAAGCATCGATGCCGCGCACGATGCCACGCCCGGTGATCGGCTTGTCAGGCACAGTGATCGGTACCCGGCTCGTGTGTACGTCCACAACGCCACCGATGGCACCAGATCCATAGAGCAGCGTCGAGGCACCCTTGAGCACTTCGATCCTGTCCGCAAGGAACGGTTCGACAGTGTCGCAGTGGTCGCCTGAAGACGTGAAGTCAAAAGCATCCTGACCATTTTCCACAACAAGCACCCGGGTGCCGCCTAAGCCATTGATGACTGGCTGTCCAACCATTGGCCCCCAGGTTGCTGACTGCACGCCGGGTGTTGCAGACAACACATCGCCAAGGGAGATACCTGTCGCACGTGCGATCGCCTCTTCGTCAATGACTGTTGCCGACTGGGCAAATTCGCCCTCGCTGAATGGATGGCCATATATGACGAGTTCTTCAATGCGCTCGTTTGTAGTCGCATTGTCGTCAGCCCACGTCGATCCGGCGAGCACCAATATTGAGGTAGCACATAGAAAGCCGGCGCCGAGCGGCTTTTTGAAATTGATGTTCATATCTACTTCTCCCTCACTTTAGAACCGCAACCGCGCGCCTGCTTCAACGCGCCTGCCTGGCAGTGGCGCCTCATCCTTGACAAAGGAGACGTGATTACGCTGCTCTTCGTCGCTGAGGTTGCGACCTGCCAAGAACAATGTGAGCTCGCTGATGCCCGCAAAATCAATGCGATAGTCAACTTGAAGATCCACATTGTCGTAGCTCGCCGTTGCTGTCTCATGGCTCGTGATATCGTCCTGCTCGAACACATGCGTGTAGGCGAGGCGTGCCCAGAGCTTGTTCCAAGACACTTCGCCCACCGCAAGCAGGCGATTGGCCGGGCTGCGCGGCAGGTGATCCTCTTGCGGGTCGTCGAGGTCGGTACGCACCATGTCGAAGCCAAGCGACAAGCGGCCGGTCATGCCGGTTGCCTCATGCGCGAAGCGATAGGCCGCAGCAAGATCGCCACCAACAAAGGTTGCCTCAGACTGCATCCACTCAAGTATCTCGAGCCCTTCCATTTCATCTTCGAGTTCGCGCTGATAAATGTAGTTGTCGAAGGCATAGCGGTAGAGATTGGCCGAAAACTCGAAGGCGCCTCGTTCGTAATCGATGCCGACAGAAAGGTTGAAGGCTTCCTCTTCGTCAAGATCGACGTTGCCGAGTTCAAAGCCTTGCGTCGCCAAATGCGGATTTTCCGCGAACAGTTCATCACCTTGCGGCGCACGCATTGCGTAGTCGCCGAGTACGCGCACTCGCCACGCATCATCAGGGAGGAAGATCGCGCCGAGCGAGGCGCTCGTTGCCAAGTAGTCTCGCGATACGCCATCGGCGCCGTCGATATCGGTCGATTCGATGCGTGCGCCAGTTTCGATTTCAACGACTTCCAAGCGCCTCTGTGCTAACGCAAAGGCTGCAAAATGCTGCGATTCGGAGACATTCGCTGTTGCTTCGCTGCTGCCGAGTCCAAGTTCGGTGATGCCGAACTGCAAGCCGAGCACAGGATTCCAGCCCTCGATCTTTTCTCCGTCGAGAATCAGGCGGCCTTCCCAGGCGTCGTTGGAGAAGTAGCTGCCGATTTCGCCTTCGCCTTCGATCTCGAAATGCTCGTACTCGCTGAAAACAAAACTGCCTTCTAGGGCGCGAAAGCCAGGCAACGGATCGTGCAGGCCAAATTGCGCTTGCACGCGCGTCTGTTCAAGCTCGATCCACGGCGAGCCCTCTTCCCCGTGCTCGTCTTCATGCTCGTCTTCGTGTTCGTCCCCGTGTTCGTCTTCGTCCTCGTGTTCGTCTTCGTCCTCGTGTTCGTCTTCGTGCTCATGTTCATCTTCATGCTCGTCTTCGTGATCATCGTGATGCTCTTCTTCGTGATGATGATGCGCACCGACGATGCCATAGTCCCAGTCGCGGGTCGTCACTGACACGCCGAAATGACCGCGCTCAAACATGAACGCACCGCCAATCGAACCGCCTTCATATTCAGCATAGCTGTTCTCAAGACGACCTTTGATGGGCATTTCTTCTTCGTGCTCGTGTTCATCCTCATCTTCATGCTCGTGCTCGTCTTCGTCATCGTCGTGATGCTCTTCTTCGTCATCATGGTCGTGCTCATCCTCCGCAAAAGGATCCGCCGATGCATAGCCAGGGATACTGATGTCGCGATGCTCAGACGCATAGGCATCGGCGTGCCACGCAAAGCTGCCTGCGCCGCCGTCAAGCCGCAAGCCACCGTACAAGCCATTCGACGCTTCATTGCCGCGTACAAGCGCACGCCCTGAGATTGGATCATCAGGCACTGTAGTCGGCACGCGACCCGTGTACACGTCAACCACCCCGCCAATGGCACCAGACCCATAGAGCAACGTCGATGCACCTCTCAAGACCTCTATTCGGTCGGCAAGGAAGGGTTCAACGGTGATCGCATGGTCGGGCGAAGACGAAAAATCCATGGTGTCCTGATCGTTCTCGACAACGAGCACGCGCGTGCCGCGCAGTCCGTTGATCACTGGCCGCCCTACTCGTGGTCCGAACGACGCCGACTGCACGCCGAGCGTTGCGGACAGCACATCACCAATCGCAACGCCTGTTGCGCGCGCGATGTCTTCTTCGCCAAGGACTGCGGCGCTTTGCGCGAGTTCTCCGTCGCTGAGAGGATGGACTTCGACGATCAGCTCTTCGATCAGCGCATCGTCGGCGGTCTCGCTATCTTGTCCCCAAGCGCCACTCGCAAGGGACAGTAAAAGGACGGCGAAAATAAAGCCTTCGCCGCATGGCTTTAAGGAATTGATGTTCATGTCTAGCTCCCTTGAACACGATTGAAAGGACAAGCGTTGTCAACCGCACATTCAAGTATTTGCATACATCAGCGATGCGCGGCAGCTAGAGCGGTGGTGGTGCGCGTGCCTTCTTGACAGCAATCCTATTGGGCAGCAGCGTGATGCCTGCCACTTGATCGGTGGGAGTGGACGGCGCATGTAGACATGGCGCGATCAGCGACGCATCAATCGACCATTCGACCTTGTCCACATAGACGCACAGGCAATGTTCATGATGAGCATGGTCGTCGGCATGACCGTCGTGATGATGCCCTAATGCGACGCCCTGAAGAATGAACGACACGCAGAAAAGCGCTATCGCAGCCAATGCTGTAAGACGTTTCATACGACTCAAGAACTCGCCGAAGTGCCAAAAGCGGTCTTGACCAAGCGCCCGTAGCGCCTGAGTCCCGCTTTGATGTCTTCGAGAATCAATAAATTCACTGGCACGAAGATTAATGTGACCAAAGTAGCGAATAGGATACCGTATCCCAAGGAAATTGCCATAGGGATAAGGAACTGCGCCGTCGTCGAACGATCGAGCATCAGCGGCAGCAGGCCGAAGAAGGTCGTCAGCGAAGTCAGCAGCACCGGCCGAAACCGCACCACCCCGGCATCAAGCACGGCTTGCATAAGCGGAACGCCCGCTCGCACGCGCTTGTTGACATAGTCAACGAGCACCAGCGAATCATTCACCATCACGCCCATCAGCGCCATCAGCCCGAAGACGCTCAGCATCGAGAGTGCGGACTGCCCCATGATCCAGTGGCCGATGATGGCACCGACCATGCCGAACGGAATGATGAGAATCACCACCAGCGGCTGCACATACGACTTCAAAGGCAGCGCTAATAGGCAATAGATCAGGAACAGCACCAGAATGATGCCAAGCATGAAGCTTTGCAGGCTTTCGCGCTGCTCGCGCGCTTCGCCCTCGAACGAGTAATGAACGCTTGGGTATTGCGCGACGAGCGTGCGCACATAGTCTTCAAGGCTCGCCATGAGCACCGTCAGGTTCTCTCGCTCGCGATCAACATCGGCAGTCACGCTGATGGTGCGCTCACCGTTCACGCGATAGATCTCAGTCGGCGCGATGCCCGGGGAAAGCGTCGCCACATGCGAGAGCGGCACGAGCGCGCCTTGTGGCGTGCGAATCAGCATCTCGCTCAAGGTGTCGTAGCTTCTGCGCTCAGCAATTGGGAAGCGCACAATCACGCGGATGTCTTCTTGGCCGCGTTGAATGCGCTGCACCTGGTGGCCCTTGAAGGCTTCGCCGATTTGCCCGACGATGTCATTGCGCGTCAGCCCAAGCACATGACCTTGGTCAGAGACCTCGACACGCAGCTCCTCCTTGCCGTCAGAAAGGCTTTGCGAGATGTCAGACACGCTCGGATAGTAGCTGAGCCGCTCGGTGATGGCATCCGCGACTTCACCGAGTTCGCCAAAATCACTGCCTTTCAGTTCAATATCGATGACATCGCCAAAGCGTATGAACGAGGAGCGAAAATTCAGCGCCTCAGCACCTAGGATGGTGCCAATGGCTTGACGCAGCTCGCGCACCATGCCTTCAACGGAGTGGCTTGGGTCGCGCGTCTTGGCGCGCTCAAGCTCGAGCACGACATTGGCGAGATGACTGCCCCGCCCGCCCGAGCCTGCGCCTGTGCTCGATACTACATGGCGAACGGTGCTGACCCCTGTGTCCTCATTGGTGTAGCGCTCTTGCAGGTCGAGCGAGGCCGCAAGAATTCGCTGCGCGTGCCGGTCAGTGACCTCGAAGGGCGTGCCAATCGGCATGCGCAGGTTGATGCCAATCTGATCCATGGTCGGCGAAATCATCATATTGAATGGCATCCAACCGCTGATGAGCGATGCGCCCATAAGCATGAGCAGCCCGAGGAACGCCGACAGGGTGGTGTACCTGTACTCGACGCAAGCTTTGAGCGCTGGCTTGAAATAACGAAGGACGGCATGTTCGAAACGGTTGGCGAAACGCTGCTGCCAGCCGCGCAAGCCGGGCACAGCGCGATAGGGCGAGTCGCCGCGCAGATGCTTCAAATGCGCCGGCAGCACCAGCTTCGATTCAATCAAGGAGAAGAGGAGCGCGGCGATGACCACACCCGCGATCGGCGTTGTGAAACTGCCGAACCCGCCCTCGACAATGAGCATGGGCGCAAACGCCGCCATGGTCGTCAGCACGCCGAAAGTCACTGGCACGGCGACATCCTTCGTGCCTTCAATAGCAGCCGACAGGCCATCTTCCGATGTTCTTAAGTGCCGGTACACGCTCTCGCCAGTGACAATCGCGTCGTCCACGACGATACCGAGCACCATGATGAAGCCGAACGCGCTCATAATGTTGAGCGACAGGTCGAAGTAGCCCATCACTGCTGTCGCACCAAGAAAACTGACGGGAATGCTGATAAACACCCACACAGCCACAGTCGGCCGCAGGAACAGGCTCAAGAGAATGAGCACGAGAATGCTGCCCTGCACGGCGCCCGACGCCAGAATGCCAAGGCGCTCGCGCAATATCTGGCTGTTATCGTCCCAGTAGGTCATGGTCATGCCGCGCGGCAGGTCGTCTTGGCGAGCGGCGACGTAGTCCTTGATGGTTTGCGATGTTTCAAGCACGCTCTGCGAGGGGCTGCGCTTGATGTCCACCATGGCGGCTGGCATGCCGTTGTAGAGGGTGCTGACGGCATCCTCGTTGAAGGCATCGCGCACCACCGCAATATCACCCAAGCGCACGATTGAGCCATCGGCGTTGGTTTTGACGACAATCTCCTCGAAGTCCGAGCGGCGGTAGGCTTGGCCTTGGCTACGAATCAGTACATCGCCGCCTTGCGTGCGCACATTGCCCGCGGAAATATCCAGGGAACTCGCGCGCACGGCGGCCGCAAGATCACGAAGCGACAAGCCAAATTCGCGCAAAGCATCCTGCGTCGCCTCAATGGAAATCTCATAATTGCGCACGCGCGCGAGTTCGACAAAGCCGACATCGGTCGTGCGACGAATATCATCGCGCACACGCTCGGCCTGCAAGCGAATTTCGTCCTCATCAAAGGGCCCGGCCAACACGATGGTGATGACATCGATGCGGAAATCCATGAGCCGGATGAGCGGACGCTCGGCATCAACGGGCAGCGTGCTGATCGAATCGACTTCGGCTTTGACCCGGTCAAGGACTGTTTCAGGGTCATAGTCTTCATCCACTTCGATGCGCACGCTCGTGAAGCCTTCGTTCGAGCGGCTGTAGTAGCGCTTGATGCCTTGAACATCGCGCACCGCGCTTTCAATGCGCGTGGCGATACCGAGCTCGGCATCTTCTGGCGTCGCGCCGCGCAGCACGACGCGCACCTCGATCATGCGCGTCTCGAACTGCGGAAACACTTCAATGCGAAGCGCCGTCGTGATCGCATACACGCCCAGCAACACAATGCTGAACATCAGCAGATTGGCGGCAACGCTATTGCGCGCAAACCATTCGATCACGTCGGTCCTCGCCTACGTCAGCCGACTAGCCCGCTTTGACCGATGGCGCAGACTCATCCACCCCCTTCGGCGCCCGCTGCTGCATGAATCCGAACATGTACCCCGCCACGCGGCGCATCTGAATCTCTTCCGCGCCTTCGGTGATGCGATAGCGCCTGTGATGCCGATAGATATGCTCAAAGGGCTTGTGCCGCGAATAGCCAAGGCCGCCGTGTACCTGCATGGCGCGGTCTGCCGCTTCGCAGCACAATCGATTCGACCAGTAGTTGCACATGGACACCTTATCGGATTGCGAAAACGCACCGTACTTGTCCATGAGCGCCGCCGTCTTATGAACGAGCGCGCGCAGCATCTCGCACTGCGTTTGCAGTTCGACCAAGGGAAACTGAATGCCTTGATTCGCTGCCAGCGGCTTGCCGAACGGCGCGCGCACCTTGGCATAGGCGACCGATTCATTGATGCAAAACTGCGCGGCGCCAAGGCTCGAAGCCGCTTGACGAATGCGGTTCTCATTAAAAAAATGCTGTACGACTTGCAAGCCTCGCCCTTCGCCGCCGAAGATGACCTCATGCGGCACGCGCACATCGGTCAGCGAAATATGCCCGTGATCGGTCGGCATGTTGAAAGTCCACAGCATTTCCTCGATCTTGAATCCGGGCGAATCCGTCGCTACTAGGAACGCGGTGATGCCGAGTCCATCGCCAGGCTTGCCACTCGTGCGCGCGAAAATAAGATCGTGCGCCGCCTTGTGAATGCCAGTGTTCCATGTCTTCTCGCCGTTGATCACCCACTCAAAGCCGTCGCGAACGGCGGTTGTTTCCATATAGGTGGCGTCCGAGCCGTGCTCAGGTTCGGTGATGCCGAAGGCAAAGCCGCGCCGTCCGCGCGCCATGTCCTCGATCCACTCGGCCTTCTGCGCTTCGCTGCCGTAGCGGATCATGAGCAGCAGGCCGACATTGTTGCCGACGATGGAATGCTCGGTCTGCAAGTCGTTGTGCAAGCCGAGTCCTTTGACCGCCAGATGCTCGCGAATGACGGCCATGTCGAGATTGCCGCCTGCGCGCCCGCCATATTCTATCGGCTGCGGATAGCGGTAATGGCCTGCGAGATCGGCGCGCCTGCACGCTTCGGCGAGCAGCGCTTCCCAGTCTTCGTTCGGCAGCCCACCGCGCTCCCAGTCGGTGCGCGCATCCTCGCGGCGATGATCGAAGAAGCGGATATTGTCGTCCGCTTGTTCGAGCGGCTTGATCTCGCGCTCGATGAAGTCGTCGAGCTCGGCGAGATAGTGCTTGAGCGAGTCTGGGATTTCTACATCCATCTACCGCCCTACCCTAAGACAAGCTCGGCGAATTACTGTACTTTGACGGGCGAGCGCGCCCGCAGACGCACTGGCAGCGTCTTGTAGCCGTGCACGAAATCGGAGAACACACGCTCGACCTCGCCGACAACCTCGACATCGGAAAAGCGCTTGAGGAATTCCTCCCAGACAATGCGCAATTGCATCTCGCCGACGCGGTTGCCCATGCAGCGGTGAATGCCGAATCCGAACGAGACATGGCTACGCGCATTGGCACGCTCGATATCGAACTCGTCCGCATTCTCAAAGACTTCCGAGTCGCGGTTGCCGGACACATACCACATGACCACCTTGTCGCCCTCGCGAATGGTTTTGCCGTGCATCTCAACATCGCGAAGCGCGCGCCTGCGCATGTGCGCAAGTGGCGTCTGCCAGCGAATGACCTCGGAAACCATGTTGCCGATCAGGCTCGGATTGGCACGCAGCTTGTCGAACTGATCCGGGAACTGATTGAGCGCGACCACGCTTGCGGACAAGGAGTTGCGGGTGGTGTCGTTGCCGCCGACGATCAGCAGCACGAGATTGCCGAGGAACTGATCGGGCGGCATGTCCTGGGTGTTCGCATCGTTCGCGAGTAGCGAAATCAGGTCGTTGCCCTCAAGGTTGCCGATGCGCTGCTGCCACAGCCGATCAAAATACTCGCGGCATTCAATGAGTTCCAAGCGCCGCCCTTCGCGCGACTCAACGACGCCTGACTCAGGCGAACCGGTTGTGACATCCGACCAGCGCGTCAGCTTGTGGCGGTCTTCGAACGGAAAGTCAAACAGCGTTGCGAGCATTTGCGTCGTCTGCTCGATTGACACTTTTTCAACCCAGTTGAAAGTCTCTCCAACCGGCAGGCTGTCGAGAATAGCACCAGCACGCTCTCGGATAATCGGTTCGAGAGCGGCTAGATTGCGCGGCCCGACCACCGGACTCACAGCGCGTCGCTGCGGGCCGTGCGCTGGCTGGTCCATGGCGATGAACATCGGCAGTGGCAGGTCGTCTTCGGGCTCGGCGACGGTGATGGCCGGATAGGAGGAGAAGGTCTTGTGATCCATATCGACGGCTTTCACGTCCGCATAGCGCGTCAGCGACCAGTAAGGGCCGTGCATGCTCTCGGCTGTGTAGTGCAGTGGGGCTTCTTCGCGCAGCCGCTTGAAGTGCTTCCAATGCAAGTTCCTGAAAAACAGGCTCGGACTCGCCGGGTTGAGCGCCTCAAGGGGGAGATCAAAGGGGTCAATATAGGGTTCGAGATCGTCCTTGCTGTAGCGCGGATAGCCGAACTCGGCGCCTCTGTAATCTTGATCGTACTCTAAATGCGTACTGACAGCAGCCATGATTGAGTTTTCCTTACATCTGAAATTCAGGGACACGGGCACGAAAGCCATCGAGAGCGTCTGTGATGCGAATTTGACACGAAAGTCTCGAACTAGACGTCCGTTCAGGATTCAAATCGAGCATCGCATCTTCTGCTTCGTCCGGTGTGCCAACTTTTTCAACCCATGCGTCGTCTACATACACATGGCAGGTAGCGCATGCGCACTCACCGCCGCAGTCGGCATCAATGCCGGGCACAAGATTGTCGATGGCGGCGTTCATCACTGAACGCCCGACCTCAACTTCAACCTCATGCACTTCGCCATCGTGGCTGATGAATGTGATTCGTGGCACAGAAGCGTCTCCCCAAGAACTGATGGAGGCTATTTTAGTGTCAAATGCACACGAGATTGCAAAACTGAGATGCGTGTTTGATCGCTGTCAGTGCCGACCGCTGCAATCGATACGTTCTAGGGCTTGTTGATATGTCGATAATGTATTGACTGCGCTTTGCGCAATGGTCTCTCGTTGACTCAGTAGTATCTCAACTTCAGGTAATCGACCTGCATCTCTATACAGATCAGCATTTTGGAATGTCTCTGCGACAAGCTCTAGAACGGCTAGTGTTTCTTCTTGTTGCTTCGCCTTATCAATCGACGGAATCTCAGATAAACGTTGCATCATTTTCCCGTACAACATGATGACACCAGCATACCTTGGACCCGCCCGCCGACAACCTGCTTCAAGTGAATCCTGCACCTCATAATGCGCCACATGATCCGCTTTCGTCCCCCCGTTGAGCGAACGAAGCAATGTTGCTTCTTCGTCATATCCGCCTTCTCTCGCTTGATCAGCAAGGGCGTTCATGTCATGTGTTTGTCCAGGATCAATTCCAAGTCTCATCAGCAGCGCCTTTGCAAGCCGTTCGGCTGCGTCCGCACTATCACTGACAAACCGAGCACTGCTTGCGACGTCGCGGACTCTATCCTGTTGTCCTTTTGCGATACGCGCATAATCTTCTGCGGCAGCACGTATACGCGCTTCAGCCATCAGAATATGATTCACAAATAACTGCGTATCCATCTGAAGTGGTTCCTTTCTCAATGTGTCGAGGTCATAGTCACCCGCGAGCAACACTCCGTCTCTCACAACAGCACGCTGGAAGCTCCCTAAATAACAAGCCCTTTCTCGAAGCACTCGTTCTTGCACGACCGCACAATTGATTTCATAGCCTGCCTTGCGAAGGCCATCAAACGGGCGTTCGTCTAATGTGGATGCCGTGCTCGGCGCAATGAACGCAATATCCCAATCGCTCATCGGTGTCCAATCATCACGCGCACGCGACCCAAACAACACAGCCGCATGACCTGACAGGCTGCAAAGTGCCTGTTGTGCGCTGCGTTGGATTGCTTGAGGGATGTAGGCTTGCATCAGCGCGTCTGATTCGCACAAGGTGGTTTATGAAGGGGGATTATATACTTGACTAGCCGCATCCCCTGTCGTCAGGATTTTGTCTTGCCTTGTTGCTTGTTCGGCAATCGTGGAGCTTTCCCTCGACGATAGCGCAGCAGCGCTTCGGCCACTTGCCGAGGGGATGCGTTCCTGTATTCGGCCTCAAGTGGCTCACGTTTCATACTTCCTCCCTCATACACTGCTTTCATCGAATTAACGGACTGCTTCAGTTCCGATTCATGCTGCTCCTTTATGTCGAAGCTCTGACGGTAAAGCTCTCGCGCCTCGCCTACTTTGTCCCATTGCTCCGCAATGTCACATTTTGGGATTGGAAAATTCACTATGTGCTTGCGGTAGACGTGCGGTTGTCCTGTTCCCTGCTGTCGTGCATAGATTTCTTCTTGTTTTGCCTTCATGCACAGGAACAAATAGAACGTCAGATATTCCTCTTCGTTGCGACTCCTAACAACCATGCAGTCCGATGCCCAGATCGGATGCTCGTGCCACCATACATGACCGGAGTACGCGCCCGACTTGCTGACGGTGAAACACCCGCCTTCGGCGTTCGATGTATTGTGCATATAGGCTGGCGTGCGACCACCAGCTATCACCGGCACCTGGCCTTCCACAGTCTTCGCCTTGGTAATCGTCCTCCCATTGATTATTTCCGCCACCACATCAAGCAAAACCACATCGCTTTCCAGCGCTATGCGCCAAGGCCGCACTCCGTCAACACCTCTCACTTCAACCCCAATGGGAATCTGGG
>JAPYNO010000082.1 GCA_028283025.1 Pseudomonadales bacterium | reverse complement strand
GCGCCTGACGGGGGACTTCACTGCCGAAGGCGCGTGCAATTTGTTCGGGCTGGCCGTCCGACTCCGCCAAAATTCCTCTTTTTCAACAGGCTGCTAGGGAGGCAAAGCGCCCAGTCGTGGGCCCGTCTCGCCGATGCGAGAAGAACCGATCGTCAGAGAAGGTACACGGCGGTACATCCGGCGCACATGCCACGCCCAAGTGCGCGAGTTGATTGCGAATGAGGCGCTCGAGGTCGGCGTAGATACGCGCATGTCGTGGCAGGAACACGCCGTCAAGCAGGCCCGCAGGACTCAATCCTTGCATGGTCTTGATGAGTTCATCGCCGACTTCATAATGACTCGCGCTGATCCCCGGGCCGATCCATGCACAAAGCTCGCTTGGACGCACTGGCATGGCACTGACAAGATTGGACAGCACACCTGCCGCCAAGGGTCGCCAGCCGCAATGCGCGAGGCCAACTAACGTGCCATCCGTGCTCGCGAGCATGACCGGGAAGCAATCTGCCGTGAGCACTACGATCGCCAAATTCGACTGCCGCGTCCACAAGGCATCAGCGACGGGCAGAACGCCGCGAGTTTCCGCGCGTGCTTCGACCACAGTTGCGCCATGCGCCTGGTTGACAAAGAAGCAAGGCGCGGATATGCGTTCAAGCCGCGCCCGATTCTCACGCACCGCGCCCGCATCGTCACCGACATGAACACCAAGATTGAAGTCGGCATAGGCGCCCCGGCTGACGCCGCCGCGACGTGTTGTGACGAGTGCGCAGACGCTCGGATGGTGCGCCCAAGCCGGATGCAGGTATTCAAGCAGCATCGATCGCGAGCGCCTGTAAGAGGTGCTCCATATCGGCTGGCATGGGAGCATCAAATGTCATATCTTCACCTGAACGAGGGTGGGCAAAGCCGAGCGTAGCCGCGTGCAGCATGTGCCGCGCGACGCCTTGAACGGCGCTCACGAGATCAGCGTGCGGCGACTTTGGCAGCATGCCACGTGCGCCATATTTTCGATCGCCCAGCAAAGGAAAGCCCGCATGAGAGAGATGCACGCGAATCTGATGTGTTCGACCCGTGTGCAATCGCGCTTGCAATCGAGAGTGTGCTCGAAAACGCTGCGCAACACGCACGCTCGTGCGCGCCGGACGGCCGTCTTCACGCACCACCTGGCGCATGCGCTGCTTTGGATGCCGACCAATCGGCGCGTCGAAGTCGCGGCCTGCAATCATGCAGCCTTCCACAATAGCTTGATACTCGCGCTTGACGCGCCGCGCCGCAATGGCCTCGACCAGTGTCTTGTGCGCCAATCGACTCGCCGCCACCACAAGCAGTCCGGTGGTGTCAGCATCTAAGCGGTGTACGAGGCCAGCACGCGGCAGCCCTGCAAGCGCAGGCCTGTGATGCATCAAGCCGCTGACCAGCGTGCTTTTGGTATTGCCCGCGCCGGGATGCACCACGAGCCCTGCGGGCTTGTCGATCACGATCAGGTCTTCGTCTTCAAAGATAATGGCCAGCTGCATGGCCTCCGGCTCAGCTTCGGTTTCAATGCGTGATTCGTCAGGCTGCAAGCGTAGGCACTCGCCCGCCTGCACTTTGCGCTTTGGCACCCCGCGCATGCCTTCGATGGTCAGTCGTCCTTCGCGAATCCACTGCGTCAAGAGGCTGCGCGAATAGTCGGGAAAGAGCACGCTCGCAACGCGGTCGAGACGACACGCGGCAAGCTCTTTGGGTACACTTGCAACCTGCTCTGTCTGACTGCTTGCTGCCGTATTCACTGTGACGCACAACTGGCTCAATCGATACCTTGCCATTATTCTTGTGGCCGCCACAAGTTTCAGCCTCACCGGCTGCGAAGCGCTCGGCAATCTTTGGCCGTTTGGCGATAATGAAGACGAGAAAGCAGAAGAGACAAGCGAGCAAATGCTCTACCGCAGCGCGCAATCGAGCCTGCGTTCCGGCAACCACATCGCAGCGATCAGCAAACTCGAAGCCCTCGAAGCGAGATTTCCATTCGGCAGCTACGCTGAGCAGGCGCAGCTTGAGCTCATCTTCGCGCACTACATGGCCTACGACCAGGAAGCGGCGATTCGCGCGGCTGAACGCTTCATCAGGCTGCACCCACAGCATGCAAGCGTCGATTACGCCTATTACCTGCGCGGCCTTGCGCAGTTTGAATCGGGCCGGGGTTATATTGATCGCATCGGCACCGCCGAGGTCGCAAGGCGCGACATGACAACGGTCGAGGCTGCGTTCGCCGATTTCAATCAGCTGATCTTGCGCTATCCGAATTCAACCTATGCAGCGGATGCGCAAAAGCGCATGGTGTACTTGCGAAATCTACTCGCTGAATCAGAACTTGCGATCGCCGACTTTTATATGCGCCGAGGCGGTTTCGTGGCGGCCACCAACCGCGCAAGATATGTCGTCGAGAATTATCCGGGCGCGCCGTCAACACCCGATGCGCTTGTCATTATGATCGAAGCGAATCATCGCCTTGGCCTCAAGGACGCCGCCAACGACGCGCTGCGCATTCTCGCCACCAACTACCCCAATCACTCTGGATTTGACGGCGATGGCAATTTCCTGCTCGAAGAAGTCGTGCGCAACCGCGACCGCTCCTGGGTCAATATTCTGACTTTCGGCCTGCTCGACCGCCCAGCACCGCCGCCACCGATCCAAATCCGTCAGCCGACAGGCGTCGCAGCAGTCGCAGCAGTCGCAGCAGTCGCAGCAGTTGCAGCCGATGCAGCCGAAGACGCTCAATCCACCGAGGATAGCGACGAAGCCCCGTGGTATCAGCGCCTCACACGCATGATTCCGTTTTTTGGGGATGATGAAGACAGTCAGAAGGATGGCAACTAGTGCAACGCTAGGAAAGCTCTGAATTACAGAGCTTTCCGTGCAGCACACGGAAATGCCCGATGAATTCAGTGCCGTAAGGAATGTGCCGGTACAAAGGATGAATAGATAACCCAGATCTGATAATCTGCGTAGCGGTGTCCTGCTACTTCATTCGGAGAAAGTAGATGAAATTAAAGCTTTTCACCACAGTATTTACCGCTTTGACGCTGGCAAGCGGCTTGGCTGTAGCTTGCATGACGGAAGGTCGGGGCGCGCCTCATTTCAATGGGGGCGGCTGGGTTGCCGACACAGCACGGGTCGAAGACAATGCCTATGTCGGGCCCGGAGCAGTTGTTTGCGAAAATGCCAAAGTATTCGCCCCCGCCATCATATCCGACAATGCCAGCGTAGCTGGCAATGCGGTTATCCGTGGCAACAGTAGTATTTTGGATACGGCCCGAGTTCGTGGCAATGCCAGAGTGATCAATGCCATGGTCGTGGGAGGGGAAGTGTATGGAAATGCAAAAATTCTGAATAAAGCCCGCGTTGACGATTCCAGAGCAAAGGTTTACGGAGATGCGAAGGTTGAGGGGGCAAATACTCATGTTTCTGAATATGCGGAGGTGTTTGGAACTGCGGTGGTGCGTGGTTCAGTGATTAGGGGATACGCAAAGATCGATTGCGGACGCTGGATCGGGGTCAAGGTATTCGACGATAAAACCGGTCAGTGCGGCAGGAATGGTCAGGACAAAAACAGCAGTTCCGAAAACCTCGGTGGTGTGCTGAGCAATCCGATCAGCGATGGCAATACTCAATCGGAAGCGAATTGACGGAATCCCCCCAATCAATGTCAATGAAAACGTGACATGAACTGCGCCGCAGCTTGACCGAACTGCTCCATCAAGCGCGCCATGGGTGTGCGGTCATCGACCCACTTGACCTCGAATATATCTGCTTCGGTGCGCGCGCGCAGCAGATATTCATCGCTCGTCACCAGTTCATCGACGAGCTTCAAGTCAAGCGCGCGCGTCCCAAACCAAGTCTCGCCAGTGGCGACTTCATCAAGCGGCACCTGCGGCCTGTTCTCAGTCAGGAACTGCCCGAAAAGCGCGTGTACATCATCGATCTCCTGCTGGACTTTGCGCCGATGCTCAGGCTTGTTTTCGCCAAAGAGCGTCAGCGTGCGCTTGTGCTTGCCCGCAGTGATCACCTCATAATCGACATCGTGCTTCTTCAGCAGACGGTTCAAGTTCGGCATTTCCACGACCACGCCGATTGAGCCGAGCACGGCGAATGGCGCGGCAATGAGATGCGTTGCGACCGACGCCATCAGATAGCCGCCGCTTGCAGCCACCTTGTCCACAGCAATGATGAGCTTGGCGCCCGAATCGCGCACGCGCTTCAATTGTGATGCCGCGAGGCCATAGCCATGCACCGTTCCGCCTGTGCTCTCCACGCGCACCACAACTTCATCTTCCTCGGTCAATCCGGTCAGCAGCGCGGTGATCTCTCGGCGCAGTTTAGTCACTCGAGATGCTGCGATATCACCATCAAAGTCGATCACATACATGCGGCGGCGGGCCTTGGCGGAGTCGCTGCGTTCCTTGTCCTTCTGCTTTTCGTCACGTTTTCTCTGCTTCTTGGCCTGACGCATGCCCTTTTGGCTCACAGCGCCAGCCGCCATGCGCAAAGTGCTTTCGAAGTCGTCAAATTCAGCGTTGAGACGCGAGACTTCCAAGTGGCCCTTGCGATGCCCATAGTGCCGCTGCATGCGCGCAGAGGCCGCATAGCCAGCAACAGCCATCAGGGCGACCACCACGATAATCGCCTTGGCGGCGAACAAAAGAAAATCGTACACGTATTCCATTTAGAACAAGGTTCTCCCAATACAATGTGCGAAGGGCTGCCATTAGCAGCCCTTCTAGATAGGCCGGAGTATTCTTCGCGCTTATCGTCGAGCCGCTGAGTTTGAAGAACATCAGAGCGCCATTATGCCTTGTCGGGGCTATCGTGGCAGCAGGCAGCACGCCGTTAATCCGGTGAACTGATACGGTGAACGAACTCGTTAATCAAGCACCGTGAAATAGCCTATCCCGCGGGAATGCTCGGCAGACTGTCCCACTTGCACCAGTAGTGCGCTTCCTCAGCACTGAGGAACACCATGGTAGTTCTTCCGAGCGTCTGGAGGGCAGTCCTTCGGGTCCTTGTCCGTCCAGAAGCACTGACGGTAAAAAGGCTTGGAAATACCGTAGTCAGCATCCGGGCTGTAAATCACCACTGCATAGTGATGCTCCGGCTTGAGGCCGTGGAAGTCGATTTTGTAC
>JAPYNO010000081.1 GCA_028283025.1 Pseudomonadales bacterium | reverse complement strand
GCCATGTCTGTGCCTTTCAAAGCGAATGGATACAGTGAATTATATCCTTTCCTTGAGGAGGAAAGTTCCGAAATGTTTCTGAGCCCGCACTCGGCATGCGCATCTGATGTGCGGGCTTGCAGGCCAGATGCCCACGCTGCCACTACCCCGCACTGAGTTTCGGCAGGAAACACACCTCGCTGTGCTCTGCTAAGTTCTCGAACATCGGGTCGGGCACGATTTCACCATCGATCACGGCGGTTGCCTTCTTGTCAACCAAATCCGCGAAGCCTGGTGAATCGCGCTCGAAGCCTGCGATCAGTTCGGAGAAGCTGCGCGCACTGACCTCAAGCTCGCGCGCCCTGCCCGTATGTGCCTGCAAGAAATCTGGCAGCACGACACGAATCATCAGATGTCACTTCACCTTACGCCGCATCAAGTGCCGCAAGCACGTTCGGGGGCGAAAGCGGCAGCGTGCGAATTCGCACGCCGGTCGCCTCAGCAACAGCATTGGCAGTGGCTGCGAGAGGCGCCACAATGGGTGTCTCGCCAACCCCGCGCACGCCATATGGGTGCGCATCATTCGGCACCTCAATGATGACAGTGTCAATCATCGGCAAGTCGGATGCCACTGGCACACGGTAATCAAGGAACCCGGCATTCTGCTGTACGCCGTCGGCATCGTAGACGTATTCTTCATTGAGCGCCCACCCAATGCCTTGCACCGCGCCGCCCTGCAATTGCCCTTCGACGTAACCCGGATGAATGGCACGCCCAGCATCCTGAATCGCCGTGAACTTGAGCACATCGACTTTGCCGGTACGCCGGTCCACTTCGACATCGCAGAAATTGACCGAGAATCCCGGCCCGGCACCACGCGCATTCAGCGACGCCTTGCCGAGCAATGGTCCGGACGGAGCGGTCTTCGCAGCAATTTCAGCAAAGCTCATCGGTTCCTGCTCGACATTCATGCCGGGCTTCGGCAGCGCTTGCCCATCGCGCCATTCGACCATGTCGGCATCCACCTGCCAAAGCTTGGCAACGCGCGCCTTCGCTTGACCGATGACATCGCGCGCGGCCTCAACAACCGCCATGCCTGTCGCAAAAGTCGTGCGACTTCCGCCCGTGACCATGGTGTAGCCAGCGTTTTCTGTGTCTGCGATCTGCACGCGGATATTCTCGTAAGGAATACCGAGCTCCTCGGCAGCCATGATGGCCATGGAGGCCCGCGACCCGCCGATATCCGGGTTGCCTTCAATGACGGTGACAGTTCCGTCCTCGTTGACGTGTACCTCCGCCGACGATTGGAAGCCAATATTGAACCAGAAGCCAACGGCAAGCCCCCTGCCCTGTCCTTCTTGCAGCGCAGTCTGATAGTTGGGATGCGCCTTGGCGGCTTCAAGGCACGCTTTCAAACCAATCGGCCCCCATGTCGGACCGTAAGGTGCTGCATCGCCCTCGTCGGCGGCATTCTTCAGTCGAAGCTCGATTGGATCTATAGCGAGCGCTTTGGCAAGCTCCGTGATGATGCACTCAGAGGCGAACATGGCCTGGGGTGCGCCGGGCGCTCGATAGGCCGCGACTTTCGGCTTGTTGACCAGCACATCGAACCCTTCCATAGCAAGATTTGGCACGTTGTAGGCAGAAAACACGCTCATGCAGCCCATTGGCACAGGCCCACCCGGATAGGCGCCCGCTTCGTAGTGTATGCGCGCGGACATCGCCGTAATCGTCCCATCGCGCTTAGCGCCAATCTTGATTGTCGAACGAGCCGCTGAAGCCGGCCCGGTCGCGCGAAACACCTCCTCGCGCGACATGGTCATCTTCACCGGGCGCCCTGCCGTTTTCGACAGCATCAGCGCCACCGGCTCAAGGTAGACGGTTGTCTTGCCGCCGAATCCGCCACCAATCTCACTCGGAATCACGCGAATGCTGCCGATGCTCATGCCGCAGACGGCTGCAGAGTAGCTGCGCACCTCAAACGCGCCTTGCGTGCAGCACCAGATGGTCGATTGCCCGCCTTCGTTGACGGTGGCAAGGCATGCGTGCGGCTCGATGTAGCCCTGATGCACTGTCGGCGTGCGATAGGTCTCTTCAAGCACAACATCGGCTTCTTCAAAGCCCTTTGCGACATCACCACGCCCCATCACCATGCGTGAGGCAATATTGCTCGGCTTGGTCGCAGGTTCAGCCAAGCCTTGCGTCATCATCTCTTCGTTGAGAAGCGGCGCATCGCCAGCTAGGGCTGCATCAAGATCCATCACCGGCGCCAACGCTTCATAATCGACCTTGATTGCTGCGAGCGCTTGACGCGCCTTGGCGAGCGATGTGGCCGCGACAGCCGCCACTGCATGACCGTGATAAAGGGCTTTGCCGCGCGCCATGCAGTTATCCGAGAGGTCTTTGATGCTGCCGCCACCTTCGCCGCCCATATCTCCGCTATCAGTGACTTCTGGAAAATCGGCGCTACTGATGGCGGCAAACACGCCGTCAATCTCAAGCGCAGCGGAGAGATCAACCGATTTGATGCGAGCATGCGCATGGGGACTCCGCAAAATAAGTCCGTGCAACATGCCAGGGAGGGTGAAGTCGGCGCCAAAGGCGGCGCGGCCAGTGACCTTGTCAACGCCGTCTGGGCGAACGGGTCGGGTGCCAACATACTTGAATTGAGCTGCGTCGGTCATAATGAGGGTCCTTCGGGAGTGGTAGCAGGGCGTGTGATGAGATACATGGTCGAATCTAAGAGCGAAGCTCCGCGGCGGCGTCTTGAACTGCGCGCACAATCTTGTCGTAGCCGGTACAGCGGCAAAGATTGCCAGCAAGCCAGTAGCGGATGCTCTCTTCATCAGGGTCCGGATCTTCATCAAGCAGCGCCTTGCTTGCAACGATAAAGCCTGGCGTACACACGCCACACTGCAGCGCTGCGTGATCAAGAAACTTCTGCTGCAATGGATGCAGGTCGTTGCCTGATGCGATGCCTTCAATGGTCGTCACGTCGTGACCTTCGGCTTCTGCGGCGAGCATTAAGCACGCGCAGACAAGTGTGCCATCGAGCAGCACCGAACAAGCGCCGCAATCGCCAGTTGCGCAGCCTTCCTTGGTGCCAGTGAGATGCAATGTGTCGCGCAATACTTCAAGCAGGGTTTGCTCCGGCGAGCAGAGAAACTCGGCGTCCTGTCCATTGATGCAGGTGGAGACGTGTGTCTTGGCCATGGGGTTCGTTCCTTTTGTGTCTATGTGCGTCTATGCGTGTGTGATAGTTCGATTTGACGTGCTTAGCGGGCACGGGCGCGTTCTGCGGCACTCGCCGCGGCGCGCTCGCAAAGCACCGCAACGACCTTCCTGCGATACGCCGCCGTACCGCGCTTGTCGCTAATCGGACTCGAAGCTGCCGTACACGCACGGCCAGCGGCAGCGAGGCTCGCTTCATCGAGCGTGCTGCCGACAAGCGCATCGGCCGCATCTGGCACGAGCAATGCGGTCGGCGCGACCGCGCCAATCGCAACACGTGCGGCGCTACACACGCCTGCATCATCAAGCGTGACACTCACGCCCGCGCTCGCAACCGCGATGTCCATTTCTGTGCGCGGAATAAAGCGCAGGTACGCATCGGCAGTGCGAGCACTCGGATGCGGCATACGCACGCCAACAACGAATTCGCCAGCTTCGAGTGCGTTTTTTTGCACACCGACGACAAAGTCCTCGACTGGCAGTGAACGCGCGCCCCGCGGTCCGTGGATCTCGCAGACCGCCTGATTGGTGATTAAGGCCGGGATCGTGTCACCGGCAGGCGATGCATTGCACAGGTTGCCAACAAGCGTTGCACGCCCTTGAATCTGTGTCGAGCCAATCAGATACGCGGCCTCGACCAAGCCGGGCAAGATCGCCTTCAAGCCTTCATGGTGCGTCATGGTAGCCGCGGAGACCGCGCCGCCAATAAACACACCACGCTCGGAGTTGGAAACCTCCACACGGCTCACTTCTGGCACCGATTTGATATCCACAATCGTGCGCGGGTCAGGATCCACTGATCGCAACTGCACGAGCAGGTCTGTGCCGCCTGCGAGCACTTGGCAGCGCACTCCGTTACTTGATGCCTGCGACAACAACGAGACAGTGTCGGTGATCGATGCTGGCATCGCGTAGGCAAAATTTGATGTCGATTGACTCATAGGTCTATTGCGCTCCCTAGGTGAGGAAAAATTCTTTTTCAAGCTAATTAGATACTGAGACTTGGATTCTCCACAAAGTCGCCGAGCGCGAGCCGTGATTCGATTAAATCCTTGACGACCTTGTCTTCGTGACTAAACTGCAGGCCGATGCCGCGCATCCATTCCCGATTAGCGTTCTCCGGCGTCACCCAGATCACCTTGCCTGCCACCGGCAACGGCTCTTTGATGTCTGAGAGCTCGAGCATGACAAACACTTCGTCGCCAAGATTAAATTCGCCCTCGGCCGGAATAAACAGTCCCCCACCTGTAACAAAAGGCATATAGGCTGATTGCAGGCTTGCATCATCCTCAATACGCACGCTCAATATGTCGTGACGCTCGCTCGGCGGCTCGCGCCGTCTCTCAAGCGCCCGCTTTTCCGCTTTCTTGAGTCCGCTTTCCTCAAGTGCGCTCATACCTCTCTCTCACTCCTCATGCTTCGTGATGCTGTTCAAATGTAGTCAAGTCCGCCAAGCGTCAAGTGTGATTTCCACAGCAGCGATTGACACTTGCGAGCGGCGCAAGCACAATGCGTTGTTTTTTCTCCGGTGTCAAGCCTTGGCCAATTCTCCTTCAGCCGCAAAGCGGGCTCGCCAGAATGAAGGCCGCCGCCAGCGCAACATGGCGCACCGGTCGCGTGTGCGGACCTATGTCAAACGAGTTGCCAGCGCTGTGACAGCCGGGGATGCAGAAGCGGCGCAATCAACGCTGCGCGCAGCCGAGTCCGAACTTGACCGCGCCGCAACCAAAGGCATCTTTCACAAAAACACCGTCGCACGCCTGAAATCGAGGCTAGTACGTCGCGTCAAGGCGATTTCCTAGCGCGCTCGTCCGTGGTGGGCACCAGATTGTCCCGGTGCGCAAGCTCAGGCTCCGAGACGTACCCAAGCAGTGATTCGATCTTCGAGCTCGCCGCGCCGAGGATCTTCTTCGCCTCCTCGCTCGAATAATTGACGAGGCACTTGGCAACAAGCTGCCCGTGGGCATCCACACAATTGACAAGGTCGCCACGGCCAAACCGCCCTCGGCAATCCCGTACACCCACCGGCAAGAGACTGCCACCGGCCTCTCTTACCGCCTTCACTGCCCCGGCATCAAGCACCAACTCACCTTTGGGACTCGACTGATCAGCAATCCAGCGCTTGCGCGCCACAAGCGGCGTCGTCTTAGCGGCAATCAAGGTGCCCCCCGCCTTGGGGCTATGCAAGCAGTCGAGCGGATTTTTCGTGCGGCCGTCACAAATGAACGTACACGCCCCTGATCTTGCGGCAAGCCTTGCGGCAGCCACCTTCGAGGCAATGCCGCCACGGCCAAACGGGCCCGGTGGCGTGTCTTGCAAGAGCGCGTTGAGGCCGTGCTCGTGTGCCCATTCAAAACGCAGCAGGCGCGCATCATCATGGACGCGCGGGTCTCGATCAAAGAGGCCGGGCTGATCGGTCAGCATGATCAGCGCATCGGCGTCCAAGAGGTTGGTGACGAGCCCCGCAAGCACATCATTGTCGCCGAAGCGCAGCTCGTCGGTCGCCACTGTGTCATTCTCATTGACCACAGGCAATACGCCCATTTCAAGCAGTGTGCGCAAGGTAGAGCGCGCATTCAAATAGCGCTCGCGACTCGCCACGTCATCGTGAGTGAGCAGTACGAGCGCGATGTGGACACCAAGCTCACCAAACGCGGATTCATAGGTGTCAATGAGCCGCGTTTGGCCGACAGCGGCCGTGGCCTGCACCTGATGAATAGCGTGCGGACGTTCGCCGAGGCCAAGGCAGCCAACGCCTGCGGCGACAGCACCTGAGGTGACGAGCACAGTCTCTACACCCTGCGTTCGAAGACCGTCAATCGATGCTGCAATGTTCGCGATACGCTCCTCCTCAAGCGCGCCGCGCGTATCAGTGAGAATAGCGCTGCCGAGCTTGACGACGATCAGCTTGGCTTTTTTGAGCCGATCGCGTATTGAACGCTCAGTGTCCATCGAGCGCTGCCTCCTGCTCTAGGGCTTCGCCCAAGGCGAACATGAGCTTGGAGACGCCTTCTCCGCTCACTGCGGAGATAAAAAACAAACGTCTTGCAGGGAATGCTTGCTGTGCAAGCTCAGCGAATTCGGTGCGCATCGCATCGCCTAAGAGGTCTATCTTATTGAACACAAGCCAGATCGGCACTTCGCGAAAATCCTCGCTATACGCCATGAGCTCGTTTTCAATGGCATCAATCCGGCTCAAAGGGTTGTCAAAAACATCCACCAAATGCAGCAGCATGCGCGTGCGCGAAAGGTGCCGGAGAAATTTGAGGCCGAGGCCAGCGCCTTGATGCGAGCCTTCGATCAATCCAGGAATATCCGCGATCACAAAGCTCCTGGCGTGATCGAGCCGCACAACGCCGAGGCATGGCTCAAGTGTTGTAAATGGATAATCGGCGACCTTGGGACGCGCGTCGCTGACATGTGCAAGCAGCGAGGATTTGCCGGCGTTGGGCGCGCCGAGCAGTCCAGCATCGGCCATCAAGCACAATTCCAAGCGCAGCCGGCGCGTCTCACCCGATTTGCCGCGTGTCGTGCGCCGCGGCGCGCGGTTGGTGCTTGACTTGAAGCGCGTGTTGCCGAATCCGTGCCGACCGCCTGTCGCAACGAGTAAGCGAGCCTCGTCTTCAGTCAGGTCGCCAATCGCTTCACTTGTATCCTCGTCGCTCACCCGAGTGCCGCAGGGCACAGGAATAAGCAGGTCATCGCCGCTCGCGCCTGTCCTCTGCCGACCCGCGCCGGATTCGCCGTTGGCTGCGGCAAAGTTCGGCGAATAGCGGAAGTCCACCAAGGTATTGAGGGCATTGCAGGCGACAAGGTACACATCGCCGCCGTCACCACCATCGCCACCATCGGGACCGCCCCGTTCAACAAATTTTTCGCGCCGAAAGCTTAAGCAGCCGTGCCCGCCGGAGCCAGCAGAGACTTCTATGATCGCTTCGTCGACAAAGCGCACTAACTTGCAGAGACAATGCTGACAGTTCTGCGCTGGTGCGGCCCCTTGACATCAAAGCGGACCAATCCGGGCACCTTGGCAAACAGCGTATGGTCGCGCCCCATACCAACATCGTCTCCAGCGTGAAACTTGGTGCCGCGTTGACGCACGAGTATTTCTCCAGCATTGACCTGCTGCCCGCCATAACGCTTGATACCAAGTCGCTTTGACTCTGAGTCGCGTCCGTTCTTGGTCTTGCCGCCCGCTTTCTTGTGTGCCATGTCTACTGTCCTCTTTTTGAATTAAGTGCTTGCTGTAGGCATCTCAATCTTGGTAATGCGTACTTCACTGTAGGATTGACGATGCCCTTGGCGGCGCAGATAATTCTTGCGACGCTTAAACTTGATGATGCGCACCTTCTTGCCGCGCCCTTCAGAAACTAGTTCGCCCTCAACCACGCCGCCTTTGACATGCGGCGTACCCGCGAGAACCTGTCCCTCGTTCGACATCATCAGGATGTGATCAAAACGCACTGAACTGCCGGGCACAGGCGCCGAGCCGTCATCGGCAAGGTTCAATTTCTCAAGCTTTACAACGTCGCCCTCAGCGACACGGTGCTGCTTGCCTCCACTTTCAATGACTGCGAACAATCGGTTTCTCCGCTATGAATTCTCTAAAATCTGAAGTCTTTTCTTAAGGATGCAAGGCAGAGTGCCTGTATTACAATGCCCTGCTCAAGGATGCGCATTTTAACCGCGAATCAGACATTGTGACAATTATTCTGACAATTATCCTGACAATTGACAGCCATCTCGCACTTCGCTTGACGCACTTACGCCTGTCGATGTTGCCCCACCAGTGCCCATAGAACAGGCCGTGGCTGTCGCAGAACTGCAACAAGACCGGCAAGCGGTGGCCAAGACAAGCCTGAAGGATTTACGTCATCTCGTCACTGAGGAGTTCGGTCTCGTCGATCAGGAGATCAAGCGCCAAATGAGTTCGCATGTGCCGCTTGTCGAAACCATCAGCACACACATCATTGGCGGTGGTGGCAAACGCCTTCGCCCACTGCTCGTGCTGCTCATGGCGCGCTGCCTTGGGCTCTCCGGAAAGTTGCCCGCAAAGCTCGCTGTGGTCATCGAGTTCTTGCATACCGCCACCTTGCTGCATGACGATGTGGTGGACATTTCGCCCACTCGGCGCGGGCATGAAACGGCGTTTTTTCGCTGGGGAGGCGCGGCGAGCGTGCTCGTTGGTGACGTACTGTTCTCGCGCGCATTCGATCTCATGATCGAACTTCAATCTTTTCAGATATTAAGCCAGCTCGCACGCGCGACCACGAAGATATCGGAAGGGGAAGTCGCTCAGCTCGCGGCCATCGGCAGCACGAATCAAGATGAAGCAGCCTATATGAAAGTCATTTCAGCCAAGACAGCATCGCTCTTTGAAGTCGCCGCATCGACCGCCGCAATGCTTGCGAAGGCAGAGAACCACGCTGCGCTTAGCGCAAAGCATTTTGGCCTTAATTTCGGCATCTCGTATCAGCTCATTGATGATCTGCTCGACTATCAAGGTCACCTGGCGCACATGGGCAAGGAGCCGGGCAACGACCTCTTGGAAGGCAAGCTTACGCTGCCGGCGATTCACGCGCTCGAGAGCGGTTCGGCGTGCGATGTGGAGACGATTCGAGACGCCTTCTCAAGACGCAATGCGAGTCTGTTCGAGCGCGTCCAAGAGGCTGTCAAGCGCAGCGGCGGCCTTGACTACACTTGCGCGAAAGCTCGGCAATACTCGCAAAAAGCAATTGACTCTGCGATGACGCTGCCAGACAATGCCTTTCGCGACGCACTGCTCGGCCTCGTCAAGTTCAACTTGACACGACGGGGCTAGTGCTGCGTCAACTATTTCTGCATCAAACTAATACGCCGTTTTACTACATCGGAGTGTAGCTCAGCCTGGTAGAGCACTGCCTTCGGGAGGCAGGGGCCGGTGGTTCGAATCCACTCACTCCGACCATTTTATTCTTGCTTGCTGACTTTCTTTTGGGATGATGCTGTATTATTCACGGTGCCCACTCGCTTTGAAAGGCACAGACATGAAACA
>JAPYNO010000080.1 GCA_028283025.1 Pseudomonadales bacterium | reverse complement strand
TTCCACTTTGCAGTCCTACAAGGGCGCGCAGATATTCGAGGCGGTGGGACTCGGTTCGGAACTCGTTGACCGCTGCTTCGCGGGCACTGCGAGCCGCGTCGAGGGTGTCGGCTTTGGCGTACTCGCGACCGAGATGGAGCGCCGCCACGACATCGGCTATCCCAATAACGGTGAGCGCCGTATCAAGGAACTGCCGAACCCGGGCGACTTTCATTGGCGCGCGGGCGGCGATCAACATATGTGGGATCCGGCAAGCATCGGCCATTTGCAAGTCGCGGCGCGTACAAATTCGGAGGATGCGTACTGGCACTTCGCACGCCAAGTCAATGAAGAGAACACGCGCAAGGCGACGCTGCGCGGCCTGCTCGAATTCACGCCGGTCGACGAGCCTGTGCCTATTGAAGAAGTCGAGAGCGCAGCAGACATCGTCAAGCGCTTCGCCACAGGCGCCATGAGCTTCGGGTCGATTTCGCAGGAGGCGCACGAGACGCTCGCGCTCGCCATGAACCGCATCGGCGGCAAGTCAAACACCGGCGAAGGCGGCGAAGATCCGAATCGCTTCACTGCGCTTGCGGGCGGCGACTCCAAGCGCTCCGCCATCAAGCAGGTGGCGAGTGGCCGCTTCGGCGTCACCATCAACTATCTCAGCAATTCCGACGAATTGCAGATCAAGATCGTACAAGGCGCGAAGCCCGGCGAAGGCGGCGAACTGCCAGGCCGCAAGGTCGATGACTACATTGCCCGCATTCGTCACTCGACGCCCGGTGTCGGCCTCATTAGCCCGCCGCCGCACCACGACATCTATTCGATCGAGGACATGGCGCAGCTTATCCATGATCTCAAGAACGCCAACCCGAAAGCGCGCATCAGCGTCAAGCTCGGCGCGGAAATTGGCGTTGGTACGGTCGCAGCAGGCGTCACCAAGGCGCGCTCGGATCATCTCGTCATCGCAGGCGACACAGGCGGCACAGGGGCATCGCCGCTCACTTCAATTAAGCACGCAGGCGTGCCTTGGGAACTTGGCATCAGCGAGACGCACCAGACCTTGGTGATGAACAATCTGCGCTCGCGCGTGGTGCTGCAGACCGACGGACAGCTCAAGACCGGGCGCGACGTGGCGGTCGCCGCATTGCTCGGCGCCGAGGAATTTGGCTTTGCCACCGCGCCTTTGATCGCCCTTGGCTGCATCATGATGCGCAAGTGTCATCTCAACACCTGCCCTGTCGGCATCGCCACGCAAGACCCGCAGCTTCGCACCAAGTTCGCGGGCGCGCCTGAGCATGTCGTCAACTACTTCTTCATGGTGGCGAAGGAACTGCGGCTGATCATGGCCGAGCTTGGATTCAGGACGGTCAACGACATGATTGGGCGCGTTGATGCGCTCAAAGCCGCGCCGCAGGCCGACCATTGGAAAGCCAAGGATGTGGACTTGTCGCTGCTCCTGACTCCCGCACCTGAGCCGCCGGATTGCCTCGGCGTCTATTGCCAACACGAGCAGAATCACGATCTTGATCTCGCGCTCGACAATGAACTGATGCGGCTTGCGGAACCAGCGCTCACCTCCGGTGCGAAAGTGCGCGAGCAGCTGCCTATCAAGAACACGAACCGCGTGGTCGGCGGCATGCTCTCCAACCGAATTATTCGCGAAGTCGGCGCCGAGATGCTGCCCGACGACAGCATTCATTTCAAGTTCACAGGCAGTGCCGGGCAGAGCTTCGGCGCGTGGCTCGCCAAAGGCGTGACGCTCGAAGTGGAAGGCGACGCCAACGACTACGTCGGCAAGGGTCTCTCTGGCGGACGCATCATCATCTATCCCCCCAAGGTCTCGCAGTTCAAAGCCGAAGAGCATGTGCTAATCGGCAATGTCGTGCTCTATGGCGCGACTTCCGGTGAGTGCTTTTTCCGCGGCATCGCCGCCGAGCGCTTTTGCGTGCGCAACAGTGGCGCAACGGCGGTCATTGAAGGCATCGGCGACCACGGATGCGAGTACATGACCGGCGGCCGCGTGGTCATCCTCGGCGAAACAGGCGTTAATTTTGCCGCTGGCATGTCGGGCGGCATCGCCTATCTGTTCGATCCGAACGGTGTTTTTCCGCGCCGCTGCAACATGGAAATGGTCGAGCTTGAGCGCATTGAAGACAACAACGAAGAGATGTGGCTGATGAACCTCATCACGCAGCACCAAACCTATACGGGATCTGAGGTCGCACAAAGAATACTTGCCGACCAGAAGCGGTCGCTTTCGCAATTCGTCAAGGTCATGCCAACGGACTATAAGCGCGTGCTCGCCGAGCGAGCTAAGCAGGCTTCCGTGCTCGCCGAAGCCTAGGGAAGGAACTGGCAACGTCATGGGAAAGACCACTGGATTCAAAGAATTCGCGCGCGAGGCTGCGCCGTATCGAGATGCCGCCAACCGACTGCTCGACTTTGATGAAATCTACACGCCGCACGACGAGTCAAGGCTCGCCACCCAAGGCGCGAGGTGCATGGATTGCGGCGTGCCGTTTTGCCAGTCCGAAGACGGCTGCCCTATCGACAACTTGATTCCTGAATGGAACGACCTCGTCTATCAAGGACGCTGGCGCGAGGCTCTAGACCGACTACACAAAACCAACAACTTCCCTGAATTCACCGGGCGCGTGTGTCCGGCCCCGTGCGAAGGCGCCTGCGTGCTCGGCATCACCGACCCGGCGGTGACCATCAAGAATATTGAGATGGCGATCATCGACCGCGGCTTCGATGAAGGCTGGGTGACGCCACAGCCGCCGCCGCATCGCACCGGCAAGTCCGTTGCCGTTATCGGCTCCGGGCCGGCAGGCCTCGCGGCAGCGGCGCAGCTCAATTCGGCGGGGCATGATGTCATTGTCTATGAGCGTGCTGACCGCATCGGCGGTCTGCTCACCTACGGCATTCCCAACATGAAGCTCGACAAAGGCGTGGTCGAACGGCGCGTGAATCTTTTGCGCGACGAAGGCGTGCAGTTTGTCACCAGCGCGCCTGTGGCGGATGGCAACGATGGTTCGGTGGATGTCCGTGCGCTCCAATCCGAGCATGACGCGCTTTTGCTTTCGACCGGCGCGACCGTACCGCGCGACCTGCCGATTGAAGGACGCGAACTGCCCGGCGTTCACTTCGCGATGGAGTTCCTGACCGAGAACACGCAGTCGCTACTCGCAGGCAAGACCCCCGCCATCCTTGCCAAGGACAAGCATGTCATCGTCATCGGCGGCGGCGACACGGGCACCGACTGCATCGGCACGTCGCTGCGGCAGTCCTGCCGCAGCCTGACGAATTTTGAACTTTTCCCCAAGCCGCCTGATGCGCGTGCGCACAACAACCCTTGGCCGACTTGGCCGCGCATTTTCCGCGTTGACTATGGACACGAGGAGAGCGCAAAGAAGTTCGGACAGGATCCGCGCGTCTATTCGATTTCGTCCAAGTCATTTGTGGCAGGCAAGGATGGACGATTGAAAGGCATACGCACCGTCGATGTCGAGTTCAAGGATGGAAAGTTTATGGATGTGCCGGACAGCGAACGCGAATGGAGGGCCGATCTTGTGTTTCTCTCCATGGGCTTTCTCGGGCCCGAACACGCTGTCTCCGACCCCTTGGGCATCGAATACGACAACCGCTCAAACTATGCCGCTGAGTACGGGAAGTACCACACGAGTATCGAAGGCGTGTTCGCAGCGGGCGACTGTAGGCGCGGACAGTCCCTTGTGGTGCGGGCGATCAACGAGGGTCGCGAAGCGGCGCGCGAGATTGATCGGTTTTTGGTGGGGGAGACGCGGCTGCCGTAGGGCAGGTCTGAGCGCGGACACCTGCGAGCGCTTCATGCAGCACTCAAACGTCGCCGTCTCGTTTGAGAGACACGGAAGATATGATCTCAGCCTACCGCGCAAGGCGCTGGAGTTCGTAGATGATTTCCGATTCAATTGGTTCATCGTGCCCTGCCGCACGCGCGGCGCGCACAGCCGAGCTGTACTGCGCAATGGCCAAGGCCACCGACCCTGCCAAGACGATGAGATCATCCTCAAGCCGCTGAATTCGTCTTGACGAATTATCGTTCTGTCGTTTCAGTGCCGCTTTGTCCTCTTGACTCAAACTGTCATCATCGATACGTGACTTGTTGTGCGAAATGTTCGACTTCAAGTCCTCGATCTCGTCGCGCGTACTGCGTATGCCGTCTGCCGTCGTGATCAATACATGATGTGTCGCATAAACGCTTTGTCCGAGAACGTATCCGCGGCGAAAGTCTGCTTGCAGGGAGGGCGGGCAGACAGCCGCATCCCCAGCGCCCAAGCGAGCTTCCTCATAGCCATTGCTCTCGGTGCAATAGTGCGCGAGACCTCGCTCGCGCCCTGTTGCATAGGCTTTTGCATCGGGCACCACGCCGTATTGCGCACAGTCCTTTTGGTAGCGGTTTATTTGCGACAGCGGTCGCCCTTGCTGGCCATCAGATTCGCCAAGCACCTCCCAATTCGCGGCCAAGCATTCGGATTCTGAAAGACTCGCACAGCCACTCAACACCAAGGCTGTGACGATCAGGACTGACACTCTGAAGGCGTGCTTGAAACCCTGCCAGTTCGTTGTCAGATGCGCACGATGCTGACCGCCGCTGATGTTCTGCCAAGAATCGAGGTTGGTATCCATGTGCATCGTGATGAGCCGCCGTTCTTCGACCTCGGCATCATAACAAAGGCTGTTTAGCCTTCAACTCTCACCGGAAACCGCTGAAAGTAAAAATCAAACCTCCCGCGTACATCTGTAGGGTCGGCACCGAAGTCCTGCTTCAAATCGTACACAATCTGCCCATGCTTGCCGCGTGGATGCTGCTCTGCATAACGACGCATCTCTTGCGCCGCCGCCTCTGTCATGGGCAGGCTAGCCTTCTCATAGATTCGCCTCACCATGCGCATATCGCTGGAAACACCTTCTTGAGTACGCGAAGCTGCTCAAGATGCTGCGGGCACTTGAGTACCCAGCGGCGAGCAATGGCACCATCTGCTGCATTCGTGCCCACTCCTCAGCACAGCGCGCATAGCGCGGGTGAGTGCCGTCTGGCAAAGTGCGCTCGCCAGGCGTTGGCACAGGCTCATAGGATTCCCATAGCGGCAGCGAACGCAGGCGCGAATCCGCCGCTAGAAGATTCAAAAGATGTGTCGTGCCTGAGCGCGGCAGTCCGGCAACGATGATGGGACGCTCAATCTTGACCTCGTGAATTTCTGGATGACGCTTCAGCGTCTCTTGAATCAGCAGCCGGTTCTTGGCGTACAGCAGCAGCTTGTTTCTAAGATTGAACTTTCCGAGGTTGTTGAGGTCAGAGTCGTTGTTCCATTCGTCGCACAGCAGCACAAGCCGCGCCACAAAGTCCATGCGGCCGAAGTCATCAAGCTTGAGGCACGCACTCGCCTCTTCAAGAATAGCCTCGGCATCAAGCACAACATCGAGCGACTTTTCAAATTCGAGCGCGGCAAGCTGCGCTTCGGTGTAGCGCGGACACGCGAGATCATTGATGCGGATGCGCACCATCGTCAACTAAAACCAAATTTGGCTTCGTAGAATTCAATCAGCAGGGGGTCGCCTTCGCGCTCAAGATAGGCTGCAGCGAGGCCCGGGGCAAATCGCTTGTGCCAGATAGGCGCATATCCGAACGCTTTTGCTGAGCGTATCTTCTCGTCCATGTCATCCACCAAGAATCGGACATGGTGCAAGCCCTCGCGCCCGGCTTCAAGAAACTCCTTGTGCGGCGTCTCCCCGCTCACCCATTCAATGAGTTCGATTTCCACATCGCCGCTCTGCGCAAACGCCACCTTGATCGAACTGACTTCTGGCCGCCCCCGGTACTCCCATTCCAAATCGAAGGCATCGAGCGTGCGGAATTCCCCAAAAAGCGGCGTGTAGAAGATGATCGCCTGTTCGAGATCCTTGACGACAAACCCGATTTGGCTGACGGGCGGCAGGTCGAGGACGGATTGAAGTTCGTTTTCCATGGACCACCTCGTGTCGAATCCAAACAACTATTATGGCTTGAACTCACACAGTGGAGGCGAGAACCTTGAATCGTATCGACTTTGACTTTGAAGGCGGCGCGAGCATCATCGCCATCGCTTCAATGACTTCCTACTCTGGCAACGAGTGGACGCCTGGCTATGGGCCCGCCAAGGCGGGGCTCGTACAGCTCGTCAAGACCTTGAGGCAGAGCTGGGGAGGGCTCGGCATTCGCGCCAATGCCATCGCCGCAGGATTCACACGCACTAATCTGACTGCGCTTGCGCTCGATCACATGCCACAGATCACCAAAAATGCCTTCGCGCGCCAAGGTCTGAAGCGCATCGGCGCAACCGAAGACATCGCGCCTGCGGTGCTGTTTTTGTCCTCGCCAGCGGCGAGGTGGATCACAGGGCAAACGCTCAATGTGGACGGCGGTTTTTCGACTGGGATGTAAACGCAGGCCAAGAGGACTCACGCGGTTGCTTCATTTGAATGATGTTTGCGCGACCCCGGAGTTCGCGCTACCCTTGGCGCGTTACAGGAAGTTACATGATGGGAGAGGGAAACGATGCTGAGAGCGCTTGGAATAGCCGCTCTTTTCGTTCTAGCGCCATTGAGTTTCGCGAAAACTTCGATTCTCGCCGAGGTACAGAATGTGATTGACGGCGACACTTTGAAAGTCAACGCCGAAATCTGGCCGGACCTAAAGCACGTTGGAAATGTGCGCGTGCGCGGCGTGGAAACACCGGAACTTCGTGGGCAGTGCGAACAGGAGAAAGCCCTCGCGATTGCCGCCCGCGACTTCGTCCGTGAGTTGCTGTTCGATCGAACGGTCATGCTTTCCGAGATCGAGAATGATAAGTATGGCGGGCGGGTCATCGCCCGCGTACACCTAGCAGCAGGCGATGACCTCGCGGAGGTTATCATTGAAGCCGGATACGGGCGACCCTATGAAGGGGGCGCAAGAGAAGGCTGGTGTGACGAAGACATCGTGGTACCCGATGCCGAAATTCCGAAACGCCCGCCTGCGACAGACCCGCTCGCACTCTATGACGATAATGCCAACGGATATGTAAGCTGCGGCGAAGCAAAGGCGCATGGCATCGCGCCGGTGAAAAGCGGTCATGCAGCCTATGAGTTCATGACAGACCGTGATGGAGATGGCGTTGTGTGCGAATGAGGCAAGCCAAGTAGAATGCGCACGATGAAAGCGCTGCAAGCAATCTCCGACAAAGCGGCGATGAGCCTGTCGCTGCTGTGCGCCTTGCATTGTCTGGCGATGCCGTTAGTCGCTGTCATGCTGCCGTTGATCGCTGCCCTGTCACTCGATGACGAGGTGTTCCATCTTTGGATGCTGATCGCCGTTTTGCCTGTGAGCGCCTATGCCCTCACGATGGGCTGCAGCAAGCACAAGCGCTACCGGTTGATGATGATTGGCGGCGCAGGCCTGCTCTTGCTTGGCGCAGCAGCTTTTCTCGGCCACGATATGCTCGGTCATACTTGGGAAAGGCTGCTCACACTCATCGGGGCGTGCATGATTGCGCTCGGTCACTTCTTCAATTTCCGTCTATGCCAGCAGCACGATACATGCGGCTGCCCAGAAAAGCCTCAAGCGCCGCGCGAACGTTTCACCAGCTCATAAGCATTTTGAATCTCCGCCGCACGTCGGGTGGCGACTTCCATCATCTCTTCAGGCAGGCCCTTGGCGACGAGCTTGTCCGGGTGATGCTGATTCATCAGCTTGCGGTAGGCTCGCTTGATCTGATCGTCATCATCCTTCGGATCGACACCGAGAATGGCATAGGCCTCGCGCAATTCGCTGCGCCGTGCTTGCGCCTCGCTCGCTCCCGCGCCGTGTCGAGCGCCGCCGCTCGCACGCCTCGCAAAGGCGCTTACCATGGCCTCAATCTGACGAAACATATGCTCAGGAATTCCGAGCCGCTGCGCGATTCGCACGAGCACATCGCGCTCAGACTGACTGAAGTCGCCATCGGCCCACACCGCCGAGAACTGAATCTGCAGAAACATCATCTTGAGATTCAATCGTCGCCCGCAGGCTTCATTGAAGGCATCAAGCGTGGCGTCGAGATCAAAGCCCGGCGATTTGCCTTGCCGAAAGAGTGTTCTTGCCTCAACACGCTTGGCTTCATTCAAGCGCATTTCGCGCATGACGTGCTCTGCTGCTTGAATCTCGGACTCGGAAACACGCCCGTCAGCTTTCGCGAGATGCCCCATCACCGCAAAGGTCGTGGTAAAGAACACCTCTTGGGTGTGCGATTGACGACCAAGACCCGCACGCCTTGCGAGCGCCTCGCGCACAAGATCAAAGACATGGCCGGCAAGAAACCCGGCGCCAGCGCCGACGATGCCGCCCGCAAACAGCCCGAGCAAGGTGCCGATGACTTTCCCCACCGCGCTTCTCACCGAGCTTAGGAGTTCAGTGCCAGAATATCGCTGGCAGCTCGCGTGTTTACTTGGATCAAATCCTCGTCAGGCTTCGTAGAGCCACTCCATGAGTCCGTTCTGAGTTGCCAAGATAACGAGTTCTACGTCGCTGTCAACGGACAGCTTCTCAAAAATTCGGTATCGGTAGCTATTGATGGTCTTTGGACTCAGGTTCAATTGCAAGGCGATGTCTGCCGCCCGCTGGCCGTGCATGATGAGGGTTGCGATCTGTAACTCGCGAACAGAGAGCGCTTCAAAGGGAGACTCAAGGTCGGATGACAAGCTTGAAAGGGCCATAGCATTGGCCACTTCCGGGCAGATGTAGCTCTGGCCTGAGAGCACCGAGCGAATGCACATATCGAGTTCACGAACACTTGATCGCTTCGTCAAATAGCCATCCGCGCCCACCTGCATCGCCCGCGATGGATAAGGTTCGGCCGCCACCGAGGTCAGCATGACGATCTTCACCGTGCTGTCGTTGCGGCGCATCCGCTTCACTGCTTCGATGCCACCAATGCCGGGCAGCGCAACATCCATCAGGACGAGGTCTGGCGGGTTGCGACGCACCATGTCAACCGCAACTTCGCCGGAATCCGCTTCGCCCGTCACCCTGCAGCCTTGGATTTGATTCACTAGCAGTGCTACAGATGATCGCCAAAGTGCTTGACTATCGACGATATAGACATGGGTTGAGTGCTCCGAAATCCTATTCGTTCTCACTTGAATTACGTTCCATCAAGAATGCGTCAAAGTAATCCTAGCTTAAGAGTTTTGCAATACTTATTGTCACGAAGTGTCGCATATAGCGATACTTTTTAAGCCAATTCCTATGTAGAATAAGCTCATACCTCGGAACGCATGGTCAATGTCTCACAGATGCGCCTGACAACCGCTAGGAGTTCTGGCTCGAATACCGCCATGAGCGCAAGCAGCGCCTCGATATCGACTGCGCCGTCGCCGCAGCCTGCCGCCATGTTCACCACAGGACACAACGCCGCGTAGGAGAGGCCGAGTTCGCGGGCGAGCGACGCTTCGGGCATCAGCGTCATGCCGACAATATCGCAGCCATCTCGGCCAAGCCGCCTGATTTCCGCCTCAGTTTCGAACCTCGGGCCTTGGGTCACGCCATAGCAGCCGGCATCCACAAGCCGCCCCGACTGAACACCTTGTCCTGCGAAAAGCAGCATGTCACGAAGGTGAAGCGTGAATGGTTCGGAGAAGTCGAAGTGCCCTGTGTGCGCATCATCCTCAAGATCAAGGCTGTTCTTGCGTCCGTAGGTGTAGTCGATGAGCTGGTTCGGCACTACGAGGTCGCCGGGATGAAGATCGGGACGAATGGCCCCGACACAGCTCAAGGCGATCACCTGGCGCACGCTGCAGGCTTTGAGCTTCCACAGATTGGCCCGGTAATTGACCGAGTGAGGCGCGAATCGTCGCGGAACACCGTGACGCGGCAAGAAGATGACTTCTCGGCCGGCGATAACGCCTTGATGAATAGGGCCGGATGCCTCCCCAAAAGGCGTTGCAAGATCTTCTATGCTCGTTTCAAGTTCAGACGGCCGCTTGAGGCCGCTGCCGCCAATGATGCCGATTGCGCTCATGTATTGGCCTCGCTCAAATCGAGTTTGCAAATGTCTGTCAAATTGCGGCCAAGCCCCTCATAGTCCATACCCCAGCCGATAAGAAACCCCGGGCCGCATTCGAGCGCTGCAAAATCCGCCGTTACGATCGAAGATGTGCCACGTCTTTGCACTAGCACCGCTGTCACGACTTCGCTCGCACCGGCCATGAGTACGGCGTCCTTTGCTGCGGCGAGGCTCAGCCCCTCATCGCATATGTCGTCAACCAAAAGCACAATGCGCCCTTTCACCGATGCCTTCGGGCGCACGAGCCACTCTAAGTCCCCACCGCGCGCGCCGTCTCGGTAACGGCTCAGGTGAATATAGTCAAAACGCAAGGGCAAGGCCAAGCGCCCTATGATGGCTGCGCTCAGCATGAGTCCACCATTCATCATGCAGATGACTGTTGGCTCTAGGCCGGTGAGTCTTGCGCTCAACCGCACGGCAAGCTGATCGATGGCCTTGATCACCTGCTGCTCAGTGAACACAACCGCGCCCGTATTGAGATAGCGGGCGCGATTAGTCATCGGTCGGCTCTTGCGGGGGCACTTGTAGATGCACAATGCGCGTCGGAAACGCAATCTCGCCGCCGTGCTCGGTCACGATTTCGGCGATTTTCAAGAGCACACCTTCTTTGATGAGGTGGAACTCGGCCCATTTGACCGTCTTGGTGAAGGTGTAGACAAAGAAATCGACTGAAGATTCGCCAAACTGATTGAGGTTGACCATAAGCGTTTGATTCGTGTCAATATCAGGGTGGCTGCGCAGCATGGCACGCACATCCTCAAGAATGTCAGCCACCACCGGCAGGTCGTCGTAGCGCACGCCGATGGTTTCAAAGATTCGACGGTTGCGCATTCTCGAAGGATTCTCAATAGTGATGCTTGTGAACTTTGAGTTCGGCACATAGAGCGGACGCTGATCGAAGGTGCGCACGCGCGTGACCCGCCAGCCAATCTCTTCGACCGTACCCTCGATCTCCGAATCGGGCGAGCGAATCCAGTCGCCAACCGAAAAAGGCCGGTCAAAGAAAACCACCGCTGCGCCGAAGAAATTGGCCAGAAGATCGCGCGCCGCAAAGCCAACGACGATGCCGCCGACGCCGCCAAATGCGAGGATCGAGGTGACGCTGAAGCCAAGCGTCTGCATGGCGATGATCACGGTCGTGATGACGGCAGACGCTCGAACAAGCTTGGCGACGGCATGCGCAGTAGTTACTTCGGTTTCGGCTTTCTGACTGATGCGCTCGATGTAGTGTGCTTCCATACGCCCGATCAGGCGAACGGCAAACCAGCCAAGCATGACCACGATCCAGAGCTGCCTCATCGGCCCGATGTAAGTGGCGAAATCCGATTTGGTGGTGGCCAATCCGACATCGAGCGCGAACAGGATGCCGACACCGAGAATCAGCCAGCCAAGCGGCAGCCGCGCCGCTTCGACAAGCGCATCGTCCCAAGCGTTCTTGGAGCGTATCGCGAGGCGCTTCAAATGTCGCATGAGATAGCGCAGCCCCATGCGCAGTACGAGGGTGAATGTGACGATGACGAACACCTCAAGCGCCCAAGTGGAGGCCATGACCTGATCGACAAGAGCTCTCATGCGTTTACCGGCTGACGGACTAGCACACAGATGATAGCCGTATCTCCGCAGTCATAGTGCGCAAAGGGGCTAAACTGCTATGCTTTCACGTTCAACAGATATTCTGAGCATCCACATGACCGACACAGCACCACTCCCCGCAGTGAGCTATCTCAAGATTCCAGAATCGGGCGACCCCTACTTGGAGGGTCACAGATGCGCGCACTGCGGAGCCATATTCCTAGGCGCCCGCGACCACTGCTCCAAGTGCGGTGCGCGCAACCAGATGCAACCTATCAAGCTCGCCGACACGGGCAAGCTCTATTCCTATTCCATCGTGACGCGATCATTTCCCGGTATTGAAGTGCCGTTCATCTCGTCAATCGTTGACCTTGACGGCGGCGGCACGGTGAAAGGCAATCTCATCGGCATCGAAGCCGACCCAGATCAAATCAAATTTGACATGCCGGTCAAGGTTGTCTACAAGGACGCTCTTGGCCGCAAGGATTCGGACGGCAATGCCTATCTTTCCTATTTCTTCGAACCCATTCACTAGATGACCAAGGAGAACCATTATGAGTGATGTCTATATTGTCGGGGTTGACATGATCAAGTTCGGCCGCTTTCCAGAGCGGTCGGTGCCGAGCCTTGGCGCGGAAGCCGCCCTGCTCGCCCTTGATGACTGCGGCTTGACCATTCAGGACATACAGGCCCTCTACTGCGGCAATCTCGGCCAAGCCAATGCCATGGTCGGACAGAGAATCCTGCACGAGATCGGTCAAACAGGCATTCCTGTAGTCAACTGCGCCAATGCCTGCGCGACCGGCGCCACCGCGTTCCGCGAGGCTTGGACATCGATCAAGGCTGGCCTCTACGACCTCGCGCTCGCCGTTGGCGTCGAACAAATGGGCAAGGGTCTGCTTGGCGGCGCAGGTGGTGCCAAAGGCATCTCCAAGGAAGGACTCCTTGGCTCTGGCACCATGCCGACGGTGTTCGCCGAAGCCGGCATGGAGCACTCACGTAAGTACGGCACCACCTTCGAGCAGTTCGCCAAGGTGTCCGTGAAGAACCACCAGCACTCGACTATGAATGCAAAGGCCATGTACCAGATTGAGACGCCGCTCGATACAGTTATGAACGCCGAAATGATTTCCTACCCCAACACCAAGCTCATGTGCTCTGTGAACGTGGACGGTTCTGCGGCGGCAGTGCTGGCAAGCGAGGAAAAGGTGCGCGAGCTTGGTCTGATGTCGCGCGCGGTCAAGGTGCGGGCATCCGTACTGACCTCCGATGCCTATCAGGAGCGCGACCTAGTGATGCCGGATGTCAACACCTGCACGCGCATGGCGGCCAAAAACGCCTATGAGATGGCCGGCGTTGGCCCGCAAGATATTGATCTGGTGGAACTGCACGACTGCTTCGCCACAGCGGAGATCCTGCACTATGAGAACCTTGGCCTGTGCGGCGACGGCGAAGCTGGCCGCATGATTGATGAGGGCGAAGTCGCCTTGGGAGGCCGCGTGCCAGTGAATGTATCTGGAGGACTTCTATCGAAAGGGCACCCGCTCGGCGCGACCGGCATTGCTAACGTCTATGAAGTGTCAACGCATCTGCGCGGCGAAGCCGGAGACCGGCAAGTCGAAGGCGCGCGCCTCGGCCTCACGCATGTCATCGGCCTCGGCAGCGCTTGCGGCATACACGTTCTCGAGAAAGCCGCCTGAGCGAAGAGGAGTTGACATTTGCGCGTCGGTATCGTCTGCGACACGCACAACAACCTGAAGAATGTCAGGCGCATCGTTGATCTCTTCAACGATGCGCGTGTCAATCGCGTCATTCACACAGGCGACATCACCCAAGCAAAAACGCTTGATGCGCTCAGCGGCCTTGAGGCACCGCTCTTCGGTGTCTATGGCAACAACGACCTTGAGCGGGATTCGCTCGAAGCGGCGGTGGCTCGGCATGGATTTCACTTCGTCGACCCGCCGCTCGAACTTGATTGGCACGAACGACAACTCATTGTGGTGCATGATCCATTAGAGCTCGATGCGTTCGCTCGTGAGCATCACGAGCTCTTACTACACGGACACACCCATCTCTACCGCCACGAGCGGCTTGGACACCAGCTTATCTTCAATCCAGGCGAATGCGCTGGCATCATGCCGGGACTGAATGCGGTTGGCGTTGTGGATCTAGGGACGCTGGAGACGCAGCTGTTGAAGTTTTGAGGAAAACTTCTCGCACACACCCGCCATCGACCACAAAGCACCGATCTGCCATGCTCGCGAAGGCCTCATCGTGCGTGACAAGGACGCGCGTCATCTTGAGCGAGGATATGTGCTCGCGCACGAGCCTCGCGCTCACCTCGTCAAGATTTGCCGTCGGCTCATCGAGAAATAGCAGCTTCGGCGCCTTGTAGAGCGCGCGCGCAAGCAGCACGCGCTGCCGCTGACCCATGGACAGCACCGACCCCATGTCACCGATCAGGGATTCATAGCCCATCGGCAAGGCTGCGATGTCGCCATCAATGCCGAGACTGACCGCGTGCGCTCGCACGCGCGCTAGATCCTGCCGCTGATCAAAGAATGTGATGTTGTCGGCGATACTTCCCGCAAGCAGTCCATCGTCCTGCATCACCGCGGCCATCTCGTAGCGCACATTGGTAACATCGAGTGAGCGGCCGTCCACAAGCACGCTGCCGCTTGAGGGACGAAGAAGCCCCATGCAGAGTTTCAAGAGCGTCGTCTTTCCGCTGCCCGAGGTGCCCAAAATGGCGATGAATTCCCCAGCGCCAATGTCGAGCGACACATCGCGCAGCACCTGCGTGTCGAGTTCACCATAGGCATAGGCCACATTGGACATGCGGATCGCGCCCTCGATGTGCGTGCCTTGAACAAGCTGCGCACTCACTTCGGGCTCGGTCAGACCGATGTCTCCCAAACGCTCCAAGTGGATGGACAGCATGCGAATGGAGAAGATCTGTTCGATCAGCGCTGCAACGCGATCAGCGAACTGAGTCTTGTAGGACATGAACGCGAACAACATGCCTACGGTAAAGGACGCATCGAGCACAAGTCCGATACCGACAAAGATCACAAGAAGGTTCTCGATGCCGAATATCGCGCCGCCGAATGTTTGGTTGATGATCTCCAAGCGGCCTAACGCGATGCCGGCATTGGTCGCTTGCGCCTGTGTATGCAGCCACGCGCCGTGCCGCTCGGACTCTTTGCCAAACACCTTGATGCCTTGGATGGCGCGCGCGACTTCCATGAAGCGGGAGTCGCGCAGCGCGCTCGTTTGAATGAGCTCCATGGTGCGCGCTCGAATCGGGCTATACAACAGCAGCCGGCACAGAAACAGAATAGAGACTGCAGCGCAGACGATCCACGCGAGCCTCGGACTGTACAGGAACATCATCGCACCTGTGGTCACCGCCATCACGCCATCGACAACAACGGTCACCGCGCCCTGCGAAAACAGCGTCTGCACAGGGTCGAGTGATCGAAAGCGCGACACCACATCGCCAAGGTGTCGCTTCTGAAACCAATCAAGTGGTAGATGTAGTAAGTGACGAACAAGCGCGCCCGCCATATGAAACGACAAACTGCTGCCAGCAAAGAGGATCATGACACTTCGCAAGGCGTTGGTGGCGACCGACACAAGCACCAGCAGACCAAAGGCGAGCGCAAGCACCACTGCCAAATTCGCATCCTGACGTGCGAGGGCCTCGTCCACCATGAGCTGCATGTAAAACGGCAGGGCGAGGGCGCAGACTTGAATGACCAGAGAGACGCACAAGAGGCCCGCAAGAGTTTTTCCAAGACCTCGAATGTGTCCTAGAAAGTCGCGCAGCTTCAGGCGCTCGACTTGGCTTGAGCGCTCGAATCCTTGACCAGGCCACAGCTCTAGGGCGACGCCGGTGAATTTGCTCGAGACCTCCTCGAATGAGATATGGCGCGCACCAAGAGATGGGTCGTGAATGAGTACACTCTTTGCGCTCACTTTGACAAGCACCACAAAGTGATTGAACTGCCAATGCAAAATAGCCGGATGCCGCAGTTGCGCCAAGTCCTCCGGTTCACAACGCACGGCGCGCGACTCCAAGCCAAATCGATTGCCAAGCGCCATCAAGTCCGCGAGCGTTGACCCACGCAGGGATACAGACGCTTGGCGCCGCAAACTCGCGAGGTCTTGATGCTGACCGTGATAACCAAGCATCATGGCTAAACAGGCGAGGCCACACTCCGAAGCCTCGCTTTGCATGAGCATCGGCACCGAGGCGCGGAAGCCGAACCTGAGTCTCGCTGTCTGCGTCATGATCGATCGAGGCTCCTGAGCGGCGCTGTCAACCATTGCCAAAGTGACCGGCTCTCAAGTTGGATTTCGGCTTGCAGCACCATGCCTGGCAAGAGCGCCCATCTCTCCCCAGCGGCGAGAATTTCCGACTCGTGTGGCCTGACGTACACCCGATACACCGGAGCAGCGACAGGAAAGGGCACGGACAATTCACCAGCCGAAAAGCTAGTGCGGCTGACTTCTGTGATCTCGCCATCGTGGGAGCCGAACTTCTGGTAGGGAAAAGCGTCATAGCGCAATTTGACACGTTGCCCTTCGCGCACAAATCCGATGGCGCGCGATGGCACGAGCAACACGGCACGCACACCAGCATCCTCTTCGAGAATGCTAAAGAGCGGTCGCTCTCTCCTGACCTGGTCACCCTCAAGATAGGTCACGCCGCGCACGCGCCCGGCAACAGGCGCGGTCACGAAGTAGTCGCTCATGCCTTGCAAGTCCGCAAGCTGCTGCTTGAGCTTCGATAGTTCCCGATTCAAGTTCGATAGGCGTGCAAAGTGGGTTGCGGACAGCCCTGACTCATCTGCTTGGTGCTTGGCGAACCTCGATTCGAGGTCAAGAAGAGTGTGCGAGGTGCTTAAGTTTTCTGCACGGGCGGAAAGATAATCCGCGCGCAGCACTTCCAAATCGGCTTCCGGCAATGCGCCCGCGCGCGCGAGCGCTTCACCGCGCGCAAACGCATCTGCCCGCAGGTGCGCCTGCTCATTTGCAACCTCAACGAGATCGACAAGCAAGCTCTTACGCCGCAACAGCGAGGTAGATTCAACTGAGAACCAGTCGGACTCTCGCTGCTGCCGCCTCACCTCGTTGTCAAGTTCGGTTTCCAGCAAGGCGATTTGCGCGCGAGTTTCCTCAGCATATTCGGTCTCGCTGTAAAGCGATTCGCCAATCGCGCGTCGATTGACAAGCCTTGCGAGTACTTGATTTGTCGTCACTTGTTCGCCTTCTTCGACCATGACTTCGAGCACCCGTCCTTCTTGTTCGGCAAACACGCGCACTTGACCGCCGAGCGGCGAGATATAGCCGTGCACCGACTCCGAACGCACGAACGAAGCGCGCGTCAGCAGCACGCCGAGCAATATGAAGCCAAGCACTAGGAGCGGAATGGCAACGCGCGCGATGCGTGGCGAGCGCAGTAGCAACTCTCCCCAAAGCCGCTGCCGTGCGGACTTCAGAGCTTCGCTTCGAAAGAGTGTGGACTGATCGTTGCTCATGCCCGTAATCTACGGACATTGCAAGGCGAGCGTGTTGGGAGATCAGCTACAGTCCGTGTGGGTGATCGGCCTCGCGTGTTGTGAGACGGAAGCGGTAAGGTGGCCACAGGGCCGGCCCGCACGCGATGGCGAATTCTTCAGTGTCTTTCGCCGGATTTAGGTAGACGGCATCAACAGCATGACAACAATCGATACAAAGGCGAGAATGATGGTGGTCTGCGCGAGCATGGCGCCAAGCATCCATTTCACAAGACTGCCTTTTGACGCCTCAATTTTCGCAATCGTTTCGAGTCTCAAGCCTTCAATGCCCGCAAGGGTCTCTTGCCGCAGAGATTCAATGTCAGATTTGGTTTCCTGCCGCAGAGATTCAATGTCAGATTTCGTTTCCTGCCGCAGAGATTCAATGTCAGATTTCGTTTCTTTCCGCAGAGATTCAATGCCAGACTTCGTGACGGCCTCAAGCTTGGCGATGTCAGACTTCGTTTCTTTCCGCAGAGATTCAATGTCAGATTTCGTGGCAGCCTCAAGCTTGGCGATGTCAGACTTCGTGGCAGCCTCAAGCCTAGCGATGTCAGACTTCGTGGCGAGGTTGGCGTTGAGAAACGCGATTTGCTCCGCCGCAAGCGTCTCCGCCTGCAGCTCGTCAAATCCGCCTTCCATCAGACGCTTGACGTAGCGGTGCGTATCGAATGCAATCGCTTCACTCATACGACTATTATAGGCGCGTTTTTCATTAAGTGAAGCGCTAATTCCTTGACGCAGGCACTTCAATCAGGAGGATTGCACTCGCTCCATGACTTCCATAATGCGGTTCGCATTCGCAGCGAGATCCCCCCTCCCCACTCGGGACACGCTGCGGGCATCCATACGCACGCGGCCGCCTTCAACTTCTCGCAGCCGCACCACAAGATCGTCCTTGAAGCCGTACCAGAAGGTCGTGTCAACGGCCTCAAGCTCGCCTGCCGCCAGATCATCACGAGTCACCTCTAGCCCCATCTCTTCGAGCGCCCGCTTCACTCGTCCGTGTAGCTCGCTGCGTGAGATGTCCATCACGAGCGGTTTCAGATCGGGATAGGCTTCGCGCTGCAACGGGCCGATGCGCTCGCTGTCGTAGGCGAGCGGGTTCGAAGATTCGGCGCGCAGCGTGGGCGCGGTGGTGAACACTGGCGGATCCTCGATATCGGTGCTGATATTGTGTATCTGCGGCAAGCTACCCGCGATGATTGCCAATCTGATGAAATAGATGCACGCCAACAGGCTCAAGCCAGCGCCGTGCGCGCTCAACAGAAATTGCGATCGTTTGCCAAGCTTACGAAATCGAAGCAAGGCCACGATCCCGAGAGTCAAGCCAGTCAGAGCTATCAGCAATCCTGCTGATTGTGCTACGATCATTCCGATAATGATTCCCAAATCCTCATCGCTTACGCCGAGAGTTCTTACCCCGAGCGCCCCAACGACCGGGATCAAAAAGCCAAGCACGCCACAAACAAGTGATGCCATAGGCAGCTTGTCTATCCTCAGAGTTGATTCCGTCATTTCTTGAGTCCTCCCGTGTCTTTGTCGATCAACATTTTCATGGTTCGTTCATGGCTCGTCATGGTATAGAGTGTCGGGCATGTGCGCCCCTAAACTTATCGGGTCATATCCCCCTGTCGCGGCGTTCCTTCAGTCATCATCTGTTTAGTCATTTAGGGCAATTATCGTGCATTCTATGGATCAGATTGTGTCACTGTGCAAGCGGCGAGGGTTTGTTTTTCAAAGTGGCGAAATATACGGCGGCATTCAAGGCGCTTATGATTTCGGGCCTCTCGGCGTTGAATTGAAGAACAATCTGAAAGCCGCATGGTGGCGAAGCCTTGTGCATGAACGCGACGATATTGAAGGTCTAGACGCTTCTATTCTCACACATCGCGAAGTGCTGCGTCACTCCGGGCATGAGGAAACATTCGCTGACCCCTTGGTCGATTGCCGCGTGTGCAAGAGTCGCTTCCGCGCAGACCATGTTGAAGGCGGCATCTGTCCGAATTGCGGCGCGACCGAACTCACTCCGCCAAGACCTTTCAATCTGATGTTCAAGACCAACATGGGACCTGTTGAAGATGCTTCGTCATTCGCGTACTTAAGGCCGGAAACCGCGCAGGGCATCTTCACCAATTTCAAGAACGTGCTCGATTCCACTTCGCGGCGCCTGCCGTTTGGCATCGCGCAAATCGGCAAGGCGTTTCGCAACGAGGTGACGCCGAGGAACTTCATTTTTCGCGTCCGTGAGTTCGAGCAGATGGAACTTGAATACTTCGTCGCCAAGGGCACGGACGAAGATTGGCATCGGAAGTGGCTTGATCTTCGCCTCGACTGGTGGCAGAAGCAAGGGCTTGAACGCGATCACTTAAGGGTGCTTGATGTGCCAAAGTCGGACCTGTCGCACTACTCCAAGCGCACCTTTGACATTCTCTACCGGTTTCCGCATGGGGATGAAGAACTTGAAGGCATCGCCAATCGCACCGACTTTGACCTTGGCTCACACAGCAAGCGAAATGACACCTTGGAACTCGACGCGCATGTACTCCCCAACTCGAAAAGCAACGTGCAATTGCGAGTGCGCATCGAAGCTGAGAACAAGTGGGCGGTGCCTTATGCGATCGAACCTTCAATGGGCGTGGAGCGTGGCGTGCTGGCAATTCTTGTCGAATCGCTCGACACTGAAGACCTCGGTAATGGCAATTCGCGAACCGTGCTACGCCTGAAACCACACCTTGCGCCCATCAAAGTCGCCGTACTGCCATTGAAGCGCAATCACGAAGGCATCATGCGAACGGCACGAGCATTGCGGCGTGCGCTCATGGCCACTGGTGTCGGTCGCATATTCTTCGAGGACACCGGCAATATTGGCAAGGGCTACCGGCGCCACGACGAAGTCGGTACGCCGCTCGTTATCACAGTGGATTTCGAGACCATTGAAGGCGACGGCAGCGTCACCTTGCGGGAGCGGGATACCATGGCGCAGAAGCGCTACGCAAAGGATGAGATTGCAGAAGTGGTGCTCGACTATTACCGGCGTAGCGATTAAGGGCTACTTCACCACCACCGTGATGACTTCGGACATCACTGGTGGATCGTGCGGGATATGCAGGTGATTGCCGAGCAATAGCTGCAAACGGTGCTCGCCCGGCGCGAGCGTCACCTTGGTTTCAGTTTGGCCGAGGCCGAAGTGGACATGGTTTTCGCTCGATGGGATCGGCAAGGTCAAATCTGGCAACTCGCCAACATCGATCAGCAAGTGATGATGGCCAGCATTCGGGAAATCGACGCCCGCTGGCGCCACGCCCATGTTGGAGAGGCCAAATCGTACAGTGAACGTCTTCGGCACAACTTCTCCGTCTTGCGGAGAGATAATGTACACCGTCGCACCCTCGGGTGAGGACGAGATCAAAGCCGACGTATCTTGCGCATGGAGCGGCAGGGCCGCGAGGTTCGCGACGATCAACGCCAACGTGAGACAACGCATGCTCAATCTATGGTCGGGAACACGCTCACCGCGCGCCGGTTCATGGCTCGACCTTCTTCTGTGTCATTAGTCGCTTGGGGTTCGGACTCACCCTTGGAAACAACCTTGATTCGCACGGAAGACACGCCAAACGCCACGAGGCGATCCTTCACCGAGTTGGCGCGCCGTTCGGAAAGTACCATGTTGTAGACCTCAGACCCCATATTGTCAGTGTGCCCTTCAATCGTCACATTCAGATTCTGATGATCTACAAGGAGCGCGGCGAGATTTTGCAAATCATCGTCGTAATGCTCTGCGACATCAGACATGTCGTACTCAAAGTACACAGTGAGGCGTGCTTTCTCGATGGCTTCGCGCAGGAGTGCCTCGGTATCAACTTCGGGTTCCGGCGGCGGACAGCCACGATCATCTACCTGAGTACCCGGCGCCGTGTTGGAGCAGTCGTCTGCATCATCGTAGACACCATCGCCATCGCTGTCGGGGCAGCCATTTAAATTCACCGCGCTCCCCATCGGCGTGTTCGGGCAGTCATCCCGGGCATCGGGAATGCTGTCCTCATCATCGTCTTGCGGCGGGTCAGCGGCAATGTCACCTAGTTGAAAGCTCAGTCCAAGACTAGCCGCCGGTCCCCAATCGACATCGCTGCGCCCCATGAGGCGTAGGTCACCACGCACGAACATACGCTCGGAGATCTCATAAAAGCCGCCGAGCGCGGCATTGAATTCGGTTTCGTCAGACTTGAAGTCGGCAGCGTTGTCAAATCGGCCGACACCGAGTCCAAGGCTCACATAGGGTCGCCAATTGTCGCGCTGCGGAAACAAATAGCCAGCATTGAAGCTGCCGTGCAATTGTTCGGTGTCTTGCCTGCCTAGGTGCGTACTCACGCGATTCTCAACGCGCGACATCATGACTTCCCAGAAGTAGCTGTCGTCTCGTACCCAAGTCGCCAAAATCATGCCGCCAAGATTGGCCTCGGCATCGTCGCCAAGTTCGTCGGGTATCGTCTCGAAGGCCAGGGCGCCGGTGAGGATTGTGCTGCCGGTTTCTGGACGCTCTATGGGTTGCCACGCAGCCGCCGCCGACTGAATCGGTATGAGCAGTACACAAAACGCGCTAAGAAAAAACGAGGAGGCATTTTGTTGGAATTTCACGAAGTTATCCAAGGAGCGCTGCAAGGTGCAAATTCTAATGTCTTCACACAGAGGTTTCAACGCCTTGTAGCGACCACAGGAAGGAATCCCCGTGGACACCGCGCAGTTTGCATTGTTGCCAAGTTACGGCAGGAGACGCTTTCCAAGCCTCATTGCATGCGACATTGCGGGTTAGGGCCGCGTCCGAAAGCATCTTATTCCATAAGTAGCTTCTGTAACGCTTGCCCCCCTAATGTCCCGGAGAAAAATCTTTGCGTAGTAACGGGTATTGGGTTTCAGGCTAAGATGGGTGCTCAACGGAGGGTACAAGTCATTAGGATTGCCAACATGTAATCTGCCTAAAGGGTAGTACACGTAATGGACAAAATTGTGGTTACTATCCATCAGTGCGAAATAAACATCGGCTTGCCAAGCACCGGCAGCCACATCCCTCACATTGGTTATTCCAAATCCCGCCGGCGCTGGTTTAATTGAGACGCTGTCTCGTTTTACGTCCAGATTGCCCATGCCAATAATTCCGGCGTTCATTTGCGTCACGCCGGGGCAATGCATTGGACCAATCCTCGGCGGCGTCTGCGCCATCGCCGGCGTTGCCGTCAGCGTCATGACCGCCAGCAAGGCGGCCAGGAGG
>JAPYNO010000008.1 GCA_028283025.1 Pseudomonadales bacterium | reverse complement strand
GTTTCATGGCTGTTCCTTTCTACTTTTCAAGGCGTGAACACCGTCAATTGTATCAGAATTCCTTGAGGAGGAAAGTTCCGAAATGTTTCTGTCAACTTTCCTATATAACTCCCATTCGCAAGCCGCCTCATCCATTGAACGCACTCAATAGCGCCATTTGGCTATCGTGCGGCGCCTCATCCTCTGCGGGCGACACCTGCATGTAACTGCCATCGCTCTTCAGTTCCCAAGCGCGCACATTGTCCGCAAGGTAGTTCTCGAACGCCTCTTCAACAATGCGCTCACGCAATCGCTTGCTGCGCACTGGAAAGCACACTTCGATGCGGTCAAAGAAGTTGCGCGGCATCCAGTCTGCGCTGCTGAGATAGACATCTGGCTTGCCGCCGTTTTCAAAATAGAGCACGCGCGTGTGTTCGAGAAAGCGCCCGACAACCGAGCGCACGCGGATATTCTCCGAGATGCCTTCAATGCCTGGGCGCAGCGAGCACAGGCCGCGCACGACGAGATCAATGTGCACGCCCGCGCGCGAGGCTCGGTAGAGCTCTGCAATCACGCGCGGTTCAATGAGCGAGTTCATTTTCGCCATGATGCGCGCTGGTCTGTCAGCTTCGGCGTGCGCTATCTCGCGCGCAATGAGCGCTTGAACGCCCTCAAAGAGGGTGAACGGTGCTTCGAGCAACGCATGCAGCTTGCCCGGCTTGCCCATGGCAGTGAGCTGGTGGAAGACTTCCTGTACATCGCGTCCGATTTCATCGCGGCAAGTCAGCAGTCCGTAGTCGGTGTAGATGCGCGCCTTGACAGCGTGGTAGTTGCCTGTGCCGAGATGCGCATAGCGCACGAGCTTGCCATCTTCGCGGCGGATCACAAGGCTCATCTTGGCGTGTGTCTTGTAGCCGACGATGCCGTAGACCACTTGCGCGCCCGCCTCCTGCAAGCGGTTGGCGAGCTCGATGTTGTCGGCTTCGTCAAAGCGCGCGCGCAATTCGATGACGACCAGCACCTCCTTGCCTCTGCGCGCGGCATCAACGAGTGCTTCGGCAATGGTCGAATCCGCGCCGGTGCGGTAGAGCGTTTGGCGAATGGCGAGCACATTGGGGTCGGTGGCTGCGCTTCTCAAAAAATCCACGACTGGCGCAAACGACTCGAACGGGTGGTGCAACAGCACATCGCCCGCGCGAATGGCGGCAAAGATGTCCTCCTTGCCGCGCAGCACCTTAGGGACTTTCGGTACAAAGCCCGGATAGCGCAATTCCGGTCGATTGACGAGCGATGGGATGGATGACAGGCGGTTCAGGTTCACAGGCCCGTTGCATCGGTAGACATCTCGCGGCGCAAGGCCGAAGCGCGCCGACAGAAATGCCTCAAGTTCCGGCGGGCAGTCGTCGGCGATTTCGAGCCGGACGGCATCGCCGTAATTGCGCGTCGAGAGTTCGCCTTCCATCGCCCGCAGCAGGTCGTCCACTTCTTCGGAATCGACAAACAGGTCGCTGTTGCGCGTGACACGAAATTGATAGCAGCCGGTGACTTTCACGCCGCGAAAGAGCGCCTGCACGTTATGGTGGATGATCGACGATAGGAACACGAAGTCGTGTGGGCCGCCGGGCACTGCAACCACACGCGGGAGCGCCCGTGGCGCCTGCACTACGGCTTTGCCGGATTCTCTGCCGAAGGCGTCCTTGCCCTTCAAGGTAACAATGAAAGCAAGGCTCTTGTTCAAGAGATTGGGGAAGGGGTGCGCTGGGTCGAGCCCCATGGGCGTGAGAATGGGCGCGAGTTCGTTCTCGAAGTAGTCTTCTATCCATGCTCGCTGCTCGCTCGTCCACTGGTCACGCTGCACGAAGCGAATATCGTGCGCCTCGAGTTCGGGCTTGAGTACGCTGTGCAGAATCTCGTAATGTGCCTCGACAATTTCGTGCGCAAGGCTGCTCACCGCTTCAAGTTCCTCGGTGGGCGTTCTGCCGTCGGCGCCTGGTCGGCCTTCCTGCAATTCCCGCTGCTTGAGCCCCGCCGCCCTGATCTCGAAGAATTCGTCAAGGATTTCAGCGGCGATGCACAGGAACTGCAAGCGTTCAAGCATCGGCACTTGAGGATCCCGGCACAGTGAATAGACGCGGCGATTGAACTCAAGAAACGCGAGTTCTCGATTGATATACAGATTTGGGCTTGACAGGTTGGGCGCATCCATTGGAGAGGCTGGCGATTCGCATACTTTTCTAAGTCTTGGAGTTTACCATTTGCGTTTTATTGGATATTCCGTATGGCAAGCGGTTCTCGCGATGTGCTCTACGCTGAGCCAATCGATCAGGTGCCCTCGTTTGAGTTCAACGAGGCGGTGAGCGATGTATTTGGCGATATGATTCGCCGCAGTGTGCCTGGCTACGACACGGTGATGCGCACAACCGGCGTGCTTGTCGCCGAAGTCGCGGACGATGGCGACACGGTCTACGACCTTGGGTGCTCGCTTGGCGAAGCGGCGCACTTTGTGCTTGCGGCATGTGGCGACAAGGCGCTTCGACTGGTGCTCGTCGATTCATCCGAACCGATGATTGCCCGCGCTCAGGAACGCTTTTCCGCCGAGCCCAATATCACTTGCGTGTGCGCTGATCTCTTGCAGGTTGAGTTTGACAAGGCTGCTGCCTTTATTTTGAACTACACACTTCAATTCATTGAGCCAAAGGCGCGAACTGGCTTGCTTGGTCGCCTGCATGAGCGGCTCTTGCCGGGCGGTGCGCTGGTGCTATCTGAAAAGGTGCGTCTTGATACGCCAACGTGCGATGCTCGCGCGGTTCGCAGGCATCACGGATTCAAGCGATTGATGGGCTATAGCGACCGCGAGATCGAAAATAAGCGCGAGGCGCTCGAAGATGTGCTGGTGCCGGATACGCTCGCTGATGTCAAGTCAAGATTACGACAAGCGGGGTTTGTCGGCATCCAAGTCTGGTTCACTTGCTTGAATTGGGCGTCCTTGGTCGCCTACAAGTCAGGCGGACATGCTTGAAGCACTTCTCAAATGGCAATTGCAAGCCTTGCCCGCTGAGCTTCGCTGCGCTCGCATGATGAATGCCGCACTTGATCGAATTCGGACACACGGCGACGCACCACGCTGGGACGCCGCACTTCAGGTGCTGCCGGAAGTGTGTGTCGAACGATTTGATTTTGGTGACTGTGTGGCCATTGAATTAGATGGAGGCGCTGCCTTGAACACAGTTCTCAAAGAGGCTTTGCTGCAACTGAAGCCTTGGCGCAAGGGGCCGTTCCGATTAGGCGATGTGCATGTGGATGCTGAATGGCGCTCTGATTGCAAGTGGCGCCGGCTGTCGCCAATCTATGCAAGGCTCAAGGGCGCACGCATCCTCGATGTTGGCTGCGGCAATGGTTACTACGGCTGGCGCATGATCGAATGCGGCGCAGCGTCTGTCATCGGTATTGATCGCAATCCATTGTGCTTGGCGCAGCATGTTGCGATGCAGCGCTATCTTCGTGATGCGCGTAATCTCGTACTGCCAGTTTCGCTTGATGAGCTGCCAGATGCTTGGGCTGGGTTCGATCTGGTGTTCTCGATGGGCGTGCTCAGCCACAGCCGCGCGCCCGCTCGGCACTTGTCAGAACTATTAGCAAGACTGCGAACGGGCGGTATGCTGGTCATCGAATCGCTTGTGCTTGGGAGTCAGTCTGGCGAGCTGCGTCCCGGAGAGCGCTATGCGCGCATGAGAAATGTCTGGCGCATGCCCGGTGCCGCACAGCTGCGCACTTGGATCGAAGCTGCTGGATTTACTCAAGTTGAGCTCCTTGGCAGCGCTCGCACTTGCGTGAGCGAACAACGGCGCACAGATTGGATGTCCTTTGCGTCGCTTGCCGACAGTCTGAATCTAAGCGATAGTAGCCGCACACTTGAAGGACTGCCCGCGCCCCGTCGCGCCATATTCACAGCCAAGAGACCATGAACCTCTTTCGATTTCGGCAACACACGCGCAAAATCATGAAAATCTACGAATGCCTGCTTGAGGGCGATGTGCGCGGCCTGCATCCCATGCAAATCTCGCGCGAGACCGGCATCTCGTATCGCGAGGTGGCGCGCCGCCTCGATGCGACGCCTGAACTGTTTGTGCGTCTCGTGGTCGCACGCGGCTCACATCGCCGCTATGCCTTGCATACGCGCGCGCGCGCCATGCCGAGGCGCGATGTGCAGAAGCTGCTTGATCGCGGCGTTCTGCGCGAGAGCTTGATTGTGTACTTGGTGGGCGCGTTGATCGTGTTTGCGCTCATTTGGGTGGTGTTGTCGGCGATTGCCCTGTCTCAGCAGGGCGTGACGGGCTTTTCATAGTGTCCGCCCACGCAGACAATGACCTGAGCGATCATCGGCGTGCCAAACTTGCGGCGTGGCGCGCGCGCGGCGGCGTCTATCCAAACGACTTTCGCCGCAGTCATCTTGCCGCTGAATTGCACGAACGCCTCGCCGAGAGGAGCAAGGAGGCGCTTGCCAAGGACGAGGTGCAGGTATCTGTTGCCGGGCGCATCATGCTGCGGCGCATGATGGGTAAGGCGTGCTTCCTGACCATTGAGGACGTGTCCGCGCGCATTCAAATCTATGCGCGCGTTGACGGGCTCGAGCAAGGCGCCTACGACGATATTGAAGGACTCATGGACTTGGGCGACATCGTGGGCGTGTGCGGCGTGATGATGCGCACCATGCGCGGCGAGCTCACCGTGCAAGCCTCTTCAATTGAACTGTTAAGCAAGTGCTTGCATCCCCTGCCTGAGAAGTTTCATGGTCTTGTCGATCAAGAGACGCGCTATCGGGCGCGTTATCTCGACCTGATGATGAACGAGGCTTCGCGCGATGTGTTCAAGCTGCGCGCCAAGGTGGTCAGCGGCATTCGGACGTTTTTTGAAGCGCGCGACTTTTTGGAAGTTGAAACACCGATGATGCAGCCGGTGGCATCGGGCGCTGCGGCGCGCCCGTTCACCACGCATCATAATGCGCTCGACATGCCGCTCTACTTGCGCGTGGCTCCCGAGCTGTACCTGAAGCGCCTTGTTGTCGGTGGCTTCGAGCGAGTGTTTGAGATCAATCGCAACTTTCGCAACGAGGGCCTGTCGACGCGCCATAATCCTGAGTTCACCATGCTTGAGTTCTATCAGGCGTATGCCTCGGTCGATGAGGTCATGGCGCTGACCACCGCACTCATACACCAAATCGCAGCGCACACAGGGCGGCGTCGCGTGACCTTGGACGGCGCCCAGATTGACCTCAGCGCCGATTTTGATGCCATGTCCATGGAAGAGGCTGTGTGCAAGCATACCGGCCTGTCGCGAGATGATGCGTGGAACACTGATGCATTGCTGCGCACACTTGGGTCAGAAGCGCCAGCACTTGAAGAGGCAGCGCCAGCAGGCAAGCGAAGCGCGGGTGAGCTCTTGTTCGCGCTGTTCGAAGCGCGTGTTGAGCCGAATCTTTTGACGCCGACCTATATCACCGGCTATCCATCCGAAGTTTCGCCCTTGTCGCGCGCAAACGATGATCGGCCAGAGATTGTCGATCGCTTCGAGCTCTTTATCGGCGGGCGCGAGATCGCCAATGGCTTCTCCGAGCTCAATGACCCCGACGAGCAGCTTGAGCGCTTTCGTGCTCAGGAAGCGCGCCGCGCCGCGGGCGATGCAGAGGCCATGCGCATCGATCATGACTATGTGCGTGCGCTCGAATATGGGCTGCCGCCCACTGGCGGCCAAGGGCTCGGCATCGACCGCCTGGTGATGCTGCTCTCTGGCGTATCAACGATTCGAGATGTGCTCTTGTTCCCATTGCTGAAGCCCGAAGGGGGTGGGCATGGCGAGTGAGTCCACAGCCAAGGCGCGTGTGCGTCTTGACCCTTCTTGGCGCGAGCATCTGTTGGATGAATTCGAGCGCGAGTCCATGCAGTCCCTGCGCGCCTTCCTGCTCGCCGAATCCAAAGCTGGCAAGCGCATCTATCCACCGGCAGCGCAGATTTTTCGCGCGCTCGACCTGACGCCGCTGCCAGAAGTCAAGGTTGTCATCATCGGGCAAGACCCGTATCACGGGCCGGGGCAGGCCGAGGGCTTATGCTTTTCGGTGCCGCAAGGCGTTCGCAAACCGCCTTCGCTCGTCAATATCTTGAAGGAAGTCGCCAGTGACATGGCAGAAGCTGGCGAGGCCAAGCAATTTGCGTCCGATGGCGGCTCTCTCGTGCCTTGGGCAGAGCAGGGTGTGCTGCTGCTCAATGCCGTGCTCACGGTCGAGCACAGGCGCGCTGCGAGTCATCGCGGGCAAGGCTGGGAAGCCTTTACCGACCGTGTGGTAGAAATCCTCGATCAAGACTGCGAGCATCTTGTATTTATGTTGTGGGGTGCTGATGCGCGCAAGAAAGGTGAACGGGTTGACCGCGGTCGGCATTTGGTGATGTCTGCGCCGCATCCGTCTCCATTTTCGGCCGATCATGGATTCTTCGGCTGTCGGCACTTCTCGCGCGCCAATGCCTATCTTGCTGAGCAGGGTAAGATGCCGATTGACTGGTTTGCAGTGCGTTAGCTTGCCCGCCAGTCTCATCGAACCAACATTTCAAGACCCATGAACTTCGATCTCAGCGAAGAACAGACGCTTTTTGTAGACGCTGCACGCGACTTCGCGCGCCGTGAGTTCGCACCACACGCCGCTGAATGGGACCGCGACCATGTGTTCCCGAAAGAGGCCATCCGTCGTGCTGGCGACCTTGGCTTTTGCTCCCTGTATACAGCAGAGGCGCATGGCGGTCAAGGGCTCAGCCGCTTGGATGCAAGCCTGATTCTTGAAGCGCTCGCCGAAGGCTGCACATCCACCACCGCGTTTATCACCATCCACAACATGGCCTTGTGGATGCTTTCGACTTTCGGCACTGAGCGTGCTTGTGAAGAGTGGGCGCCGCGTCTTGTCGGTGGCGACAAGCTAGCGTCCTATTGCCTCACCGAACCGGGTTCAGGCTCTGACGCCGCAGCCATGAAGACGCGGGCTACTGCGATGAGCGAAGGCTTCGTGCTCACCGGCAGCAAGGCGTTTATTTCCGGGGCTGGCCATACGGATGCGCTTGTGGTCATGGCGCGTCAAGACGATGATCAGATTGGCTGTTTCCTAGTGCCCGGCGACGCCAAGGGCATCAGTTACGGACGCCGCGAAGACAAGATGGGCTGGAACAGTCAGCCGACTGCGCAAATCAATTTCGATGCCGTGTCTATCCCTCGGCACTATCGGATTGGTGCGCCGGGTGAGGGCTTCAAGATTGCCATGCGTGGCCTTGACGGCGGACGCATCAATATTGCCACCTGTTCGATTGGCACGGCACAGGCCGCGCTCGACCAAGCGGCACGCTGGATGCGCGAGCGCAAGCAGTTCGGCAAGCCACTCGCGGACTTCCAAGCCCTGCAATTCAAGTTCGCAGACATGGCGACCGACCTGGTGGCGGCGAGACAAATGGTGCGCTACGCCGCCTTCAAGCTCGATCAAGGCGACGCCGATGCGAGCCTCTATTCGGCCATGGCCAAGCGCTTTGCGACCGATGCGGGCTTCCGTATTTGCGACGAAGCCTTGCAATTGCATGGCGGCTACGGCTATATGAAGGAGTTTCCGCTCGAACGCCATGTGCGCGACCTGCGCGTGCATCGCATTCTTGAAGGTACTAACGAAATCATGCGACTTATCATTTCACGCAGGCTCCTCATGGAAGGCGCTACGGAGGTTATTCGATGACTCAATCCACCTCGGGCAAGCTCATTGTTGAGATTCAAGACGGCGTTGCGCTTGTTACCATCAATAATCCGCCCGCCAATACCTGGGATGAAGAGAGCTTGCCCGCTCTTGAGGCCTTAGTCGATGCCCTCGATGCCGATTCTTCTGTACGCGCCCTGGTGCTCACCGGCCAAGGCGAAAAATTCTTCTCAGCAGGCGCCGACTTGAATCTCTTTGCCGATGGCAGCAGTGAGACGGCCACACGCATGAGCGATGCGTTTGGCAGGGCGTTCGAGCGGCTCTCGGCCTTTGCGGGCGTGTCTGTGGCCGCCATCAACGGATGGGCGATGGGCGGCGGGCTCGAATGCGCGCTCGCCTGCGATATCCGTGTCGTCGAGTCCGAGGCGCGCATGAGCTTGCCGGAGGCCGCCGTTGGACTGCTTCCATGCGGCGGCGGTACGCAGCTTCTTCCATGGCTCGTAGGGGAAGGCTGGGCAAAGCGCATTATTCTCTGTGGCGAGCGCGTCAATGCCGAAACGGCGCACAGGATTGGCTTGTGTGAGGAAATTGCCGAGCCGGGCGGGAGCACTGCGCGTGCGCTTGCAATCGCGAAGAGCGTTGCCAATCAAAGCCCGGATGCGGTCGCTGCCTGCAAGGGACTCATTCACAAGGCGCGGCATGGTTCGGTGGACTTTGTCACCGAGCGCTCCGCGTTTGTTGAACTTTTTGACGGTGCCAATCAGCGCGAAGGCGTCAATGCTTTTTTGCAGAAGCGCTCTCCTGTTTGGACTTGAGCGACGAGTGGTGAGTAATGAGTGACGAGGTCGTCCTCTTTGACGAATTGCCGAGCGCGGATGGTGGACGCATCGGTGTTGCGACGCTGAACTCTGAAAAAACACTCAATTCGCTGTCGCTTGAGATGATCGAGCGCTTGAATCCGCAGCTCGATATCTGGCAGCACGATAATGCGATTGACGCCGTCGTGCTGCGCGGTGTCGGCAGCCGCGCCTTTTGCGCTGGCGGCGATATCCAAGCGCTCTATGCATCGATGACCGAGGATGCGATGCTCGCGCTCGCAGACCGGTTCTTTCTTGAGGAATACAAGCTCGATTATCGGCTGCATACCTTTCCCAAGCCGGTCGTGTGCCTTGGTACCGGCATCGTCATGGGGGGAGGGCTTGGCCTCTTTTCAGCATCCACAGTGCGCCTCGTCGGGCCGCGCTCACGCATCGCCATGCCGGAACTGACCATCGGCCTCTTTCCCGATGCCGGCGCGAGCTGGATATTGAAGAACCTGCCTTATCACTTGGCGGCATTTCTTGCCATGACGGGTGTGCAAATATCGGGCGCCGATGCGCTCTCTATCGGTCTTGCGACGCACGCGGTCGGTGATGCGGTCAGTGATACTAGGGCTTTGCAATCGCGTCTGTCATCAATTCACTGGACTGATCCCGGCGCACTTGATGAGCTCGACCAAACAAGTGCGATTGAAGCCCATGATGCGCAGCTTCGCGAAGCGCTTGGCGATTCGCCTTTGAGCGCCGAAGAAATCGTCAATCGCATCGATTCGCTTGCTGGCCAGGACGAATGGCTAGACCGAGCCATTGCCACGATGCACCGAGGCTGTCCGACAACGCTCGCAATCATCGCTCGGCAGCTTGCGTGCGTGCGCGATCCCGATATGGCGCTTGCAGAGAGCTTTCGCATGGAGCACAGCATCGCGAGTCATTGCCTGCGCAATCCTGATTTTCGCGAAGGCGTCCGGGCGCTGATCATCGACAAGGACATGGCGCCAGACTGGCGCTACAAGACGCTTGCCGAGACGCCCGAGGACTATGTCCTATCGCACTTCAAGACGCCGTTTGCGCATCACCCTCTCAAGGAACTAGTGTCCTGTCCCATAAATAAGTGTGGTTCAGAGTGAGCACAATCGCCGAGGGCAAGGCGCAGTCCGCAGGGAATATCTCGGGCCATATTGCCAAGGGCTGCAACGGAACCCTCAGCCAGAAGGAGCGAGGGGCCACCCTCGCAAGAATGTCGGTCGGCGATTGTGCTCACTCCCGAAGGGCGTGCAGGAGAAGGGCTGTAGCCGCGTTGCGTCCCTTGGCAATACGGCAAAGTATTGCCTGCGGAACGCGCCTTGCCACAGCCCTTCTCCTGCGCGCTGAAT
>JAPYNO010000079.1 GCA_028283025.1 Pseudomonadales bacterium | reverse complement strand
AATCAAAACCAACATAGGCCGCTAAGTGTACACCTTCCGCTCGCGTTGTGCGAATCGGCTGAAAAATCACTCGCCGCGTCCGATGATTCGCCCCCATCGATAGTCGTACTTGATGCCTTTGACCGCAAGGGTCGTGTCGGCGTGGCGGACACCTGGCAGCGTCATGATCTCTTCATTGACCAATCGAACGAGCTCGCTACCGTCCTTGACGAGGGTAATCACCAGAATGTCGTAGCGGCCGAGCATGGTGGCGACGAAGCGAACAAAGTCCATTTTTGCGATTGCTTGCGCGGTTTCGGCGACATGCTGCAGGTCCGCACGCACGCCGATATAGGCCATGACTTGCGAATCTTGTGCCGAAAAGCTCGTGACCGCCATGATCTTGATGATGCCGCGCGCCTGCATGCGTTCGATGCGACCGCGCACAGTGCCCTCGCCGAGGTCGAGTGCCTTGCCGATTTCTCGGTTGCTGCGGCGTCCGTTTTCCGAAAGGAGCGTCAGTATCTTCCGGTCCACTTCGTCAATGCGAATGCGGTTGTGATTCGGCATGCTCATAGCTGCGGCACGATCTCAGACTGGTATTTGTAGACCTCGACCGTCAGCCCCGGCGACAAGCGTCCAATGCCTTCGATATGCGCAACCTCTTCGTGCAGAAACATCGCGAGTTCATCAAAGCTGCGGGCGCCGACAAGAATCTCTATGTCATGACTGCCCGTCGTCAGGTTCACAGAAAAGACATCCGGGAGTGCCGCCAAGTCATGTCCGACAGCCTCGGCACTGCGGCTTTCGACTTCAACGCCGATCGCGAGCAGGAGGTCATAGCCCGCCGAAGCGAAGTCAGTGACAGCGACGATACGCATGGTGCCAGTTTCCTCCAAGCGGCGTATGCGCTTACGAATGGTGGACGAAGTCGCGCCGAGTTTAGTGGCGATCTCTCGTGTTGACATGCGCCCGTCTTCCTGCAAGAGGGCGATGATTTCGCGGTCAAACTCATCCGGGATGTAGGGAGCGTGCGCGTTCAAGGATGTTCTTCGCTTCTTTTGTCACAGTAGAATATTCCGCGAATTGTGCAATATCTGGCAACTATCTGACGCCGTGCCGTCAATCAGCCTTAAAAAACGCATTGATCGGCTTGAATCGCTCGATACATTCCTTGCCACGATGCGCCGCAGCGCCCCCGACTCTCGCATCCGAGTTCGCTAATGGTCGCCACGTCGTTCGAGGTCTTGCGCGAAGCGGCCGCAACTTGGCCTGACAAGGCAGCGGTGGTGGAGAACGATGAGGTCGTCACGTTCAAGGACTTGCAAAGTCGCGTACTGCAAGGCGCACGCGCTTTTGTGCGTGCAGGACTCGCACATGGTGATCGCTTTGCCATCTGGGCACCCAATTCGCTTCGCTGGCAGGTCGCGGCGCTCGCAGGTCAAGCTGTTGGCTGCGTGCTGGTGCCGCTCAACACCCGATTTCGACGCGAGGAGGCTGAAGACATCCTCAAGCGATCAGGCGCGCGTGGCATCTTGTATGTCAGCGAATTTCTTGGTGTCGATTACGGCGGTCTCGTTGATGCCATGTCAATTGATGGCCTCGAACACCGAGTTGACTTGGATGCCTTTGAAGACTGGTCGCCTCGCGGTGCATCCGATATGCTCGAAGATCGCATCAGCACCGTCAGCGGAGACGATATCGCCGATGTACTCTACACCTCGGGCACCACCGGAGCGCCAAAAGGCGTGATGTGTGCGCATTCGCAGAACATCCGCGTGTTCCGCACTTGGGGCTCAGGCGTAACGCTTGCGCAGAGCGACAACTACCTGATTGTGAATCCCTACTTTCATTCGTTCGGCTACAAAGCGGGCTGGCTCGCAGCACTGCTCACAGGCGCGACGGCGTTTCCTTTGCAGACCTTTGATGCACAAGAGACGCTCGCGCTCATTGACAGTGCGCGCATCAGCTTTCTACCTGGTGCGCCGACTGTTTTCTCATCGTTGCTGCAGCACCCCGACCGCAATGATTTCGATACTACCTCGCTCAGGTGCGCGGTGACTGGCGCAGCAAGTGTGCCCGCGCAACTCGTCAAGGACATGAAATACGAACTCGGCTTTGACGAGGTCTACACGGCCTATGGGTTGACCGAGTCTACCGGCGTGGTCTCGCTCTGCAGCTCTGGAGATGATTTCGAGACCATTGCGAACACCTGCGGACGCGCGATGGAAGGCGTTGAACTACGAATCGTGAACAGCGAAGGACAGGCACTTTGTGCTGGTGAGGCGGGCGAGGTCTGGGTGCGCGGATTCAATGTGATGAAGGGCTATCTTGACGATGCTGAGGCCACTAAAGCCGCCATCACCGCGGATGGCTGGCTGAAAACGGGCGATGTCGGCGTGTTGGACGAGCGCGGGTATCTCAAAATCACCGACCGGCTCAAGGACATGTATATCTGCGGCGGCTTCAACTGCTATCCGGCCGAGATTGAGCAGTGCCTGCTCGCACACCCCGATATTGTCGATGTGGCGGTACGAGGCGAGCCCGATGCGCGCTTGGGCGAGGTTGGTCATGCGTTTGTGGTGGCAGCGGAAGGCGCGTCGGAGGCGGAGATGATTGCATGGGCACGGGCGCACATGGCGAACTACAAGGTGCCGAGGCGAGTCAGCTTTGTTGATGCGCTGCCGAGAAACGCATCCGGCAAGGTGCAGAAATTTCTTCTCGGCGCACAGGAGACGAATTGATGGTGGTCGTCAAGGTCACTGACCGCGATGGTCGGCAGCACACAATTCATGCAAGACCAAGCACGAGCCTCATGGAAGTGCTGCGCGATGCGGATATGGGCATTGAAGCCATTTGTGGCGGACAGTGCGCCTGTGCGACGTGTCATTGCTTGCTTGAAGCGGGCTGGTTTGAGAAGGTCGGGCGTCCAAGCGCAGACGAACTCGACCTCGCGGCCTCCCTCGATGCTTTTGACGAGGCGCGCTCACGCTTAACCTGCCAGATCGAAGTCAGCGAAGCGCTCGATGGCCTTGAAGTGACGATTGCGCCGCAAGAATGACAGACCGCGACAACGAATAGCGCACGCCGAGATCATAAGAGCAGCCATAGGTCTCCTGTGTTAGCAGCGTCCACAATCTGTTTGTTGACTTCTGGGCACCAGAATAGTGACAATATGGCCTATTAGATTCCATATTGCGTCGAAAAATGGAAACTTTAAGACGATTTTTCGATCTTAACGCTCAGAGTTGCTTTGTGCTCGGCCCGCGCGGCACGGGAAAGACCACCTGGCTGCGCACCCTGCTGCCTGATTCGCTCTATCTCGACCTCCTTAACCCGGCGTTGTACCGACAGCTTGCCGGTCGCCCCGAGCACCTAATGGAAATAATTGACGCGGCGCCCCGTTCTGAACATGTGGTGATTGACGAAATCCAGAGGGTGCCGGAGCTCTTAAGTGTGATTCATGCGGTGCTTGAGGGGCCTTCTCCACCCAAGTTTGTCATGACCGGTTCGAGTGCGCGTAAATTGCGTCGCGGTGCAGCCAATCTGCTCGGTGGGCGTGCGGCGAACCGAACTCTGCATCCCTTTATGGCTGCGGAGCTGCCAAAGTTCGATGTGAACCAGTCGCTCGAATTCGGGCTGTTGCCGCTCGTCTACGCGAGCGATGAACCGAGGGACAGTCTCGACGCTTATGCGAGCTTGTATTTGGAGCAGGAAGTGCAAGCTGAAGGTTTGACGAGGAATCTTGGCGCGTTCGCTCGGTTTCTCGAAGCCGTCAGCCTGACGCACGCCGGGCAGCTTAATATCGCAGCGCTCGCGCGCGAGTGCGAAGTCGAGCGCAAGACGGTCGGCGCCTATCTCGAGATACTCGAGGATCTGCTGCTCGCGTTTCGCTTGCATGTGTTTCAAAAGCACGCCAAGCGGCGAGTTGCTGTGCATCCTAAACTTTATCTGTTTGATACCGGCGTATTTCGCGCTTTGAGGCCGCGCGGTCCGCTCGATAGCCCGAACGAGATTGCAGGGCAGGCGCTTGAAGGACTTGTGGCGCAGCATTTGCGCGCTTGGGCCGATTATTCGCGGCAGCGGATAGGCATCTTCTATTGGCGCACGCGCGCGGGCAGCGAGGTCGATTTTGTTGTCTACGGAGACTTTGGATTGCAGGCAATCGAAGTAAAGAACGGAAGACGCACGCACGCGAGCGACCTTCGCGGTTTGAAGAATTTTCGCGATGACTATCCCGAGGCCGAGTGTGCGCTGCTCTATCGCGGCGAGCGCAGAATGCGCATCGACAACATCTGGTGCCTGCCGGTCGATGAGTTCTTCGCACACCTGATGCCTAGCGAAGCACCTTTGGCCCTCGTGAGCTAGCTGCGCTTCACAAGAAATAACTCCCGCCATTGGCGACGAGCACCGAGCCGGTACACATGATCGAAGCATCGCTTGCGAGCCAGCATACGGCTTGGGCAATCTCCTCCGGTTCGGCCATGCGTCCGAGCGGAATCGCGCTTTCCATGCGCTTGATCCATTCTTCTGGAATGCCGTCCATGATGGGCGTGTTGGTTGGGCCGGGCGCCACGGCGTTGACGCGAATTCGCCGCGAACCGAGCTCGCGCGCAAGTCCGCGGGTGAAGCCGATGATGGCGGCCTTGCTCGTGACATAGTGCAGCGGCCCTTCTCCGGACTGCGCCGCGGTTGACGCCATGCTGATGATCGATCCTGCAATGCCGGCGTTCGCCATAGAGCGCACGGCCGCGCGGCTGCAATAAAAGGCGCCGTCAAGATTGATGCCGAGCACACCTCTCCAGCCTGCATCCTCCATGAAGACGATGTGATCAACATGGGTCTCGCTTGCCCCGCGCTCAGCAAGCTCGGCATCGCGCTTCGCCATCAGTCCGTACATCTCATCGCTGCCGTCTCCTGGCGCGCGCCCGATGCCAGCATTGTTGACCAGCACACTGATCGCTCCGAACGCAGATTCGATTTCGGCGAATGCGTCGTTGACTGCCGCACTGTCGCTGACATCGCAGGCGAGTGCCAAGGCGCGGCCAGGCAAGCCTTCAATCGTCTGCTCAGCACCGCTCGCGTTCACATCAAGCGCGGCGACCGCTGCCCCGCGCTCGCTCAGCAAGCGGGTGCTTGCGCGCCCCATGCCTTGACCGGCACCCGTCACCACGGCGACTTTTCCCTGCAAAGAGAGTTCCTGCATTCTGTTCTCCTTCGGTTTTTTCAGTTCGGTGGAGCATTAGGGAAGCTCTGTAATTCAGAGCTTCCCTAGGAAAGGTCTGATCAAGTCTACTGCGCTCAGCGCTTTACTCTCTGCCGGATTGGGAGCAGCATTCCGGCACAATCCCTTGACGAACAAACCAGTGAAATCGCTTCAACAACCACGTAAAGCGCCCTTCGGGAGGCCATCTGGCGTGCGCTGGCTGCGT
>JAPYNO010000078.1 GCA_028283025.1 Pseudomonadales bacterium | reverse complement strand
GAGTTGGTTTCATGTCTGTGCCTGTTAAATCAAAGCGAATGGACATCGTGAATTATACCCTAATTCCTGGGGAGGAAAGTTCCGAAATGTTTCTGATCCCGCACACTTCGAACCGAAATCAATTCTGACACTGAGAACAATAAAACGTTGACCGCCCCCGTGCAAGGCGGCGAATCTGCGCCCCGCACTGCACGCAAGGCTCGCCTTCCCGTCCATACACTTGCAGGCTCTGCGTAAAGTACCCCGGCTTGCCATCGGTTGAGGAAAAGTCCCTTAAGGTGGTGCCGCCTTGCTCGACGGCATTCTTGAGCGTCTGTCTGACCGCTTCCGCGAGAACGCCATAGCGTGCCTTGGATATTCTGCCCGCCTTGGTTGTCGGGCGAATGCCAGCCGCGAACAGGGCCTCGCTTGCATAGATGTTGCCGACGCCCGCGAGCACTTGCCCGTTCATCAAGAAGTCCTTGACGCATACCTTGCGCCCTCGGGCGCGTGAATAGAGATAATCACCGTCGAGCGCGTCTTCAATTGCATCGATGCTGAGCAATTGAAGCAGAAAATGGGCTTTGAGGTGTCCTGTGTGGTAGTGCAGGCTGCCGAAGCGCCGCGGGTCGTTGTAGCGCAGCGTCAAATCTTCAAAGACCAAGTCGAGATGGTCGTGTTTAGCACTCGGCGGCGGGTGCTCGAGCAGTCGAAAGCTGCCGGACATGCCGAGGTGCGCGATCAGAAACTGCGAGCCATCGAAACGAAACACCAAGTACTTGGCCATTCGCTCAAGCGATGTGAGATTGCTGCCGCGCAAAGCATCAGGTAGCGCCACCGGCCAGCGAAGCCTTGGTTCGCGTATCGTCCAGTTCGTGAGCCGCTTGCCTTCGAGTGGCGCGCTTAAGGCACGCCGGACGGTCTCGACCTCCGGCAATTCGGGCATGGCAAGCCCTTACTTGATCTTGGCTTCCTTATAGACGACGTGCTGACGGACAACCGGGTCGTACTTCTTGAGTTCAAGCTTGCCGCCTTGCGAGCGAGGATTCTTGGTGGTCACGTAGTAGTGCCCCGTACCAGCCGAGGAAACCAGCTTGATCTTGTTTTGCTTGCGATCTGCCATTGCTTCAGTCCTCCTCAGACCTTCTCGCCACGTCCACGAATTCTCTTGACGACTTCCTCAATGCCGAGCTTGTCAATCGTTCTGAGGCCATGATTGGATACGCGCAGCCGCACATAGCGATGCTCGCTTTCAAGCCAGAACCGATGTTCGTGAAGATTCGGTAGAAACCTACGCCGCGTCTTGTTTTGTGCGTGGGAGACGTTGTTGCCCACCATCGGACGCTTGCCGGTGACTTGACAGACTTGAGACATATGAATACGCGCTTCGAATCGCTCGCGTGGACTGAACGAAGCGCGCTTTATACATCAAACTAGCTCCCCGACTCAAGCGGATACGCCGTCGTGTATTTGACCTGCCGCAGCGCAATGGTCGAATTCAGGTTGCCGACTTCCGGCAAATGCACGAGCGTGTGCTTGACGATGTCTTCATAGGCCGCCACATCCTTGGCAACCACTCGCAAAAGGTAGTCGGTGCCGCCTGAGACCACATAGCACTCGACGATCTCCGCAACCTCCTGCACAGCTTCCTCAAAGCGAAGCATGGCGTTCTCCTGATGTCGGCGCAGGGTGACGTTCACCAGCACATTGACCGAACGTTCGATGCGCTGAGGGTCGAGCAAGGCGACATAGCCCTTGACATAGCCTTGCTCTTCAAGGCGTTTGACTCTTCGCCAGCAAGGCGTGTGCGAAAGACCAACGCGACTTCCAAGCTCAAGCATGGTAAGTGTGCTGTCCTTTTGCACCTCATTGAGCAGGTGTTTATCAATTGTGGAGAGAGTCATGCAAAATTCTCTTAAGAAAATAGTCTAAAAAAAGATGGATTATCACTAATATCCCACTTTATCGCAAAAAAAGCGCTACCATCCTCTTGAAATTACACTAGCATTTGCAGGACTGAACGCACAGCACACCTCGAGGAACTGGCCATGCAGCTCAAAGACTTCTCTCTTGGCGATCGCTACGCGCTCACCCACGGAGGTCTTTTTCTCAATGGCACACAGGCGCTGGTGCGATTGACAATCGAGCAATCGAGGAATGACCGTGCGCGAGGTCTTCGGACCGCAGGCTATGTGTCTGGCTATCCGGGTTCGCCGCTTGCAGGTCTCGACAAGGAGTTTGTTGCGAATCAGGCGGTCATTGACGCGCATCAAGTGAAGTTTCATGCCGCGATCAACGAAGAATTGGCGGCGACGGCCATCTCCGGCTCGCAGCAGGTGGGACTCTATCCCGGCGCCGAAGTCGATGGCGTCTTCGGCATGTGGTACGGCAAGGCGCCGGGCCTCGACCGCGCCGGTGATGCTCTGCGCCACGCCAATCAAGCTGGCACTTCGCCGACCGGCGGCGTGCTTGTGGTGGCAGGCGACGATCACAACGCAAAATCGTCTTCCATCGCAAGCTATAGCAACTCCACCTTTTGCGACTTGGACATACCAGTGCTCGTACCAGCGAGCGTGGTTGATGTCATTGACTTCGGACTCTATGGCTGGGCGCTCTCTCGCTATTCGGGCCTGCTTGTCGGCTTGCTCACGTCCGCCGACAACATGGACAGCGCGATGACAGTTGTGCGACCTCAAGCGCCCCCTAGCTTCTCGATGCCGGCGCGCAATTTTGATGTGCACATCCGCAAGAACGACCGCTTTTTCCCAAAGGACGTTCGCATCGCCGAAGAGAAGTTCCCCGCGATGCGAGCCTTTGTCGAACGGCATCGGGTTGACCGCATATTCGGTCGATCGGGCGTCGCACGCACAGGCATCATCGCCTATGGCCGTGCGTATTCACTTCTGCGCGAGACCTTGGCGGGGCTTGGCTTCAGGGAAGAGTCCGACCTTGATGCCGCCGGGCTGCGGCTGCTCAAGGTTGGCATGGTGTGGCCGCTTGACAGCAAGACATTGTTGCGCTTCGCCGAAGGCATTGAGCGCATTCTGATCCTTGAAGAGGGCCGCCCATTTTTGCAGCACAGCGTCAAGAGTGCACTCTACGGACACAGCTCGGCGAGCATCACTGCCAAGTTTGACGAGTCAGGGGCGCGTCAATTTCCCGACTACGGAGAATTCACCAATACAGCCGTGTTGCAAGCGGTCGCCCGCTTTCTTGGCAAGAACACGTCTTCGCGGGCGGAGTCCTCAGATGTGGCGCAGCTGGCAAGCGCTGGCAGGCGCCCGCTCTATTGTGCGGGCTGCCCGCACAATCAATCGACGCGAGTCCCTGAAGGCAGTCGCATGCTTGCTGGCATCGGATGCCATTCCATGGCTATTTGGCTTGACCGCGAAGCCGACCACTATTGTCAGATGGGCGGCGAAGGTGCGATGTGGATGGGGCAGGCGCCATTTACGAAAGAGAAGCACGTTTTCGCCAACCTAGGCGATGGCACCTATCGTCACTCCGGCATCCTCGCCGTTCGCGCCGCAGTTGCAAGCGGTGTGAACATCACCTACAACCTCTTGTACAACCATGTGGTCGCCATGACCGGCGGCCAGCCGGTCGCAGGTGAGCTATCGGTCAATTCCATCGTTCGTGGGTTTGAAGCTGAAGGCGTGAAGAAGGTTATCGTCGTCAGCAATGACCCGCACAGAACGCGCGAGCAAGGTTATGACGGGCCTGTCCGCCACCGCGACCAATTGCAGGCGACGCAATTGGAATTGCGTAACACAGAAGGCTGCACGGTGCTGCTCTACGATCAGTCCTGTGCGACCGAGTTGCGTCGCAACCGTAAGCGCGGCCTTGCCGACATGCCGAGCGTGCGCACCTTCATCAATCAGGACGTTTGCGAAGGCTGCGGCGACTGCTCGGCGCAGTCTTCATGCGTAGCCATTGAGCCTGTCGAGACGGCACTTGGCAGCAAGAGCCACATTCACCAGTCGAACTGCAATATCGACCTCACCTGCGTGCGCGGCTTCTGTCCGTCCTTTGTCATGGTGGAAGGGGCAAAGCTTCAAAGGCAAGCGAGAAGCGAGGTCAAACTTGACGCGCTGATTGCCGAAACGCCGATACCCAAACTTCCATGTGCTACAGATGCAAATCTCGAATGCAATATCGCCTTGGCGGGTGTCGGAGGCGGTGGCACATCCACCATTTCGGCGATTCTCGGCGTTGCGGGTCACATCGACGGATTCAAGGTCAAAACCTTCGACCTGACGGGCCTCGCGCAAAAAGGCGGCGCGGTGACGGCGCATGTGCGTCTCAGCCAGCGAACCTTTAGCGAATCGTCTCCGCAAATCCCGGAGGACAGCGCTGATGTGCTCATCGGCGTTGACCTCATCACGGCGACCAGCATCAATATGCTGACACTCGCGAACACCCTGCGCACACATGCTTTTATCAACACCAATATTGAAAACACGATTGAGTTCGTGCTCGGCAGGCAGGTGCCGGGCAGTGGGGAAAGTATGCGAAGTGCGCTCGATGAGACATGTCAGTCCGTGCGCTGCGTGGCGGCGACTAGGCTCACCGCAAGACTGCTTGGCGACGCCCAGATGACCAACATGCTGATGCTCGGTTTTGCTTGGCAGTCGGGCGAGATTCCTATTCGTCGCGAAGCCTTGCACAAGGCGATTGAACTCAACGGCGTGCGTGTTGAAGACAATATCGCCGCCTTCGAGTATGGCCGCGTGGCCAATTTCGACGCACAAAAGCTCATGCCTGAACTGTGCGAGGCGCAAGTCAAAACCTTTGAAGAACGCATGAGCTTCCTGCGCGATTCGCTCATCGCCTATCAGGACGAGACCTATGCCAACCGGCATCAAGGCATGGTGGAGCGGGTTCGGTCAGCGACCTCGCACTTATGCGCGCAAGATTGCGAATCGCTGATGCGAGCCGTCGCTGACAGCTACCACAAGCTGCTCACTTACAAGGATGAGTTTGAAGTCGCGAGACTCTATTCGAGCAGCCATTTCAGGCGCGCCCTCGACAAGGAATTCAGCGCATACGCCAAGCTCAAAGTGCTGATGGCGCCGCCGTTTCTGCCGGGCACCGACGCTTCGACCGGGCGCCCGAAGAAACGTGCGTTCGGCGCGTGGATCTTCCCGCTGTTCAAGCTGCTCGCGAAGTTCAAGTGGCTGCGAACAACACCCTTCAACCCCTTTGCGCGAAGCGCGGAGCGGCGTTTGGAACGCGAACTCATTGTCGAATACGAACACACCATCGATACCCTCTGCGCCGAGGTGCAGCCGAACAAAGTTGAACTCGCGCTCGCCATTGCCAAGCTGCCCGATGAGGTGCGCGGATTCGGGCCGGTCAAGCAAGCGAGCGTGGAACGTTATCGCGAACAGCGCCAAGTGCTGCTCAAGCGATTCCTGGCTGCAGAAGACGAGAAGCCGAGTGCTGCGGTGATTCACCGCGAAGCGGCGTAGACCTTGGCGCACATCTTCTACTATCTACTCGGTCATTTCGAGCACTTTCACCTCGCCGAATCCGAGTGCGCGCACCGGCGCTTCCATGACCGACAGGTCGCCAGCAATCACATAGGTCAGCTTCTCTGGATGCAACAAGGCTTCGGCGGCCGTGCGCACCTCTTCAATATTGACTGTTTTCAGTGCTTCTCCGTAGCGTAGCGTGTGGTCCCAAGGGCGCTTCATAGACTCATTGCCCTTGATATTTTGCAACACGGCGCGGCCAGTCTGAAAGCTCGACGAGAGTGAACGAATGCGTCGTTCGAGCGCAAGTTTGAACTCTTCTTCGGAAGCAGTCTGCGGCCCAAGGAACTCGTGCAGCTCGCGATTGATCTCAGCAAGCGATTCAGCGGTCTTGTCAACTTGAACAGACGCACTCACCGTGAACGTGCGCTGAAATTGATTGTCGGCAAGGCTTGTTCGCGCCCCGTAGCTCCATCCCTTGTCCTCGCGCAGATTCATGTTGATCCGCGAGACGAAGCTGCCACCGATGATTTCGTTGGCAATCAGCGCGTCCACCTGCGGGTCGAGACTTGAAGGTGGCGCCACATGCGCCGCCGTGATCACACTCTGCTCAGACTCCGGCATATCGATCAGGAACACACGCACGCCCTCCGGCAAAGCGACGGCCTCCGGAGCGGCAGTCGGCGGGCGCGGCGCCGCACTCGGCCAGTCGGCAAAAGCAGCCTCGACCATTTCTTCGAGCTCATCCATGCTGACATTGCCAACGGCGAGCACCTTGAACGGCTGTCCGAGAACTTGGTTGCGGTGGTAGTCAAGGAGCGCATCGCGATTGATCGCTTCGACATGCGATTCGAGGAATACCTGTCCGCGTGGATGATCCTTGCCGAACACCTGTTCGTAGAGCGCATCGCTCGCTACTGAATTTGGGTCTGAGCGCGAGAACTTGATGCTTGAGATCCTTTGGCTCTTGTAGATGTCGAGGCGCTCCTCGGGATAGTTCGGTGCTTGCAGCAGGTCGGCGACCAGCGCGAGCAATTCGGGCAGGTTCTCGCTTAATCCGCCGGTAGAGACATCGCTGAAGGTGCTGTGCGCGTCAGCATTGACGTATCCGCCCAAACGCTCAATCTCGGCTTCAATGGTTTCGGCATCTCGCGACCGAGTGCCGCTTTGCAGTTGGCTGAAGGTGCTTGCGGCAACGCCGAGTTCGGCGACTGGCTCATCGAGCGTGCCAAAATTGAAGCGAATAGTGAGGTCGGTGAGCGGCAGGCTGTCGCGTCTTGCGAGCACCAGAGGGATGCCGCTTTTCGTCGTGTGCTCTTTGATTTCTGGGAATTCCAGCGTTGATGGTTCGCCGAGCGGCGGTAGTGCCGAGCGGTCGGTGCCTTCTTCGGCTGAGACGTATTGGCCGAACGGTCGTCCGGTCAGTTCATAGTAAGGTTGCGTAAGCCATTTCTCTGCGAGCGCGTCCAAGGATTCTGCTGTGGCCTCCTGCGTGAGGGTCAATTCGCGCTTGAAGTGCACCGGGTCATCGTGCAGCACAGCGCCGCTCACCAGCACCGATGCCTTGGTCGAAGCGCGTTCAAGCCCACGAACGGTGTTGGTCAGGCTTTGCGTCTTGAGGCGCTGCAATCGTTCAGGGTCCGGCATTGAGGTAAGAAAGCTATTGAGCGTCTCGTCGAGAATGCGCCGCGCCTCGTCGGCATCGGCACCCGGCAGCAGGTCGACGCTCACATAGAAGAGGCTGGCAATTTCGAAATCGATCGCATTCGCGGACACGCTCGATGCCAGCTTGTGTTCCTCGACAAGCGCCTTGTAGAGCGCAGACGTGCGGCCATCGGCGAAGGCGGTGCCCCAGAGGCGCATGCCAACGGTATCTGCCGTATCCGAGGACATCGGCCAGACGCGGTAGATGAGGCCAATCGGTGCCCTGTCTTCAAGCACCTCATAGCGATTGGTCTTGAGTTCCGGCACCCATTGCTCTATGCGCGCGATTGGCTTGCCTGCCGGCGCATCGCCAAAATACTTTTGCATGAGGGTTCGCGCGGTCTCAAGATCAATGTCACCCGCAAGCGCGATGACCATGTTGGTCGCGCCGTAGTAATCCTCGAACCACTGATACACATCATCAAGCGATGCGGCATTGAGATCTTGCATGGAGCCGATGACCGGATGCCGGTATGGATGCCCAGGCGGGAAAATGCCGCGCAGCATGTGTTCGAAGGCCGTGCCGTAGGGCTGATTGGCGCGCTGGCGCTTTTCGTTCTGGACGACTCCGCGCTGCTCATCGAGCCGTTCTTGGGTAATGACGCCAAGAAGATGGGTGACGCGGTCGGACTCAAGGAACAGCATGCGCTCGACCGCCTCGGTCGGCACAGTTTGAAAGTAGTTGGTGCGGTCGGCGTTGGTGGTGCCGTTGATGCCGGTGGCGCCGACTTCCTGTAGGGGCTTGAAGTATTCGTCGTTGTAGTTCTCGCTGCCTTGAAACATGAGATGCTCGAACAGGTGCGCGAACCCCGTTTTGCCTTCGGGTTCGTTTTTCGACCCGACGTGATACCAAGTGTTCATGGACACAATAGGCGTCGAGCGGTCAGTGTGTACGATGACGCGCAAGCCATTATCGAGTGTGAATTCATCGTAGGGAATATCGATGTCATCGAGTTCGATGGCGTGGACGGTGAGTGAGCAGAAGATTGCCAAGGCGAGGCCAAGGCGAGGGAGGTATCGGGACATGGTGAAGTCTTGGTACATATTGGTGAGTGGTTCAAGCGCTGGAAATGCTATCCATGACAATATCCGGCGTCAGGAGCGAGGGCAAGATCAGCGGCGATCGCAAGTCGCCACCATCCTTGAAATATAAGTATAAGGGCACGCCTGAGCGTCCGTGGCGCTCAAGTACCTTGGTGATGTGTGCGTCCTCATTGGTCCAATCACCAACGAGCACCTTGATGCCTTCGGCGTTGAAGAACTCGCGCACGGCTTGAGAATTGAGGGCGACACGCTCGTTGACCTTGCAGGTGATGCACCAGTCGGCGGTGAAGTAGGCGAACACAGGCGTACCTTCGGCATGGAGTGTGACGAGGCGTTCTTCGGAATAGGTGGCTTCGAGCGGCGCGTCCTCGGGCGTGGTCGATGTGCTTGTAAGATACAGCCCGCCTGCGGCGATGATGCCTCCAGCGAGTGCCCCTAAAGACCACCCCAGCCTGCTAGCGCGCGCCTGAATCCGCCCCCAAGCGAAGAGCGCAAAACCAAGCCCGACCATAGCGCTGAGCACGAGACTCAACGCATCCACGCTTGTTTGCCGGCCGAAGACCCACAAAAGCCACAGCGCGGTGGCGAACATCGGAAAGGCGAGCACTTGCCGAAGCGCTTGCATCCACCCGCCGGGCTTCGGCAGCCATCGACGCGCAGCAGGAAACAGGGCGACCGTCAGAAACGGCAAAGCGAAGCCAACGCCAAGCGCAGCAAACACAATGAGCGCGATAGCGGGACTTTGCACGAGCGCGAAGCCGAGTGCAGGCGACATGAAGGGAACGGTACACGGCGAAGCGACGATCACAGCGAGTGCGCCAGTGAAAAACTCGGAGGACTGGCCTTGGCCAAGCTTGTCCGCAAGTCCACCAAGAAACGGCAGGCGACCTGAGAACTCAAACGCACCGAGAAAATTCATGCCGACCACGAACATGACAAGCGCGAGCAGCGCGACCATGCTCGGATTCTGCAAGTGAAACGCCCAGCCAATTTGCTCGCCCGCACTGCGCAGTCCAATCATCACGAAGGCAAGCAGCAAGAAGCTGACGAGCACGCCCAAGGTGTAGGCGAAGCCGCTGTGCCTTGCCGCTTTTGCTGAGCGCGCTGAAATCTCCACGAGGCTCAACGCCTTCAGGCTCAAGATCGGCAGCACGCAGGGCATGAGATTCAAGATCAAGCCACCGAGGAAGGCAAACACCACGGCCTGCAACACTGCCAAGCCTTGGCCTGCCGTCTCCGATTGGGTGGCGGCAACCCGCGCAAAAGAGAGTTCTAGTGCTTGCCGCGGCGCATCCTCGCTTGTCACGGATAGCACTGCCCGCATGTCTTCATAGCGATTCGCACGCGGCCCTGCGGGGACTTCCAAGGTAAGCCTGTTCGATGTAGTCTCGAAACGCTGCTTGGCAACGTGGTCGATGAGCTTTTCGGCCACCGGAAAGAGGTAGAGATCTGAGGCTTTTGTGAGCGACTGCGGCAGATTGATCGAAAATCGAACGATGTCGCCATGCACCGCGAAGCGTGCCTGCCAGTTGGCTGGCAAGGGTTGCAAGGCGCGCGCCGCCGCGAATTCAGCGCGAGCACTCGGGCGCTGCTCGCCATTGCCCTTCGGTAGCACAAGCTCGACCTCGGCGCGTTCCGGGATGCACACCTGGTCATCGCACACAAGCCAGTCGGCGAGCCCTGCGATGCGTACCTCTTCCGCAACGGATTCAGGAACATTGACCTCGGCGATCAACAAGGTGGCCTCGTTGTATCCATAGGACATGAGCGGCCCAAAGGGCACGAAGCCGGGTGCGGGAAACGCAAGCGGGCCAATCGAAAAGCCCTCAGGCAAATTCCAATTGACGACCGCCGCCTTGCCAGCATCGCCAGGATTGATCCAATAGGTGTGCCAACCGATGTCAGGCGACAGGCGCAATCCAATGCTGAATGGCTCGCCGGCGGCGATGCTGCTTGTCTCGGCAATGAGTTCGACCTCGGTATGGTCGGTGCGCACCGGCGCACCATAGAGCGCAGAAGCCGAGCTCAAGGCCGCCGCCATCAGCATCGCGAGCAGCAGTTTTGAAGTCAATTGGATATACACTTGCCGTTTCTTTCCAACGCCGCATCCTAACCTATGAACATTCTGCTCGCTAGCGCCAATCGGCATAAATGTAAGGAGCTTCGCGAGGTGTTTGCACAAACGTCTGTGAACATTGAAGCGGCCGAGGCATCGATGCTTGAGGGTGTCGAAGAGTCGGCACCGACCTTTGTCGAAAATGCCTTGATCAAGGCGCGGGCGCTTGCTGAGAAGGTTAACGGAGCGACGCTTGCCGATGATTCGGGTCTCGTTGTGCCCTGCTTGAACGGTGCTCCGGGCATCTATTCGTCTCGCTATTGCGGCGAGAATGCGAGCGATGCCGAGAACAACGCCAAGCTTGTGCGCGAACTTCAAATGCAAGGCTATTCGTCGCAAGACCCTGAAGCGGCGCCGGAGGCGTTCTTCTATTGCGTGCTTGTGTATCTCGAAGGGCCTCGCTATCCGACGCCCTTGATGTGTGAAGGCATTTGGCGCGGACGCATTCTGATTGCGCCGCGCGGTGATTCGGGCTTTGGGTATGACCCACATTTCCTGCCTGATGAGGGCGCGCGCACCGCTGCCGAACTCTCCATGCAGGAGAAGAACGCGCAGAGCCATCGCGGACAGGCGTGCCGTGCCATGCGCTCGCTCATGCTTGGTGCATGAATCTGTGCTGCTGCCGCTGTCGCTGTATGTGCATTACCCTTGGTGTATCGCCAAGTGTCCCTATTGCGACTTTAATTCGCACGAGCACAAAGCGAATGTCGATTCCGCGGCTTACGTTCATCAGCTTGTTGCGGATATCCGGGAAAGCGAGGCATCTGCGCATGGGCGGTCGCTGACGAGCGTGTACTTCGGCGGTGGCACGCCGAGCCTGATGTCACCAAAGGAAGTCGCCATGGTGCTTGCTGCGGTCGAAGACACCTATGGGCTGCCCGATGAAATCACGCTCGAATCCAATCCAGGCACCTTCGAGCGCGACAAGTTCGAGGCATTTCGTGCGGCTGGCGTCACGCGCTTGTCGATCGGCGTGCAATCCTTTCAGGATGACAAGCTCTGCGCCTTGGGCCGCGTTCACAATGGCAACGAGGCGGTGCACGCCGTGTCGAGCGCAGTTGAGATTTTTCACCGTGTGAATGTGGACCTCATGTACGGCTTGCCTGCGCAGACGGTCGAAGACGCCCTGTTCGACCTAGATCAAGCCTGTTCATTGGGCGCGGCGCACCTGTCTTGGTATCAGCTCACGATCGAGCCGCGAACAGTGTTTCATCGCCGCCCGCCGCTGCTGCCGGTCGAGGCTGAAGCGCTAGAAATGGAGGCAGCGGGCCTCGACAGGCTTGACGCTACGGGCTTTCGTCGCTATGAGATTTCAGCGTTCGCCAGGGACGATCAAGCCTGTCGGCATAATCTCAACTACTGGCAGTTCGGTGATTATCTCGGTGTCGGCGCAGGTGCGCACGGCAAACTCACGAATGCGAACAGCGCCATTCGCACCAGCTTTGCGAGGCAGCCGAGACGCTATTGCCGAGATGCAGCGGACAGGTTCAGCGCAACGCCTGTCGCCGAAGAGAGCCTGCCAGTCGAGTTTATGATGAACGCCCTGCGCTTAATCGATGGCGTCGATGAGGCGCTCTTTGAGGGGCGCACAGGCATGCCGCTTGAGCGTATTCAGAAGACGCTCGACGAATTGAGAGCCACGGGACTCATGCGACCGGATAGGCTTTGCCTGACGGGCAAGGGACTCAGATTTCTTGATTCGGCGGTGGCGGCGTTTTTGTGATGAAGCCTTATCCCCTTCAATCCCCTTACGGCCAAGGGGCAGCATTGAGCCTATAATCGAAAAATCTCACATTGCGCCAATTCCTACAGCATGAACCTACCCACTTCTGAGCGCAGCACTCCATATCACTTCGCGGGTAGGCACGAGGAATTTCGCATCATTGGCCAAAAGCTCCGGGATGCCCAGCGGGTGATTGAGCAACGCGGCTACTACAGCCCGTTCTTCCTTGTGCAAGGCGTGCCAGGGATTGGCAAGACCGCCTTTCTCTCGATGTTGCCAAAAGAACTGCGTGAGTGCGGATTCGACATTGTGCATCTTGATTTGGATTCGCCCAATGATGTAGCCAATGAGCGAGGCTTGATCCGTGAAACGATTCGCTCTCTCGGCAACCCCGAAACATTGCTTGCGGGCATCAAGCAAACAACAACGGCTTCATCCATAGAGGCCGGAGGTTCACTTTTTGGCGTCGTGGAAGGCAAGGGTGGACAAGTTGAAACTCACTTCCATGAGCCACAAGGTGTCTATCGCTATTGGCTTTTAGATCACGCAGATGCCTTCAAGAACAAACTGCTTCTAATCACGATTGACGAAGTGCAGGAAATAGCACCGAATAACGGTGCGTTCTTCTTGGGTTTTCAAAAGGGGCTGGTCGAATTAGGAGCGCCTATTCTCTTTTGCATGGCGGGATTGCCAATCGCTCCAGAGATATTGGCGACTCATCTCAAGATCTATCGGCCGGAAAGCGGCCTGAAGCTTGAGGCACTTGATGATGCCGCCTCGCGAGAAGGGTTTTCCACCGGCGTTGTCGAATACTTGTGCCAGATGCACGGCATGACTGCGGGCGAATCGATGCGTCTCGTCAAAAGCCACTTCAGCGAACAGGCCTTGAACACTGTCATCGAAACCTGCGTAGGATTTCCCGCTCACCTTCAAACAGCAGTGCAGTGCATGGGCGAGCATCTCTACGAGAATCCCGACAAGCGGCTCACGCCTGAGGAGATCCTGCAAGCAATCGATGCACCAAAGCGCGCATACTATGAACGTGTGCTGTCAACCATGCGACCCTACACAACGCGGCAGATCCATAGCGTGCTGCAAGAGATTCAAGCAGCTAAAACGATAGTCGTTGATGATTTGCTAGTGCTCTGTCGAACCAAAGACATCGGGCGGCCCGAACATTTTGTCGAGATCTCTCTCAAACGAGGATTGTTTACAACAGGCGAGAAGAGTGACGAGATCAAATTGGGCATTCCGAGTTTGAAGGCGCATATTGATTTCAAGGTGCGATGAAATGCGGCGGAGTGAATGGGGTAAATGATGCTTGCCTGCTCGTTGACGAGGCGCTCTATGCGCCTATCCGCATAAACACAAGATCAAATATCCGATTGCCGAGCGCTTGGCCGCGTTGCTCGAAGCGTGTCGATGGCCGGGTTCCAGTGTCGGGAGCAAAATGCCCGCGGCCATCAGCGTTCTCGAATCGGGCCTCCGCTTCGCACACTGCGAGCATCGATTTCGCGTAGTCGGCATCGTCCGTTGCGAGGCGTAGCACGCCATCGGGACACAAGCGAGTCGCAAGTTCGGCAACGAATTCAGAGTTCACCAGACGGCGCTTGTGGTGCCGCTTCTTGGGCCAAGGGTCAGGGAAGTAGATGTGAATTTCGCTGAGGCTTTGTGGGCCGAATGCCTGTTGCACAGCGCTGCGCGCATCGCAGTCCATGATGCGCACGTTCTCAAGCGACTTGGCGTGAATTGCTTTCAGCACGTTTGCGATGCTCGGCTGAAAGACCTCCATGCCGAGGCAATTGAAGTGCTTGTTCGCTTCGGCAAAGGCAATCAGCGAAGTGCCTGACCCAAAGCCGATTTCGAGCATCAGCGGCGCGTCTCGACCGAAAACCGAAACGGCATCGAAAGGTCGGTCGGCCATCAGCATGTAAGCGCGGCCGAGTTCGTCAATGGCGCGCGCTTGCGCCGAAGACAATCGTCCCATGCGGCGAATATAGAGCTTAGGATCGTGCAATGCTGACGACAACGAGCACCCAGCCAACCAAGAACGCCAGTCCGCCCAAGGGTGTCACCATGCCTAGCATACGCGGCGCACCGAGCGCCATCAGATAGAGCGAGCCGCTAAAGAGCACGATGCCGACGATAAAAGCGATGGCGGCGTGCGGCAGGAATCCCGAGGACGACGGCACCGACATGGTTCTCAGCCAAATGAGAATGAGCGCGAGTACCAGCAGTGACAGGCTATGAACGAAGTGGTAATTGAGGCCGGTTTGGAACCATTCGAGGGCTTGGGAATCGAGCTTCTGGCGCAGCCAATGCGCACCGAAAGCGCCGAGCAAAACACCCAAACCAGTGAGCGAGGCACCCCAAACGATGATGACTTGCGGCGACATGCGCGTCAGGCCGCGACGAGGAACTCCTCATAGTCGGCGAGCGCCGCGCGCAGTTTTTTCATGGCGTTGGCTTCAAGCTGGCGGATGCGCTCGGCTGAGACACCGTATTCGTCGGCAAGCTCGTGCAAGGTTGCTTTGCTATCCGCGAGCCAGCGGCGACGCAAAATATCACGGCTGCGATCATCAAGGCCGCCCATGGCCTCTGCAAGGTCGTCGCTCCATGCGGATTTGAAGTCGGATTCCACGACTTCTGCTTCGGGGTTGTCACTTGGGTCGAAGAGATAATCCGCCGGATGGAAGCTCGATTCGTCGGAATCAGCATCGGCAAGGCCATCAAACGCGACATCCGATGAGGACAGCCGGCCTTCCATGCGACTCACTTCCTCCGGGCTGACGCCAAGGTCGCGTGCGACCGATTCGGTTTCGTCCTTGGTGAGCCAGCCGAGGCGCGACTTGGCACTGCGCAAATTGAAGAAGAGTTTGCGCTGGGCTTTGGTGGTGGCGGTTTTGACGATACGCCAGTTGCGCAGGATGAATTCGTGCATCTCGGCTTTGATCCAGTGCACCGCAAAGGACACCAGTCGAACGCCCTTTTCAGGATTAAAGCGCTTGACAGCTTTCATCAGGCCGACGTTGCCTTCTTGAATGAGGTCGCCAAGCGGCAGTCCGTAGCCACTATAAGAACGGGCAAGATGCACGACAAATCGAAGGTGCGCGAGCACCAAGCCGCGCGCCGCATCAAGGTCATTCTGGTAATAGAAGCGGTGGCTTAAGGCCTGTTCCTCCTCAAGGCTCAAGATTGGCAAGCTGTTCACCACAGAGACATAGGCGTTCAAGTCGCCGCCTGGTGACAGGTCGTTGTATGTGATGAGCGCTGTTGACATGATCGACTACTCCAGTTTTTGCTGGCTTTTTTCTGGCTCTTCTGGTGCGGACTCACCTCACCGCTGCGCATTTTAGCACTCTCTTCACATGAGTGCTAATTGTTAATATGGTCACATTTCAAGAGATTTCAAGCGCCGTCTGCAGGCACCTTGCGCGCCCACCGCACCGATCAAAGCCGCCGCAACTAGTATCAACATGACGAGTGGCGCATCGAACCCAGGCGCGGGAACCTCGACACCGTAGCTGCCAAGAAATTCCAGCGCCGGTTCACGCAGCATAAGAATGCCGACCGAGATCAGCATGGTGGCTATGAAGCCGCCGCCGAGCCCATACATGATGCCAAAGTAGATAAACGGCCGACGCATGAAGCGCGGGGTTGCCCCGACAAGACTCATGACCTGCAACTCGGCGAGTCGCGATTCAATCACCAAGCGCACCGAACTTGCGGTGATGAGCAGTGCGCCAACGCCGAACAGCGCCGCGAGTATGAGGGACAGACGCTTGACGAGTTCCGAGAGCGCCAAGACGCGGTTCAGCCATAGCCCTTCGCTGACAACATCTCGCACCTCTTCAATAGACGCAAGTTCTTCGATCAGGCGCTCCATGTCGCTTGCAGGCAGGCTGGTGACTGGTACAAGGTCAAAGGCATCGGGTAGCGGATTGCTCGTCAAGTCTTCAACAAGCGATTCGAGGCCAATCAGGTCGCTGAATTGATTGAGCGCAGCATCGGGGGGCACATGAATTGCCGATTCGATGCGCACATCTTCCTCAAGAAGGGCGTGCAGCGCTGTCAATCGCTCGTCCGCGATGCCTGCTTGCAAGTACAGAGTGACGCCAGGGCTCGTGGACCAAGGGCCGGTGATGAGCTGTAGCCCCGTTTGAATCAGATACAGCCCAAGCGGCAGCGAAAGCGCGATGCCGATGAGCGTCCATGCAAGCAGGCTAGCAACTAAATTGCGTGTCACATGCTCGAAGGATTCTCGCAAGAGAAGTGCGTGCTCCCGCCCCCAAGCAATGATGCGCGCGTGTACGCCGCCATCGCGTGGCGCCGATTGACTCCAAAGTTCGGGCGCCGAATCCTTCATGACCGCGTGTGTCCTACGAGCTCACCTTCGCGCAGTTCAATGAACGGTGCGCCAAAGGCTTCAATCAGCGCAAGATCATGGCTCGCCACGATGACCGTGGTGCCAATCTCGCGGAATTCACGAAACAGGCGCATGACGCTCTTCGACATTTCCGGGTCTAGGTTGCCGGTCGGTTCATCGGCAAGCAGAAGGCGCGGACGATTGACGAGGGCGCGCGCAATGCCGACTCGTTGCTGTTCGCCTGTGGAGAGTTGTTCGGGAAACACATCGCCCTTGTCGTCAAGCCCCATGATGGCGAGCGCATTGAGCGCCCGCGACTCCATCAGCGCCCGCGACCGCCCGCTGACCCTCAACGGCAGCATGACATTGTCGAGTACCGTGCGGGCGCTCAGCAGGTGGTGCTCCTGAAAAACGACGCCGAGTTGCTGGCGAAAGCGCGGCAGTTGTCGAGCGTTCAAGGTCGCAAGATTGACATCGCCGACAATCACCTGCCCGTAGGTTGGCGGAAACTGATTCATGATAAGCCGCAGCAATGTTGTTTTGCCCGCTCCGGAATGACCTGTGACGAAGGTGATGGTGCCAGGCTCGAAGCTGTGCGAGACGCCTTGCAATGCGCCGCGCGAGCGGCCCGCGAACATCTTGGTGACTTCGGTCAGTTGAACGCCAAGGCCGAACATTTCATTCGTCGCCTGCAAGCAGCGCGTCCACAAAGTCGCCAGCGTCGAATACATGCAGGGCGTCCACCTGCTCGCCGATCCCAATGAACTGTAGCGGCAAAGGATGCTGCGCGGCGATGGAGAACACCATGCCACCCTTGGCACTGCCGTCGAGTTTACTCAGCACAAGGCCCGTCACGCCGATTTCCTTGTCAAAAGTTTCGATTTGCCGAAGCGCGTTCTGACCCGTGCCTGCATCGATGACTTGCAGCACATGATGCGGCGCTTGCGTGTAGTGACGCGAAGCAATGCGTTTGACCTTGGCGAGTTCCTGCATGAGATTGTTCTTGACGTGCTGGCGCCCAGCGGTATCGGCGATAAGCACGTGAGTGCCGCGGGCGCGCGCAGATTCTATGGCATCGTAGATCACCGCCGCTGAATCGGCGCCTGCTTGCTGGCGCACGACAGGCACGCCGAGAGCTTCCCCCCAAGACTGCAATTGCTCGCTTGCCGCCGCACGAAAGGTGTCGCCAGCAGCGAGCATCACCGACTTGCCTTGAGCTTGGAAGCGGTGTGCAAGCTTGGCGATGCTTGTTGTTTTGCCAACGCCATTGACGCCGACCATGAGAATCACCGTCGGCTCGGCGGCGCCGAGCGTGAATGGCTTTTGGATGTGAGAGAGCAGATCGAGCGCAGCGCTCCGAAAAGCGTCGCGAATGGCGTCCGGGTCATGTGTGCGACGCCTTGGCACTCTTCGCTCGACCGCCTCAATCAGCGTTTTCGTTGCCTGCGTACCAGCATCGGCGAGCAGCAAAGACTCCTCAAGCGATTCAAGACTGAACTCAAGCGTTACGCTCGCTTCGTTAGTGTCAGCGAAGCGCGCGCGCGTCTGTCCGAGCAGTTTTCTCAGCAGGTTCACTTCGATGCCGCCTTTTGGTGCAACATGGGCATTCGGGAGCTATTTGAAACGAGTTGGCGCATGGCAGGTCGCACAGGGCAGGTGCGCATTATCGGCGGTAAATGGAAAGGGCGAAAGTTGCGCTTCCCAGCGATTGCAGGTCTGCGCCCGACGCCGGCGCGTTTGCGCGAGACACTCTTCAATTGGCTTGGGCAACAAATCGTCGGCGCGACCTGCCTTGATGTGTGCGCCGGTTCCGGTGCGCTCGGCCTTGAGAGCTTGTCACGCGGCGCTGCCCATGTGGAGTTCGTCGAACGGAACAGGCGCGCGTGCGCAGCACTTCGCACATCAATTGCCGCACTCGACGCAGCAGCCGAAACTCACTGTGCGGATGCAAGACAGTTTCTAGCGACTGCGCAGCGTCGGGCGCGGCGTTGGCATGTGATTTTCATTGATCCACCATTTTCGAGCACGATGCACAATGCGTTGCTGAGTGCCGCGCTCGCCTGCCTGCACGATGCGGATTCGCGCCTATGTATTGAGATGCCCGCCAAGCAGCGTCCAGACATAGGCGCTTGGCGCGACCTGCGTCATAGAGATGCCGGGGATACGTCACTTTGGCTGCTCGCGTTACCTGAAAGTGATTGATACCATAGCCGCGCCTTGGCAAGAGGACAGCGCCAAATGATTAGTGTCGCCTACCCCGGCACCTTCAACCCAATCACCAACGGGCATACAGATTTGATTGAACGTGCTTTAGGCATTTTTGATCGCGTGGTGCTGGCGATTGGCACTTCAAGCAGCAAGCATCCCGAAACAGAACTCGCCGAGCGCATCGGGCTGTGCTCGCGCGTGCTAGAGGACTATGGCGACCGGGTGTCAGTCGAAGGCTTCAACACGCTGCTTGTGGACTACCTCACCAAGCGCGACATTCGTTTTGTTCTTCGCGGCATACGCGACTTACAGGACTTCGAGTATGAATTTCAGATGTGCGAAATGAACAAGGCGCTCGCGCCGCAAATCGAATACTTGTTTCTGCCGACCTCAAAGGATGTGTCGTTCATTTCTTCGACACTTGTACGCGAAATCGCGTCGTTTGGCGGCGACATACGCCCGTTCGTGCACCCTGCGGTGGCGGAAGCGCTGATGCGGTAAAGCAAGCGCTAGAAACGAAGCCTTGTGGCAGTTTTGTTTCACGCGAGCCCTTTGTAAGATTGCTATGATGCGCATCAACGGTCAATTCCTCGGCTCCGAGGCAACTCTATGATACTTAGCGAGAAGCATCTCGGCATCACACGACGAGAGAAAGGGAAGCTTGAGCAAGCTTTGGCATCATTGCGGGAATCCGGCGATTCTGAAAATCGCTCGCGGCAAGCGGAAGTCGAAGCGCTTGAGGCGCAAATCACCGAGATGGAAAGGCTGATGTCGGACTACATTGCTCTCAAGAGGGGCGGGGTCGTCTCGGGCAAATTCACATCACTTGAAGATTTTTCGACGGCGCTCATTCAAGCGCGAATTGTCTCCGGCATGAGTCAAACGCAGCTTGGGGCTGCTCTTGGCGTTAAGCCGCAGCAAATTCAACGTTACGAAGCGACGCGCTATATGGGCGCGAGCCTTGCGAGACTCATTGAGATCGCGCGTATCCTCAAGCTTCGCGTGGTCACCGACTACAAGAAAAGCTGGTTCAAAGGCTAGCGAATCCGCATCCCACAGGCATTCGCAACATCTTGCGACACCTGACCTAAGCTCGGGCAGGGTTCGGTGAGCGCCTTCATATGCGTCATGCGCAGGCCCGTGATGCCGCACGGATGAATACGCGAAAAAGGTTCGAGATCCATATCCACATTGAGTGACAGGCCGTGATAGCTGCATCCTTTTCGCACGCGAAGACCGAGTGAGGCGATCTTCTGTTCGCCGACATAGACGCCGGGCGCACCTTGCTTGCAGGCGGATTTGATTCCATAGCGAGCGAGCACTTCAATGATCGAGTCCTGAATGAGGCTGACGAGGGCGCGAATGCCGAGTTCGGCGCGTGGCAGGTCAATAAGCAGGTAGACGATGGCTTGGCCAGGGCCGTGGTAGGTCACTTGGCCGCCGCGGTCGCATTGCACCACAGGAATATCGCGCGGAGTGAGCAAATGCTCGGCGCGGCCAGCCTGGCCTTGTGTGAATACAGGGGTGTGTTCAGTGATCCAGATCTCGTCGGCGATTGTTGCGCGCGTATCGTCTACAGTGCGAGCGAGGGTGAAGTCTCGCATTTTTTGGAAGACATCGATGAAGTTGGTCTGACCGAGATGCTTGATGCGGAGCAGGGACTCTCTCCCGCCAAATCTGCTGCGCAGACTTGAATCCCAATCGAAGGGAGCGTGGATGGCGACTTCAGTCTTCCTCGAAAAGTTCACGGAAAAAGAGCACGAATCCATCGTAGAAGCGCGCCAGGAAACTCGATTGCTCGACTTCGCTGAGCGCGATGAGCGGTAGTGTCAGCACTTCCTTCTCATCGAGACGAAACACCACGCTGCCAACTTCTTGATCTCGCGTGATGGGTGCTTCAAGCACTTCCGGCAACTCGAAATTCATGCGTATGTCGGGCTTTCGTCCGCGCGCAATCGTCACAATGGGCGACCTTGGTACACCGAGGTTGACTTCGGTTTCAACGCCGTACCACACTGGCGAAGTGGTCAGTGGCACTCTCGGATCGATAATTCGAGTCGTTTCGTGAAAGTTGAACCCCCAAGTGAGCAGGCTGCGAACAGCGCGCGTGCGCGCCGATGTGCTCGCGGTTTTGAGCACAACAGCGATCAATCGCATGTTGCGATCGACCGAGGAGGCCACTAAGCAGTAGCCGGCATTGCTTGTGAATCCGGTCTTGATGCCATCGACACCGCGACCTTCAAGCAGCAAGGAATTGCGATTTGCCTGCTTAATATCGTTGTAGGTGAACTCGGTTTCCGAGTAGTAGCGGTAGTGATCGGGAAAATCCTCGATGAGATGCTGGCTGAGGATGAACAGGTCTCTTGCGGTGGTGTAATGCTTAAGGTCCTCAAGCCCTGTTGAGTTCACATAGTGTGTGCCAGTCATGCCAAGCAATTCTGCTTTTGCATTCATCATGTCGGCAAACGCCTCTTCGCTGCCAGCAATGTATTCGGCGACGGCGATGCTCGCATCGTTACCGGATTGAATGATGATGCCGCGAAGCAAATCCTCAAGCATCACTTGCGTCCCCTCGCGGACGAACATACGCGAGCCCTCCGCCCGCCACGCCTTGACGCTGATCGGCACCATGTCGGTCGGCGCGAAGCGGCCGAGATTGATCTGCTCCGCCGCAATCAAGCTGGTCATGATCTTGGTGAGGCTCGCTGGCGCGAGACGCTCGTCAGGGTTGCTCGAAGCAATAATCTGGTTCGAGTCGGCATCGCCGAGCAGCCAAGCACCCGCAGGCACTTGCGGTGCCCTCGGGGTTATGGAGGGCGCTTGAGCGTACAGCAAGCTGTGGCCAAGGACGGCTAGCAGTGCAATCAGGATGGCGGGGATCAGCCAAGGTCGATGCATGGGAGAATCTCGATGAACTTAATGAATGATCAGGGCACGAATGCCAAAACTTGCTTGCAGCGCGAGCTGAGCATTTTCGGCTTCTGAACGTGTGGCGAAGGGGCCGAGCAGGACGCGGAACAGGCTATCGGCGGGCGATGTCGAAATACTGCCGAGATCCTGCCCCTTGAGCCGCGCTTCAAGCTGCGCTGCATTGGTTTCGTCTTTGAAGACACCGGCCTGCACGAAGTAGCTGCCTTGCCGTGACGCATTGTTGTAGTCGCGATCATTTCTGCGCTTCGAAGACTTTGCAAGCGGAATGGCTTGTACTCGCACTTTTGCCGTGCCTTTGGGAAAGACGCCGAGCTTGACGGCTGCGGCGTAGGACAAATCTATGATGCGACCTCCCTTAAAAGGGCCGCGGTCGTTGACTCGTACAACCAAGGTGCGTTTGTTTTCAAGATTGGTGACCTTCACCCAGGTTGGCAAAGGCAGTGACCGGTGCGCAGCACTCAGCTTGTAGACATCGTAGACCTCGCCCGACGAAGTCTTACGGCCATGAAACTTGGTGCCGTACCAAGAAGCGATGCCAGTCTCGTCATAGCCTTCGGCGGTTTTCAGCACATGGTAGGTTTTGCCGAAGACTTCATAGGGGCTATGGTTGCCAAGCTTCGATCGAGGCTCCCGTTTTGGCTTGGACTCCCGCACTTTCATGACCTTGGCAATGGGTCGTGATGGAATCCCGTCTGCCTCTGCGTCGCCTCCGGAAAAGAGTGCGCAACCTGACAGCGGCACCAAGGCTATGAACATGCAGAAGGCTCGAAGATGAAGATACCTAGACAATTCGCGTGTCATGCTTGCCCCAGTATCGATCCTTGAGCAGTCGCTTGTAGAGCTTGCCGGTTGGCAGACGCGGCAATTGCGGGTCGAAGTCGATGCTCTTCGGGCACTTGTAGTGCGCGAGTTTTTCGCGTGTGAACGCCATCAGTTCGTCGGCAAGGGCATCATTCGCTTCGATGCCCGCTAGCGGCTGCACGACCGCCTTGACTTCTTCGCCCATTTCTTCATTCGGTACACCGACCACAGCGACATCCTCGACCTTGGGATGCAGTACCAAGGCATCCTCGATTTCCTGCGGATAGATATTGACGCCGCCGGAGACAATCATGAACGTTGCACGATCAGTTAGAAACAGGTAGCCGTCTTCGTCCACATAGCCGACATCGCCCAGTGCTGACCAGTTGGCGTGCTCGGGATGCTGCACTTCCTTGGTCTTCTCCGGGTCATTGTGGTAGGCATACTCCATCTGCTCTTGCTCGAAGTAGATGATGCCTTGCTCGCCTGCGGGCAGCTCGCGGCCATCTTCGTCGCAGATGTGGATGATGCCCAACAGCGGCTTGCCGACAGTGCCCGGGCGGGCGAGCCATTCGTCGGGCGTGACGTGGGTGAATCCATTGCCTTCGCTGCCCGCGTAGTATTCGTAAATGATTGGCCCCCACCAGTCCATCATCTGCTGCTTGACTTCGCGCGGGCAGGGGGCTGCCGCATGGATCGCGACGCGATGCGAAGAGAGATCAAAGCTCATGCGGGTCGCCTGATCGAGCTTGAGCATGCGCGTGAACATGGTTGGCACCCATTGGCTGTGGGTGATCTTGTGCTTCTCGATAGCGGCGAGGGCATCGGTTGGGTCGAAGCGCGGCATCGCGACGACATGCCCTCCGAGCATCATGGTCGCGATGCAAAAGGACACGGGTGCCGAGTGGTAGAGGGGCGCGGGCGACAAATAGGTGCTTGATTCGTTCATGCCCCACAGCATGGACTGCAGGCCGCCGTGTGCGATCGACCCCTCGCCATCGTCGATCATGGTGCCTGAGAGTTTGCGGATGATGCCTTTCGGCCTGCCAGTGGTGCCTGAGGAATAGAACATGAAGGCGCCGAGCGGCTGCTTTTCGAGCGGCTCGGCAGGGGCGCCATCGCGAGTTGTCTCGTATGAATCAAAGCCTTCGACGATGCCGTCCACCATCAGCCAGCTACTGCAATTCGGTGCGTGCTGAGGAATTGCACGCGCCACCTCGCCAAGTCGCATTGAAGAAAAGCACACCTTGGCATCGCAGTCGTTGACAATATAGCCCGCTTCCTCCGCAGTGAGATAGCGATTCACGGGTGTGATCCACAGCCCCGAACGCAGCGCCGCCCAAGCGATTTCAAAATAGGCGAGCTTGTTTTCCATGAACACGGCGATGTGGTCGCCGGTGCGAAGCCCTTGGCTGTGTAGGTATTGCGCGATTTGGTTGGAGCGATCATCGAGCGTTGCCCAAGTGATCTTGTCTTCAACTCCGCCGCCGGCCCCTGTGAAGGTCGCAGCGATCACATCGGGCTTTACTTTCGACCAGTGTCCTGGATACACGGAATCCTCCTAGAGTTGCGGTGAGTGACGTTAGTCCTCCTCGTGGCGCGCTTCGCTCACCTCGGAGGTTTCGAGAAACAGATACACGCAGGCGCAGGCCTTGAGGATGGCGAGTGTCAGGATGAGGATGACGACTTGGCTCACGAATAGGAACAGCGCGATGATGGCGGCGGTGATGGCAGAGGATGTCCACCAAAGGCGAATCGTTTTGCCGTGCCGCTCGGCTTCATTGGCAAGAAAGGTGGAAAGTGTGTGCCCGACCAATGCGATCACGAGCAGCGCCGCGAGCAGCGACGAACTGTCAGCAGCGAGATGTGCGGCAAGGCCAGCGTACACCAAACCCTCCATTAAGGTCGTCGTCACAGGCCCTTCAATGAGACCCGGCGTGCCGCCGCTCTCGCGAAGGTACTCGCGAGCCAAATGACCGCAGGCATAGGTGATGACAAACAGAATCGCGCCCCAGGTGAGGTGCCCAAAAGCGACCGTCAGCCCCGCAAGACAAGCCGCCACGAGGCAAGCGAGAGAAACATGCTGCGGTCGCACATTGCGCTTACCAAGATATTCGAGGGCGATGTTTGTCCAGCGAACGCGAAGGTCGTCGGCGCGCGAAAGAATGTCGGCGGCGTTGGTCTCTGCCATGTGAGCTAACCTCCAGTGAAGGCGACTTCCGAGGGGGACATATTATCTCAAGAGGGCGTCCGTTCACTGTATCGACTTACTTGAGGTGAAGAAGGAAGAGCAATCAGACAGCCTCGTATTGCAATAGAGACGAACGGCCGACGATGTCGATGACGGTTGCAGACAATTCTGCCCCATATGCGTCAGTCAAGCGAATGGGTTTGCCGACGCGAAAAGCAACGGGCTGCTGCCGCCCATTCTCAACAGCAATATTGTCTGCGTAGAGGTACGTTCGGTTAGAAGTGTCCAAGATCGGGTTCAATCGTCCGCGCAAACCGGGAAGATGCCCAGTGGATTCGGAGAATATCACCGAGCCTCCAGACGGAAGGGGGTTGAGTTCTAGCACGAGCCCTCCTCTGTCCGGTTTCCAGTCGCGCTTAAGCGATGCGCCATACTTTGGCGCTGCTGCGTAGACGGTCATGGGCAGATGCGACGTGTACAAGTCGAGGGCTGCCTCGCCCGAGTGGTCGGTGGTCGCCCGCTGCCAAGTCTTGTTTGGGAATAGCGCCAAGACATCGATGCCGTGCAGTGGCGAGCCATTGAAGTGTACAGTGACCATCGCATTAGCCGGAACAAGATCTAGCTTCGCTGCTGGCATGGTCAGGATAAGGTTCGTCTCGTCGGCGATTCGGTATGTCGGCAGCGAGCCGGCAGTTTCCGCAGTTCTCTGAAGAACAATCGAGACGCCATCGCCTCGTCGTTCCATCAAATACCGTCGATGGTCGGCTCCGGGCACATCGCCGACCGCGATTCTTCCGAAGACAGACGCGATCACTTCGTTGCGTGTCGCCTGCATTGATTCCATACCTTCAATGGTCATGCCATTCGGCAGCCGCCCTGGAGAATCGATCTCTAGTCGGTCGCTGAACATCGACAATCTGATGCGCCGAGAGGACATGGCGTAGTCGCGGTGTACAACGGCGTTCACCACCGCTTCAAATACCGCGGCCATGCTGTACTGCGGTGCATCCTCCCGTTGCGGCACCTTGCGTGCGGCTACTCGCATATTCCGACCAACAAACTTCACCGTCTCAGCAATCTGTGCGGGAATTGGCCCACCGATTTCCTGCGCATCTAGCTGGCCGGAAGCTCGATCGGCTCCGCGATAATGGGTAGCTAGCACCGTGGCTTGCGGCAACCACTTCTGTGGTGCTTGCGAACAGAGCAGCACCCCGGCGACTGTCGCTCTATCGATGCCAGCTTCGTCCTGTGCCAGAAGGCGAAGATTCTTCAGGGCACGAGGCGGGTCACTAGCGCCCGCCATGCTTATCAAGGGCTCCCATAAGCGCTCTTCGAGTGTCTCAAAACCAGTGTGTGGGACAACCTGCCGGTCAAACCAAAGATAGCGGCTCTGTGCCCGGCTCATGGCGAGCCTCAAGCGTTCATCACAACTCAAGCGACGCTTGGTGCTGCCGACACGAATGAATGCACGGCCAGCTCGCTCGTGAACAGCGTCGCCCTTGGGAACTTCGACCAATAGAAATGCCTTATCGTCGAGCTGCTTATGGTGGACATCGATTCGAAGCGGAGGTTCCAGAGTGTCCGTGCTTATCTCAACGAGCATTCCGTCAAGCGCTTCCATCTGCTTGCGGGACATGCCTTGAATTTTTCCGTCATCGGATACGCCGAACAAGAGGATTCCGCCAGCGGCATTGGCGAATGCGCCTAGCTCATCCGCAAGACTATCTCTGGCGGGGCTGGTGGGCACATCGCCAGCGTATTCGATTTGCTTGAACTCCCAGCGGCTGTCTTCGCCGAGCTCAAGTTGCGTTCGAATGTCGCAGTCAGGGACAGTCATGGAGCACTAGCAACCTGTGGCATACAACCTCTTTGGTCAATAAGAGTCGCGTGCCAAGTATTCGACGGCGAGCGATGCGAGACTGCGCACGGCGGGCACGAGCACAGCCTCATCGACTGTGAAAAAGGGCGAATGATTGGGCACGGCATCAGACAAGGGCACGTCTGGCGAGCGAGCGCCGATGAAGTAGTAGACGCCAGGAATCTGCTGTTGAAAAAAAGAAAAGTCCTCGGCGCCTGTGATCAGCGGGGATTCAAACACGCGATGCGGGGCGTAAACGCGCTGCAAGACGGGGAGCGCGAATTCTGTCAGTGCTTCGTCGTTGCTGGTCACGGGCAGGCCAGCATCGATCTCGACTTCCACCTCGGCGCCCATGGCTGCGCCCACGCCAGTCGCGATTTCGCGAATGCGATCATTGACCTGTGCCTTGATTTCGGGATCGAAGGTGCGGATTGTGCCGCTGAGCCTCGCCTCTGCGGGCACGATGTTATGGCGGGTGCCAGATTCAAACGTGCCGATCGTGACGACGGTCGGCAGTTCGGTAATGTCCACATTGCGGCTCACGATTGTTTGTAGCGCCGAGACGATTTGTGCGCCGACGGCGATTGGGTCAATGCCCGACCAAGGCGAAGCGCCATGCGTTTGTTGTCCCTTGATGGTGATACGCATGGATTGCGATGCCGCCATCATTGGCCCGGCGCGCAGTGCCGCCTCGCCGACGGCCATGCTTTGTCCGACATGCAGGGCAAAGATGGCTTCGGGTTCGGGGCTCATAAGGGCGCCTTCTGCGATCATCATGGGGGCGCCGCCGTCCTCGCCTGCGGGCGGCCCTTCCTCGGCAGGCTGGAAGATGAATTTGATGGTGCCGGGTATCTGTTCCTGCAACTCGCTGAGAATGCTCGCCACGCCCATCAGAATGGCCGTGTGCGCATCGTGACCGCAGGCGTGCATCACCCCAACTTCTTTACCGTTGTATTCGGTCGTGACGGTGGATGCGAAGGGTAGACCAGTTTGCTCGACAACCGGCAGAGCGTCCATGTCGGCGCGCAGCGCCACCACCGGCCCCGGCAGACTGCCACGCAGCACACCAACGACACCTGTGTGCGCGACACCGGTGGTGACTTCGAGCCCAAGGTTCGACAAATGCTCGGCAACCAGCGCACCGGTGCGGAATTCGCGATTGGAGAGTTCAGGGTGCTGATGAATGTCTCGCCGCCAGTCAATGACATCGGCTTCGATTTGCACTGCCGCATCGTCAATCTGCGTGAGTAAATCCTCGATCAATGCGGCCGCCAAGCTTGGGCTAGCGAAGCCGAGCAACACAATGAGAGAAAGAGCGCGCGCCACGCGATTTTTGGATAGTGTCTTTACCCTGTGCTTGATCATTATGAAACAGCCTGCGCTTACGGAGCTTAAGTGTATCAAAGGACTTGAACCGCTGACGATTGCCGCCTCTCTTTCCACCAGAGGCATGTTCGGATGCAGCCATTCCACACACAACCCAGCGACAAGGCGGACAAGGTCGTCCCGCTCGCCCTCTCTGGCGCACAAATAGCCGCAAGACCTGACAACTGAAAAGTTTGGGGTGCCGGTGAATGCTTCAGGCGATCAGGCGCGCTGGCAGTATTCGGGGCGCCGCGACGTGATAGGCCCACCAGAGCAGTGGGGCGCCAGCGAGGAACACAGCAGGAAAGATGAAGGTGCGCAAATAGTAGGGTGCGCGTTCCACGAGGTGATCAACAAAGCCATCGACCGAGAAGGATGGAATTGCTTGGAAGCCTTCCACGAACAAGTTCCCGATAGTGAAGATAATCGCCACACCGACAAACCCAAGGTAGAAGAGCGAGAAGCCGAGCACGAATATTAAGAACCCGAGCGTGTAGTTTCTCAAGGTTGCCGCATCTTTCCTCAGCAGTGTGCAATGCACCACAGCGCCCCAATAGGCGACAGCAATCGGTGCGCCCATTCCACTCCACACAAGCGACGGATGCACATGTGACGAGCGCGACGGCCCGCTCTCAAGCAGCAGCGGTTCGGCTAACAGCACCAAAAAGCTGTGTAGCACAAATATCCCCACGAAGGCGAGGCCTATCGCCAGTATGGATCGGAAGATGGCATTGGAGGTCTTCATCTTCGATTCCTGCCCTAGCAGGCCGTCCGCGGGACTCGTCCAAGCGGCTTTCATCATCAGGGCATAAAGGCACCAGAAGAGCACCACGCTTGGGGCTAGGATAAGCGAGAGCATAAGCGTCCAGACGAAGCCAAATCCCCTGAGTAGCGGTTCGAACAGGATCGGCGACACAACAATCGGATAGGCGCAGACATAGTGGCGTAGCTTCAGGCACCATAGGCTATGCAGTGCGATGTGCGTCACCACCATGATGGACATAGCTGCCAGCCAGATCATGCCCACGATCAGTACATGCCGCGCATCCCCAAAATCGAAAAGACTCGGGGCTGCGAGCTCTACAAAGGTGAGCATCAGCAAGCTTGTCAGCAGCCAGGCAGCCCAAGTCTTTGGCCAATGTACTTTAGGCGAGCCTGCGGGAGGTGCCCGTGAGCAACGGTGATCGGTGGTTTTCATTACCCCTTCACATAACTACTCAGATTCTTGTAGCTCAGGACATAAGCGCCTGGGTGCCTTGTCCATGGCGCCTTTCATCCTCTTGTCGAGATCGCTGAAGATCGGCTCCCCTTACAGGTCGTTTAAGCGCCCTAAATTACCCTTGCCATAACCTCGAGTGCGCATGGTGATCTTGCCTTTGTCCAGATTCGGTTCATGATACACCTGCGAACAGCCATTGGGCGCACTGGTCTTCCAGTCCTTGTCGTCCTTTAGTTTCTTTGGACATCCTTCTGGATTGCCCTTGCCGTGAAAAATATGCCCGGGCAGTGTTGTATTGGCGATAGCGTGCCTACCAATTTTCCCTTCGTCGGCCACTGTAGTCCTAATGGGATTTAGATCTCTAATCCCAATTGGATCGTACATGCTCTCGCTACCAATAATCATGCAGTTGGTGATTGGCTTGTCGTAGTCCGCTGGGTCCTCGTAAGGCGCCGGGTAATGAAGACCCCAACACGCGATATTCTCAATGGTGTGGTCGGCGAAGCCGTCGATGTTCAAGTCGTTGGGGATGAGATTGAGCTTGCTGGTGGTCTGAAAGCCCCTCGCGCGCTTGAGCTCGGCATCCGTCGGCTTGGTAGCCTCGACTGCGCCGCCTTCTCTTTGGTACAGGATATAAGACTGCATCGAGCCGTCAACCGAGCCTGAAGTGGTTCGGTCGATCAACACGTCCACGCGGCCATCGGAGTTGAAGTCCCCGGAGCGCGTCGTGAACTTGTACTTCGCCTGATCTTGCAGGGAGTCGGGCTTGACAGCCTTCGTGCTGCCGCTGCCCACCACGACAACATGCGTGTCCTGAGATACGCAACGCAGTCCGATAAACGGCCCTACCACACAGGAAACTTCTTTGAAGGTGTACCGCCCCGCTTTGCGCGGGAGATCAACGCTACCGCCTGACCAATAGTGAAGCACTCTGCCGGTCTCACTGTCGACCTCCTGAAGCAGCGGTGTCAAGAATGATTGGAGGAGGAGGATCGTGACACTCCAAAGCCAACGGCTACAGACAATGGAGCAGGTTCTCGCGCCTTCCCGGAGCGAGGCTGTGGACTGCCGGCACGAGGCCCGGGCAAGCGCCTGCGCTTGCGGAGCTTACGTGTATCAAAGGACTTGAACCGCTGACGTAAGCGGGTTCTCGGTGCTTTTGTTGCGCAGTTCGCAACACCTGGTCGATGGCAAGCATTCAAGGGTCGATTGCCTACAAGCATTGTGGTCCGAATC
>JAPYNO010000077.1 GCA_028283025.1 Pseudomonadales bacterium | reverse complement strand
AGGATTTGATTGGAGTGCCCGATTTCACGGATTCGCATTGAGGATCGTGTCCTAACCAATTGTATTCTATTGATTTAGTGTTCTTCACAAGGATTTGACAGTGTTTTGACCCCAAGATTGGTTGCGCTTGCCGCATGGTGGAAGCTCGCACGGATCATGTCCTCAGGCGCCCGTTCCGCTAGCCAAGTGCATGAATGCCCACGAAAACGGCGGTAAAATCAAGTCTCAATCAAATCTCGTAAAGCTCGCTTGGACATGTCGGACTCCCGCACAATTGCGCTCATTGAAGACCTGCGCGCCTTGCCAGCGCAAACCGCTTGGGCTGAGTTCAAGCAGGGCAACACCGACCCAGAACGCATTGGAAAGCTGATCTCCGCGCTCGCAAACGCCGCCCGCATCGCTGACCAGGAGACCGGCTATCTCGTTTGGGGAATACGCAACAGCGACCATGCGGTCACCGGCACGGCGTTTGAGCCTGCCTCCACCAAGCGGCAGCGGCAACCGCTAGAACACTGGTTGACGCAGCATCTGCGACCTGACCTCGCATTCTCGTTTGAGACCGTGAAGCATCCTGAAGGTCGCTTGGTGTTGCTATCCGTCCCGTCGGCAACCACAGCCCCCGTTGAGTTCGATCGCACAGCATTCGTGCGCGTCGGCGAGGCAACGCCTCGACTTGCCGATGACCCAGACCGTCAACGAGCCTTGTGGGATAAACTGCGCCCGTATGTCTGGGAAGCTGGCATCGCGCAAGGCTTTCTGGAAAGCAAGCGCGTGCTCGATCTCATCGACTGCGACGCCTACTACGACGGCCTCGGCAAGCCAATACCGACGAACGAAAGGAGCATCCTAGAGGACTTGGCGCAAGAGCGCCTTGTTTCAGCCGATGTCGGTGGTCGATGGAACATTCTGAACCTCGGCGCCATCCTGTTCGCCAAAGATATGCGCGCGATCAATGAGCGACTCGCGCGCAAGGCGGTTAGATTCGTGATGTACGATGGCAATGGCCGTGACGCTCAGGTTCTGCAGCGGAGGGATTTCCCGCATGGCTACGCAGTGGGATTCGTGGCGATGAACAACTACATCAATGCCGTCGTGCCATCGCCGGAGCAAGGCGACATCGTTCGTAGTGCAGAACCTTTGCTCCCTGTTGTGGCCATACGCGAAGTCATCGCCAATTCCCTGATCCATCAGGACATGACCATCACGGGAGCCGGCCCAACGGTGGAACTGTTCCGAAACCGCTTGGAAATCACCAATCCGGGCAAGCCTTTGGTGGAGCCAGACCGATTCATAGACTCTCCACCCAGGTCGCGCAACGAGGTGCTCGCCTCGCTGATGCGACGCCTAGGGCTGTGTGAGGAACAAGGAACCGGCATCGACAAAGTGGTTGCAGCGGCTGGTACGGCCCAACTGCCACCGCCGGAATTTCGGGCAGAAGCAGCAGCCACCCGTGTTTCTCTTTTCGCTGCTCGTCCCTTTGCGCGCACGACCACGCAGGAGCGCCTGCGCGCTTGCTACCAGCACGCCGTATTGCTGCACCTGAGCGGTAGCCAAATGCGAAACCAGGAACTCCGCGAGCGGTTGGGCATCAAGAACTAGGATTTGATTGGAGTGCCCGATTTCACGGATTCGCATTGAGGATCGTGTCCTAACCAATTGTATTCTATTGATTTAGTGTTCTTCACAAGGATTTGACGGTGTGTTGACCCCAAGCAGAGCCAGAGCGAGCCAGCGCGAAAGCACTGGCGAACATTCTTCTTTGGGATTGAAGCGTTTCTCATTGGTCTCATCAAGAGGCCGTTTTTGCCGCGAGATATTGCTCTTTCAATCTGCGCTTATAGAATTTGCCGTTATCCGCGCGTGGCAGCTGGTCGATGTAATCGATGCTGCGTGGATGCTTGTACTTCGCGAGATTCGCCGTGCAAAATGCTTTGATGTTGTCCGTCAGTTCATCGCTGGCCTGATACCCGGCGCCCAGTTTGATAATGGCCTTCACCTCCTCACCCCATTCTTCGTTGGGCAGACCGATGATGGCCACATCTTCAATCGCCGCATGTTGCACGAGCGCTTGCTCGATTTCCGCAGGATAGATGTTGACGCCGCCCGATATGATCATGTCTGATTGACGATCAACCAGAAATAACCAGCCATTTTCGTCGACTCTTCCCATGTCACCGATCGTGTAGAACTCGTCACGCCGCGAGGCGGTGGTCTTTTCCTCATCCTTGAAGTAGCTTGGCAGCCCTAGCCCCGGCGTTGAGGCGAGATAGACAAGACCGATCTCGCCGGTGGGTACCTCGTTGCCATTGTCGTCCAGCACTTTCAAGCTCATCCCGGGCGCTGGGGGGCCGACCGTGCCGGGCTTCTTGAGCCACTGCTCGGAGGTGCAACTGGTGCCCGCACCTTCTGTGCCGCCGTAGGTTTCATAGATGATGGGCCCCAGCCATTCGATCATGGCCTGTTTTATCGGGACTGGGCAGGGCGCAGCCGCGTGGATCACTGCCTCCAACGAACTGAGGTCGTGCTGCGAGCGGATGTCTTGTGGAAGCGCAAGGATCCTAGAGAACATGGTGGGCACCATAAACGTTGTGGATACCTTGTGCTGTTCGATAAACCGCAAGGCGTTCTCGGCATCCCATTTGCCGGTAATCACGATGGTGTGGCCGAAATGCATTGACACTGCGGCGTAGGACAGGGGGCCGGAGTGGTGCATTGGGCCGTTCAGCAGGTGCGTGCCATCACCCACCCGAAACCCAAACTGCTCGACCATCCAACCCCGCGCAATCATGTAGTCGTCAGGCGGTAGCTCAGGAAGGGGCGGACGGATGCCCTTCGGGCGCCCGGATGTTCCGGACGAATACAACATGGTCTGGCCTGCTGGGCGGGTTTCCGGCAAGTGGTCGGGATAGTCGCTTAGCAGCGCCGAATAGCCGCATTCGTTGATGTCGTCGGCGTCCTCGGACAGCCAGATGCAGCTCTCCGCCTCGAAGTCCGACTTGCCTAGTGCAGCTTCAATCTGCTCTTTGTATTGTTCGTGAATAAAGAGTAGCTTGGCTCCGCTATTCTCAACCACATAGGCGATTTCCGGAGGCGCCAGATAGTGGTTGATCGCGGTGTAGTACACACCCGATTGCATTGCGGCAAAGTAGATTTCGAAGATCGTCGCGCAGTTGGGCAACATGACGCCAATGGCGTCGCCTCTTGACAGGCCTTTTTCTCTTAGCGCATGTGACAGGCGGTTACAGTTGCTGAGCAGCTCGCCAAAGGTTGTTTCGCCAATGCCGGGTTCGACGATGGCGATTTTCTCAGAGTTTTGTTCAGCGTATTGCCAGAAGCCGGGAAGTTCGGTTTTCATACTCTATGTCTTGATGGTCAATCGGTATCTGCGAGTGCAAACAAGGGTAGGTAGATGTCACTGCATTGGGTGAACCGTACTGAGACGCGATCGCCGATGCGCAC
>JAPYNO010000076.1 GCA_028283025.1 Pseudomonadales bacterium | reverse complement strand
GCGCCTGACGGGGGACTTCACTGCCGAAGGCGCGTGCAATTTGTTCGGGCTGGCCGTCCGACTCCGCCAAAATTCCTCTTTTTCAACAGGCTGCTAGTGCTCCTGGAAGCCCAGAAAGCGGCATGCGCATGTATGATGTACATTTAGATGTGCATTTGAGGTTCGCCATGTCAAACGCTTACTCCATCAGCGATGCTCGCCGGAGCTTGCCGCAGATTGTTCACGATGCGGAATCCGGCACGGAATTGCAGATCACTCGGCGCGGTCAGGTAGTTGCAGTACTGATAGGAATACGCCAATTTGAACTCCTGAAAGCGAAGGATCAGAGTTTCATGCAAGCCTACATGAGATTTCGCGAACAAGTGGACGCAGACATGCTTATTCCCAATACTGGCAAGAGTATTCTTCATGGACTGCGCGACACGGGTCCCGGTCGGGAATTTAGCTTTGACGAATGAAGTATCTGCTTGACACCAATGTCGTTTCCGAACTTGCCAAAAAGGAGGTCCGTAGCGTACTGACTGAAAAGACCAAGCTCTATGAGCGCGACATATGCCTTTGTTCTCTGACATTGCATGAACTGAAATTCGGCTATGCACGATTGCCGACTTCTAAGAGAAAGACTGTTCTAGCAGAATTCATGGACGATGTTGTCATGACACTGCCGATATTGGACTACGATGCAAGGGCGGCGAGTTGGCACGCCTTTGAGCGAGCCCGGCTTGAGGCACAGGGCATCAAGCCCCCTTTCGTTGATGGGCAGATTGCAGCGATTGCACAGGTCAACAATCTTATTGTCGTTACTTCGAACAAACGCGATTTCGCTGCCTTCGTTAGCATTCAGATCGAATCTTGGTGAGCTAGCTCATGTTCGCAGTCGTTTCTTTCGTCGGCGCGCTGCGAGCACAGTCTTCGCGCGCTCAACGCTCACTCGCATGAAACTGGCCGCACTTGGGTACACTGCAAGGCTATCCCTTCATTTCGGCAAGCACACTTGTGACAAAGTACAGCAAAGACCTCGGCGACAATCGCCACCGCGAATCCTTCGGTCGCTACTTTGAAGACTTCGAAGTCGGCCACATCTACGAGCACAGGCCGGGCAAGACTGTCACCGAAGCCGACAACCATTTCTTCACGCTGCTCACGATGAACACGCATCCCATGCACTTCGATGTCGAGTATGCCAAGCACACAGAGTTCGGCAAGAATCTGGTGGTGAGTCCTTATACGCTTGCGCTCTTGATTGGCATGAGCGTGTCCGACATTAGCCAGAAAGCGATTGCTAACCTTGGCATGGATGAAGTCAAGTTTACGGCGCCGGTGTTCGCTGGCGACACTATTTATGGTGAATCGGAAGTCATCGCCAAACGGGAGTCGAAGTCGCGGCCTGGGCAAGGTATTGTCACTGTCCGCACCATCGGCAAGAATCAACGCGACGAAATGATATGCACCTTTATCCGAAACGTGCTCGTACCGGCCCGAGGCCAGTCGGCGGATGATCGCGACCCTCGGTACTGAGAACGCAAAAGGTGCAGCCCGAGGAGAGCACGCTCGATGCCTACGCGAAACGCATTGATGCGGCGCGCGTCTACGATATTGCCATTAAAACGCCCCTTCAGGCTGCGCCGAAACTAACCGAACGCACGGGCAATCAAGTGCTCTTCAAGCGCGAAGACCTGCAGCCCGTGCATTCCTTCAAGGTGCGCGGCGCACTGAACAAGATCGCGCATATGAGCGAGGATGAACGTGCGCGTGGTGTGGTGACGGCTTCCGCTGGCAATCACGCGCAAGGCGTTGCGCTCGCGGCGCGGCGCTTAGGCATCTCGGCGGTCATTGTCATGGGCAAGAACACGCCCGAGATCAAGGTCGATGCGGTGCGGGCGCACGGCGCGCACGTTGTCTTTGAGGGTGAGGGCTACGACGAGGCGGCCGTGGTGGCGCAGCGCATTGGAGAAGAAGATGGTCGCGTGTTCGTGCCGCCTTATGACGATGCGGATGTCATTGCTGGTCAGGGTACGGTCGGTATGGAACTATTGGAGGCGTGCGAATCATTTGATGCCGTCTATGTGCCCGTGGGTGGAGGCGGATTGATCGCAGGCGTGGCCGCGGCGATCAAGCATGCGCGTCCTGAAGTCAAAGTGATTGGCGTGGAAGCCGAGGGTTCGGCGTGCATGAGCGCAGCCTTTGAGGCTGGTCGGCGCGTTGTACTCGAACGCGAGCGCATGGACATGTTTGCTGACGGCGTGTCAGTTTCACAGGTTGGCGAAGAGCCGTTTCGTGTGGCTCGTGCTCACGTTGATACGATGGTCAGTGTCTCAACGGATGAGATATGCGCTGCCATCAAGGATGTGTTCGAGGATGTGCGCGCCATTGCCGAGCCTGCCGGAGCACTCGCTGTGGCCGGACTCAAGCGACATGTTCAATCGCAGGATATTGAGGGCAGGACGCTTGTTGCCATCGTCAGCGGTGCCAATGTCAATTTTGATCGCTTGCGCTACATATCCGAAGTGGCTGAGTTTGGCGAGCAGCGGGAACTCGTGCTTTCCGCCAAAATTCCTGAACAGCCCGGCAGCTTTCGCCGCTTCTGCCAAGAGCTTGGTCATCGCAGCATCACCGAATTCAACTATCGATACGCCGGAGGAGATAGCGCACATGTCTATGTGGGCTTGCGCATCCAAGGCCAAGACGAGCGATCAGCAATGCTCGCGCGACTGCAAGAGGCTGGCTATCAGGTCGATGACATGACCGACAACGACCTTGCCAAGCTGCATGTGCGCTACATGGTCGGCGGACGTGTGGGCGGCGTGAAACACGAACTCATCTATCGTATTGAATTCCCAGAGCGCATCGGGGCGTTGCGACGCTTTCTCTCGCTGCTCGGGACAGAATGGAACATCACCATGTTCCACTACCGCAATCATGGCGCAGCCTGGGGTCGCGTGCTTGTCGGCTTTGAGGCGGCGCCTCGGGAGCGGGCGCGCCTCACGCATGACCTAGACCGCATTGGTTACAGATATGCGGAAGAATCAGACAATCCAGCTTATGCTGCGTTTTTGCGTTAGTAGGGCGTTGGCCAGAAACAGCAAGCAGCAATTAACAATTTTGTCGCGATGACATTCTCCTCGAGCCAGAAGCGCAAGGCGGCCGCACTGATCTCCGGCGGCCTTGACTCCATGCTCGCTGCCAGGGTGATCATGGAGCAGGGCATCGAAGTTCATGGCATCAATTTCTTCACTGGCTTTTGCGTTGAAGGCCACACATCGGCCATTCGCGAACGGCACAAGATCAAGCACAAGCGCAACAATGCGCTCTGGTGCGCCGAGCAGCTTGGCATTCCACTGCACATCATCGATATTTCGACCGAATACAAAGATATCGTCCTCAACCCCAAGCACGGCTACGGGCAGCACATGAACCCCTGCCTTGATTGCAAGATCTTTATGGTCGGCCAAGCGAGCACTTGCGAATATGCGAATGAACAGGGTTTTGACTTTATTATCACGGGCGAGGTCATCGGACAGAGGCCGAAGTCGCAGCGGCGCGAGGCCATGCCGATGATCGCGCGCGAGTCGGGTGCAGAAGACAAGCTGCTGCGTCCGCTCTGCGCCTTGAATCTTGAGCCGACGCTGCCAGAGCGTGAGGGCTGGGTGGACCGATCGAGGCTCTTTGGGTTTCATGGCCGCGACCGCAAACCGCAGATCGAGCTTGCCAAGCATTTTGGCTTCAAGGACTACGCCCAGCCCGCAGGCGGCTGCTGCTTTCTCACGGACAAGCACTATTCGGCGAAGTTCCGTGATCTCATGCGCACGCGCGGCAAGCGCGACTACGAGCTCGATGACATCATGCTATTGAAAGTCGGCAGACATATGCGACCGAACACCCGCTTCAAGTTGATTATTGGGCGCGAACAGGGCGAGAACAAGTATTTGCAGGGTTATCAAAAGCGGTTTTTGAATCTGCGCACCATGTCGCACGAGGGGCCGCTTGCACTGATTGACGGAGTGCCCAACGATTCGGATATCGAATTGGCTGCACGCATTGTCGCTCGCTACAGCCAAGGACGGACAGCGGCGGAGGTCGAGATCAAGGCAACTTGGCCTGATGCTCGAGAGCGCGCCATGCGCATCGTGCCGCTCACGCCACTCGAGATATCAGATGACTGGCATGTGTAGGCGCACCTTGGACACGCGAGGATTGCTGTGTCCAATGCCGGTGATTCGTGCGCAGGAACTGGCGCGCTCACTCGCCGCTGGCACCCTTGTCGAGCTCAGCGCGACCGACCCAGGCGTCGTGCACGACGTGCCAGCTTGGTGTCGAGTACATGGCCATGATGTCATCTCATGCAAGGATCAGGACGACGAATACGTGATCGAGTTCAAGATCGGTGCAGACTGAGAGACTGATAAGATGATTCGCATGGGTAAGCGATACTTGATCGGCGTTCTTCTCAGCTTCTGTTACCAAGCTGCGAATGCGGATATGTCTTCCGAGGTCTATGTGGAGCGAGATGACTCTGGGGCTGTTCGATTCACTGACCATCCAGAAACGACCGACGCTGAAACATGGCGCCTGGCTACTCCGGTCGAAATCGCTTTGCTAGCGAACGAAGCCGCCCAACCAGAAGCGCTCGAATCACTAGCAGCACCAAGGGTTGAAATCCTGTCGCCGAAAGATGACGAGGCCATTCGCAGCAATCATGGCGAAGTCGATGTACTCACTCTGATTTCGGGGCAACAAGGCGCATCCTTCATTTGCGAGTTAATACTCGATGGCGAACCTGTTGACAAGCGTGCGGATGCGGATGGCGCATTTGTGCTGCAAAACATCGACCGCGGCACACACTTGCTGCAAGTGCGCCTTATGGACGCTGAAGGCAGCGTGCTCGCGAAAAGTTCAGAAGTACGTTTCCACATGCTCAGGCACACGATCACGAGAAGATAGTTGTTTGTATTGTCTTTTCGCACCGTTTTGGTGCAATTACCGTCATTGTGACATAAAATGCGCGCACAAGTCGGGTATCCGAGCTCGGCAAACACCCCTCAAGTTGGTGCGCGAATTGCTTAGCCAAGTATCACTCAAGGGCAAAGCGCCTTGAACACGTTAGACAACATCGTTTTGCCGGGTGGAATGTTCGCCGAGAATGTCATCGATCAGATGAGGACGCCACTGCTCGTTCTCAAGGAAGACTTGAATGTTGCCTTTGTGAATCAAGCGGCTGAGCAACTCATCGGCAACTCACGCCAACACATTTGCGGATTCCCACTGCTTGATTGGATTCAGGTTGAGGGTGCGCGCATCGAGTCAGAATGCGAGCAGGTGCTTTCTGGCGATTCGCTGTTTCATCGGCGCGCGACTTTGAATATCGCTGGCGCGAGCCCGCTCGTCAGCGATTACTCGATTACCAGCTACGAGCAGGTGGACGGCTTGTATCTATTGCTTGAGATTCTGCCTTTAGATCGTTTTGCGCGCATTGAGCGCAGCAACGAACGACACAGTCGCACCGAACAAATGCACGAGCTCGCACGCGGCGTCGCGCACGAAATCAAGAATCCCCTCGGCGGTATTCTCGGCGCCGCGCAGCTTCTTGAGCGCGACCTCAAGTGCGGCGAGCAGCGTGACTACACGGGCATTATCGTCAACGAAGTACAGCGCCTCGGGCGCATGGTCGATCAAATGCTGCTGCCCGGCAGCTTGCCGACCTTGGTCGATACCAACATCCACGAGGTGTTGGAGCACAGTATTCGCGTTCTGGGGCTGACTGATCAAGCGGGCGTGGACTTCTCGCGCGACTATGATCCGAGCCTGCCCGATATCAAGGCTGATCGGGAAATGCTCATTCAAGCCATGCTCAATGTCCTTCGAAACGCCATGCAGGCGGTGCAAGGTGTGCAGCTACCGAAAATCTGTGTGAAGACCGGCGTGACATCAAAACTCACCATTGATGCGCTCATGCACAGGCAGGTTTTGAGTATTCACATTTGCGACAACGGTTGCGGCGTGCCGGTCGAATTGAACGAAACTCTATTCGTGCCGCTCATCAAGGGGCATGGCGGTGGCTCAGGCCTCGGGCTTTCCTTGGCGCATCATGTCGTATCAATCCACGGTGGCATGGTCGAGTTTGTCAGCGAACCGGGTGACACTTGTTTTTCGATTCACTTGCCGCTCAAACAGGAGACATCATCATGATCAGCGAAAGCGTTTGGATTGTTGAGGATGATGTCTCTATTCGCAGAGTGCTCGACCGTGCCATGGCCAAGGAGCAGCTTGCAACGCGCATTTTCTCGGATGCCGAATCGGCTTTGGGTGCTTTGGAAGTCGATGTGCCTGATGTCATCCTGAGCGACCTGCGATTGCCGGGCATGGACGGTCAGCGCATGCTGCGCGAGGCGCACAAGCTCCACCCTGACTTGCCGGTGGTCATCATGACTGCCTATTCGGACTTGAAGAGCGCAGTCACGTCCTATCAGTCGGGCGCCTTCGAGTACCTGCCGAAGCCGTTCGACCTCGACAAGGCCATCGCGACGGTCAAGCGCGCCATCGAGCTTGGCAAGGCGAGCAAGCGCAAGACTGAGACCACCGCCACGCCATCTCTAGAAACAGATGCCTCGCGGGTCGGCATTATCGGACAGGCGCCTGCCATGCAGCAGGTGTTTCGTGCCATCGGACGGCTCTCACATTCAACCGTCACCGTGCTCATCACCGGAGAATCAGGTACTGGCAAGGAGCTCGTCGCGCGCGCCTTGCACACCTATAGCCCTCGCTCTGGGGGGCCGTTCATCGCACTCAATATGGCGGCGATTCCCAAGGAGCTTGTCGAGGCCGAACTCTTCGGGCACGAGCGCGGCGCCTTCACTGGCGCGAATCAG
>JAPYNO010000075.1 GCA_028283025.1 Pseudomonadales bacterium | reverse complement strand
TTTGAGATCGCAGGTTACGATGACATCGGCTTTCGCCGCAATCCCCGCTGCGAGCACATGTCGGTCATGCGGGTCCGGCAGATGCAGCGACGGAATCAGCGCACTGAAATTCTCCACGAGGCAATCCCGAACGCTGGCATCCATCAACTCGCGGGTTCGCTGAAGTTGCTGAACTGTCAGATCTGGCCGGTCTTCGAGAAGGTTCCGAATCCACTCATCGTGGATTTCGCTAGTCCAATGCGCCCGATACAAGTCCGACAACGCGAGTTGCATGAGCAGGTCGCGAAGTGGCGCGGGGTACAGGACGCTGGCGTCGTAAATCGCCGTGAGATTCGCCACGGGCGGCTAATAGCCCATTTTCAATTCTTGGGCTTGACGAGTCAGCTCGTCTAGCGCATTCGCTCGCTCCCGGTCTATCCGATGTTTGTAGGCGAGAAGATCACGCACATCCACTCGCCGATGTGTGCCTACCTTGCGATGACCGATCAATCCTCCATCCAAGAGCTTGACCAGATGCGGCCGTGACACGTTCAGCAGGTCGGCCGCCTGCTGAGTGGTGAGTTCCGCGTGTATCGGCATCAATGTGACTACCTTACCTTCGGCCATTTCCGTGAGCATGTCCATCAGTAAACGCACGGCTCCGGCTGGCAGCGAGACAACCTCCCGCCGACCACGTTCCCGAACTTCGATCTCCAGTGGCGCGGCACGGTGAGCGTAGCTTGATAGCACCCGGCTCGATTCGCGTGCCAGCACCGACTCGTGCTCTGATAGGAGCAAGTCATGGAAATTCTCTTTTGCAGCACTCATAGCCAGGCCCTTGGAATTGCGTGTGCATTTTCTCAGCGGGAAAGTTTGCCTGATATTCGAAATAAACGCAACGTCTAGAAAACATCCATCGAGTTTTACTCAGCCATGCAGACCTGCAAAAGCTCAAAAAGGCTGCTTAACCCAACCATTTTAGCGCTGTGAACAACAGCTTCTTCAGACTGATTCACCATGTCGAGACCCACACTTGACGTGCGAGGCCCTACACCCCACAACGCCGCCCCCGATTATCCTCCTCAAGCCATGCCATCAGCGGCGCGAAGTATTCAACAATCGCGCTCGCATCCATTTCGCGGCTGCCGGTCAGGTCTTCAAGCGTGTCCTGCCACGGCTGGCTCGCGCCCTTTTGCATCATCGACCACAAGGCTTCGCCAGCGGCCTTGTTGCCGTAGAGCGAGCAGGTGTGCAGCGGGCCTTCGTGTCCGGCAATCTCGCACAGGGCGCGTTGAAACTGGAACTGAAGAATGAACGCGAGGAAGTATCGGGTATACGGCGTGTTGCCCGGCACGTGATACTTGGCACCTGGGTCGAAATCGGCTTCGCTGCGGGCAATTGGCGGTGTGATGCCTTGGTACTCGGTGCGCAGCGCCCACCAGCCAGCGTTGTAATTTTCTGGCGCAATCTCGCCGGAAAACACCTTCCATCGCCATTCGTCGATGAGTTTGCCGAAGGGCAGGAAGGCGATCTTGTCGAGGGCGACTTTCATTTGGTTATTGATCACGGCTTCGTCGCTGCTGCCCACGTCAGAGACCAATCCCAAGCTCTCAAGGAACGACGGTGTCATCGACAGCGTCACCGTGTCGCCGATGCCCTCGTGGAAGCCGTCGTGCGCGCCTTCTTGAAAAATGTTCGGCAGGTCGGCGTAGGCGAGGTAGTAATAGATATGGCCGAGTTCGTGGTAGATGGTGACGAGTTCTTCTTGCGTTGGCGTGATGCACATCTTGATGCGCACATCCGTCGGCGCATCGACCGACCAGGCGCTCGCATGGCAGACGACTTCGCGGTCGCGCGGCTTGGTGAGCATGGAATTCGACCAGAAGGCATCAGGCAGCGCGGGCATGCCGAGCGAGACAAAAAAGTCCTCGGCTGTTTGCGTCATTCGTTCTGCGGTATAGCCTTGCGCTTCGAGCGCACCAGTGACATCGAGGTCGCTTAGCCCTTCAAACGGCTCCATAAGCGGATACAGATGCGACCATTCCTGCGCCCACATGTTGCCGAGCAGATGCGCAGGAATCGGGCCGTCGAGCGGCACGCGCGCATCGCCGTATTCGGCATTGAGGCGCGTGCGCACGGCGCAGTGCAATTCATCATAGAGCGGCTTGACCTGATTCCAGAGACGATGTGTTTCGTCCTCGAACGCTGCTGGAGACATATCGTACCCTGACCGCCAAAGTTCGCCGAGGTTCTCGAAGCCGAGTTCCTTTGCGCCTTCGTTGCTCAAACTCACGAACTCGGCGTAATCCTCACGCATTGGCGGCGAGATAGTGCGCCACCCCGTCCACGCATCGAGCAGCACATCATAGTCGCGGCTTTTGGCGAGCACGCCGCTCAATGCCTCAAGGTCTTGGCACGGCCTGCCGTCTTCGGGACAATACTTGCCTTCGCCATAGAGTCCGGGCATGCGCGTGCGGATTTCGGCGAGGCGACGGCGTTTTTCGGCATCATCGGGGGCAGGCGCCGACGAGCCAAGCTTCAAGAGCTTCAGTGCGCGCGCCGTCTCGTCGCTCATGGATTCGCCGTCATATTCGCTTGCTTGCTGGACTGCGCGGGTGTGAAACTCAAGCCATTTCTCGCTTGCTTGTGCCGCGAGAATCTGCGTGTCTTCATTGATATAGGTGGCGCGCACCCAGTAGGCGGCGCTCGCTGCGCGGCTGAGTGAGTCGATCTCCTCGTTGAGTTCGGCGATAAAATCTTCTGCCGACAGCTTCGTTGGCTCTGGCGTTGCTGCGCGTTGGCAGGCGCTCAGTGCAAAGATGGCGAGGCATGTCAGGAGGCAGGTGCGAGCAGCTTGAAGCATTCGGCATTTCCTTGCAGCGAAACACGGCAACTATAGCAACAAGCCGTCTCTCTTGAGAGAATGCGCCTATGGCGAGCATCGATCCCCGCACAGCAACAGAAATCTACGCGCACGATCTGGAATCCTGGGTGCAGGGCGGTGCTGGCCCGACCAACCGCCACAGCAGGAAAATGTACCGCGCCATGCTGCGCATGGTTCGTGAGCATCCTGCGCACATGCTCGACACGACCCTCGATACAACAAGTGATCAAACCGGACAGGTGTGGGTGTGGTCTGATCTGCACTTCGGACACGACAACATTATTCGCTACACCAATCGCCCCTTCGTCGATGCGGACGAAATGGACGCGGCGCTCTATGCCAATTGGCTACGAACAGTCGGAGAGAACGACACGCTACTCTTCATAGGCGACCTCGCCATGCGCCGCGCTGTCTGCGACGCAACGTGGGAGCGCGTGCGGCGCGGCGCGGGCAAAGTCAAGCATCTGGTGTTCGGCAACCATGACCTCACTGGGTCGGGCGAAGTGCGCGTGGGCGGATTCGATCTGATGAGCTCGCTTGTCTGCATCGACGGCGATCCGCCGATCATCTGCACGCACCTGCCGCTCGCGACCCTGCCTGATGGCTGGGTGAACGTGCATGGGCACACGCACGATGCTCCGCCAGGACGCTCGCCGCACATCAACGTCTCGGTTGAGCAGCTTGACTATGCGCCGGTGGCATTGGAACGTCTACAGAGACTTGCTCGTGAACTTGTTAGCGCTCGTTATCCACCAGGCAAGACAACGCTTGAGCGGCTTGCGAGCATGGAGGCGTGAGGGAAGAAGTGGGCGATCATCATACGCGCCAGGTCATATCAAGGCGTTCCGGCCCGCGGAAAAACAGATTGAACGGGTAGTTGAGACTATCGAGATTCTCAATCGAAAATGTAGGCACTCGCGCGATCAGCTTGTGGAGTGCAATTTCAGTTTCGATCTTGGCGAGCTGCGCGCCGAGGCAGTAGTGCGCGCCGCCGCCGAAGCTCTTGACGCGCTTGATGCGCCGCTCTATATCGAGGATGTCAGGGTCTTGATAAACCGCCTCATCGCGATTGGCCGAGCCGAGCAGAAGTATCACCATTTCGCCCGCAAGAATCGTGTGCCCAGCGAATTCGACATCGGCTTGTGCGACGCGCGGCAACTGCTGGACTGACGAGTCGTAGCGCAGGAATTCATCGACGGCTTTTGGCATGAGTGCTGGCGTCTCACGCAGCTTTTGCAATTGATCTGGGTGCCTTGCAAGGGCGACGATGGAATTGCCAATCAAATTGACGGTGGTCTCGTGGCCAGCTACGAACAGCAGCAGTATGTTGATGATGAGTTCTTCCTCTGTGAGCGCTTCTTCGGCTTCGTTTCTGTGCAGGAGCGCTGAGATCAGATCATCCTGTGGCGAGGTGCGTTTGTGTTCGAACAGCGCCGATAGGTAGTCGCTGAATTCCGTGCGCAAGACCTGTGAACGGGCGTTGCGCTCTTTCAAGGTCGTTGTCGGATCCACGCCGAGCCCTTCGATGAGGCCCATGGACACCTCGTTGAATCGCGGTCGATCAGCCTCGGGCACGCCGAGCATATCGGCGATGATGGTCGAGGGGATGGGCCTTGCGAACTCGCGCATGGCTTCCATGCGCCCGCGCGCAATGATCGTATCGAGCAGCGAATCGACAAGGCTCTCGATGCTCGGTCTCATGCCTTCGATGCGTCGTGCGCTAAACGCCTTGACGAATCGACTGCGGATTCTCGTGTGATTCGGCGGGTCGATGTCGAGCATTGAATCGCGCTCGGTGTAGTCTTGGGCGTAAAAAGGCAGGCGGTGCTCGGTGCCGGGCAGTGGCTGCTTGCCGAAGCGCGGGTCGCGCAGCACGAAATCCACGTCGGCATCGCGTGCGATCAGCCATTCGCCGTTCGGCGACTTGACCATGCGCTCTTTGCGTAGAAACGAGAGTGCAGGATATGGGTCCTGCACGAACTCTTTGAGTGCTTCCGGCGTCTTGAGGTTCAGCATCTCAATCGATACTCCAACACGAAGGCGATGACGCGCCTACAATACACGCCCTTGATATTTCTTTTGCGGGCCCGTAGCTCAGTTGGTTAGACAGGCGTTCCCTTAACTCATTCCGCCACGCGCGCCGCCGCCAACGGCGATGAGTTGCCCGGTCACATAGTCCGACAGTGGCGACGCCAGCCAGAAGATGGCGTCGGCAGCTTCTTGAATGGTGCCGGTGCGTCCGAGCGCGACGCGGTTGTCCGGCTTGGAGGCGTAAATTTCTTCGTTGGTGGGCACATGGTCTGGATCGATGGTCACGCCCATGAGTTCGGACTGCTTCATTGACATGCCGACATGGATGGTGCGTCCGCCGGTTTCGATGACCTCGCGTTCGGACTGCGGCAGCCCGAATCGCGTCTGGATGATGCCAAATCCCACAGCATTTGAGTTGACTCGGATGCTCCCCCACTCTTGCGCGAGCGTGCGCATGAGGCCGAGCATGCCAGCTTTGGCCGCCGCGTAGTTGGCTGCGCCGATCAGTCCCCATTGCGCGGCGAGCGAGGACACCATGATGAACTTTCGGTGTCTTGGCGTGGCCTCGGCGTCTTCTCGCTTGGCTGTCTCGCGGAAGATTGGCGCACACGCGCGTGCCATCCGAAATGGCACGATCAGGTGAATATCAAGCATGGCTTGAAATTGCTCGTCGGACATGGCGTGCACCCGGCCATCCCACACGTAGCCAGCGTTGTTGATCACGATATCAAGGCGACCGCGTGCCTTCATCGTGTCTTGGACAAGGGCATCGCACACGCCTGTCGCAGCAAGGTCCGCCACATAAGGGCTGGCGCAATCATCGCCGAAAGCCTTGTTGATTTCGTCGGCTTCGTCTTGCGCCGCACGGCAATCGACATCTGCTATCACGACATGGGTACCGTTCGCAGCGAGCATTTCCGACGTGGCACCGCCGATGCCGCGGCTGCCGCCAGTGACGATAGCGACCTGGTCTTTCAAGAGGTCGCTTTGTAGGCGCGGCTGAGTCAGCATGTCAGTGTCTCTTCGCAGAGTATTCCGCGCTACTATCGCATGAAGCAGAAACTTCAGATGTGCATTTCTCACTGCGGAATGGACTGCAAGGCCAACATCCCGGCGCAGGCCCTTAGCCCACGAGTAGGATAGTACCGTCAATCGAGAGGAAACGACCGACAATGGAACAGAAAATCCTGTCTGAAATCATCGACGAGCACCTATTTCTCATTACGCTTGATCGGCCGGAGGCGCGCAATGCGTTCAACGGCGAAATGGCGCGTCAGATGGAGGCGGTGATCGACGAATACGATGCCGATGAGCGTCTGTGGGCTGCGGTGATTCGCGCCAACGGGCCGACGTTTTCGGCTGGTCAAGACCTGAAGAGCGCACAATCGGGCGACTACGGCGCGACCAAGAAGCGTGGCGCTTTCGGCGTCATGCGTATGCCGCCGCGAAAGCCGCTGATCGCTGCAGTGGAAGGGCAAGCCTTCGCAGGCGGCATGGAAATGATTCTTGCATGCGATTTGATCGTCGCGTCGGAGATGAGCCAGTTTGGGCTGGCAGAGGCTCGGCGCGGGCTAGTGGCGGTGGGGGGTGGTTGCTTTCGCCTACCGCGACAGATTCCCTACCATGTCGCCATGGAAATGATTCTGACCGGCGATGCGAAATCTGCGGCAGAAATGCAGCACTACGGCTTGGTCAACCGCGTGACACCGCCCGGAGAAGCTCTTGCTGGCGCACTCGAGCTTGCGCGAAGAATTGCAGAAAACAGTCCTATGGCCGTCAAGCTCGCTCGGCAAATCATCTCTCGTTCACACAAGGAAATGTGGACGGACGAAGACTGCTGGGATAAGCAACGACCCTATATGCAAATGTCCCGGGAGTCGGAAGACATGAAAGAAGGAATTTCTGCGTTTATTGAAAAGAGAAAGCCAGTCTGGAAAGGGTATTAACCTCGATTCATTGCCTCAAAGAAGTCCTGCGTATCGGTAAGCTCGTCGAGGCGCGTCAGCATGCCGCCCTCAAACGACCAGACGTGCAGCATCTGAGCGCAGAGCACCTTGCCCGTTGGCTTGTAGAGGCCAGTGTAATAGCCTTGCATGACGATCTTGTCGCCAGCGAGAATCTCGTCGATGCGAAAGCCGAACTGTTCCCATTCGGGTTGACTCCAATAGGCGTTCGCAAGGAAATTCGCGAGGCCACTGACGCGCCCGTTTTTTGACGCTGGTGAGTTTTCTGCGGGGATCCAAGTGAAATCTTCCGCGAACAAACCAGCATCGATAGCTGCTGGGTCCTCGACAAAATGGTGGTACAGCCAGCGCACTTTGAAGGCAAGTTCGCTCGCTTCGCTGCTGTATTGTTCCTGTTCCATGGGGCCGGTCCTCCGTGCGCTCAGGCTTCAAGCTCGTCAAAGTGCATCATGTGATAGGTGTCCGTGTACTGCTTAAACTGCTTGATGCGGCCATTTTTCAGCGTCCACATGTGCGCCACTTGAATGCGATGCGGCTTGCCTGACCGCACCGAGTTGCCGGAGTAGTGTGCGAGAACGATGACAGTGTCAGGGCCAGCATCAATGATGTCGTAGGGCTCAACACGATAGGTCGCCACGTCCAAGTCACGTCCTGTGCCAGCCGAAAACACCCGGTCCCAAGTTGCCTGAATGCCTTGAAAAGGACTGCCTTTGAAATGCCAGCCGTTGTGAGCCGTGTTCCACACGAAGTCCGGATCGAAATACTCGAAAGTCAACGCACCGCCGCCGTCGGCGAACGAGGCGAACAAGCCGCCCACAAACTCCATGTCATACATTTTCTTGATGAATTCGCATTTGTCCATCATCTATTAGTCTCCGGTTTTTCTCATTCTAGCGGTGGGTGGTTTGATTGCGAGCGCATGGCAAGCCGCAGACCTTCTACCATTGATGAACGAGAAAGCCACGTGTTCCTTTAGTCCGATTTCGAGTGCGTTTATCCGCATTCAATAGCTACTTTAAACCTCTTGTCGTGCGACGATCAGGAACTGAATAGTGACAGTAAAAGGAACAGCTATTATGAGATCGATATAAGCACATGGTCACTCGCCGCCGCGTCATGCATGTCGCCACCGCCGCAAGCGGTGCGGCGCTCTTCGGCGCTCCGGTGACGATCGCTGCCAGCCAGCGAGTGACGAAAGATGCGCTCGCGGCAGCCCTTCGAGTCTTTGCAAACATTGTTGGCAAGCAATGGGTCTACACCAGCGAGGCCGCGAGAGACTTGTACCGCGATGACTATTCACCATTCGCCGGGACGCAGCAAGAGCCGGTGCCTGCCGCAGCGGTAGCGCCAAAGAACACACGGGAAGTACAGCAGGTCGTTCAAGTCTGCAACCAGTATAACGTTCCGTTCTGGGTGATCTCGACGGGCAAGAATCTTGGGTTTGGCGGTGCCGCCCCAATGCACTCCGGCATGATCACGCTCGATCTCAAGCGCATGAATCGCATTATTGAGGTCAACGAGAGGCAAGCCTATGCCGTCGTCGAGCCGGGCGTGAGCTTTCTTGACCTATATCGCCATCTTCAAGAAAAAGGTCTGAAGCTGTGGATGACGGTGCCATCGCCCGGCTGGGGCAGTGTTATCGCTAATTCCTTGGAACACGGCAGCGGATACGGCTTCCAAGGCGATCATATTGAAAGCCTCTGCGGCCTTGAAGTTGTGCTGCCGACGGGCGAGCTGCTGCGAACCGGCATGGGCGCGATGGACAAAGGCGAATCTTGGCACAGCACGAAGTACAGCGTTGGCGCGCACCTCGACGGACTGTTCGCGCAATCGAATCTCGGCATCGTCACCCGCGCTGGCTACTGGCTGAGACCTGAGCCACAAGCCTTCGCGAGTGCGACTGTCAAGGTCTATGGTCAGCAAGATCTCGTGCCCTTGGTCGATCTCTCAACGCAATTGAGACTCCAAGGCATGATCGGGAGTTCAGTCAGGTATTCGGTTGGTCTCACGGACCTCGCGCACGACCGTGAGTTCAATCGCTCAGGCTTGGATGCCATCACGGATGCGGTGGCGCGCGGCAAAGCGATGCTTGGAGTGATGAAGGAGAAAAACCTCGGTGCTTGGCATGCGCGCATGGGTTTCTATGGCAGTCCCGATCTGATTCGTGCGCAGTGGGACGAGGTGCGATCTAGCTTGGGGCAAATTTCGGGCGTGCAGTTTGAATTCCAACAATTCGAGACGCCTTTGGTCAATCCCCATCAACTCGACGTAAAAACCAAACTGCTTGCTGGCGTCCCCTCCTTGGCAGATTGGGTCACGAATGGGCGAGTCGATGGTCATATCCTGAACTCGCCTCTGTTGCCTTCCGATGGCGAAGCCGCGCTTGATGCCCATCGGCTCGCTGTTCGAGTTCATGCAAATTTCGGCAGAGAGTTCGCCGGTGCCGAAATGCTCAGCCGAACACCGCGTCAGATACTTATGACGATGGGTGCGGAGATCTTCAAGAACGACCCGGTAGCCAACGAAGTCACCATCAATCTCTTCAAGCAGCTCAGCATCGAATTCGCCAAGCGTGGCTGGGGCGAAATCCGCGCCCATCATGCGCTCATGAAGACTGTGCAAGATGGATACGGCTGGAACAACCACGCGATGCGGAGAGTGAATGAGACGCTCAAGGATGCGCTCGACCCCGGAGGACTGATGGCGCCGGGCAAGAACGGCATCTATCCTCGGCGTATGAGGGGCGCATGAGTTGGACGGCAAAGTCCTTCAGCGTCGTGCTTGTGCTTTATGGCGCGAGCAGCTTGACTACAGCTAGCGAACTGCCGACCCAAATCGAACGCGGCAAGGCCGTGTTCGACCAATGGTGCTGGGAATGCCATGGCAAGAGCAATCCTCATGGCAGCGGCACGTGGAGCTTGAGAAAGCGAGATGGCGATGCGAAGTCGCCGTATCTAGAGGAGCGGAATGACTTCAGCCATGAGTACGTAGAGTATGTCGTGCGGCGCGGACAGCGATTCATGCCGAGGTTCCGCTACACGGAGATCAGTGACATGGAACTTGCGGCGTTGACCGCTTATTTGAGTGGTACTCCACACCAACAGAGCGAATGAAAGGCGCGAGGCCTCTTGGCAAGACGTGCAGTCCGCTATTGGTCAAACGCACGCCTATCGTAAATATCGTCAAGCGCACGAATCAAGCGAATAGCAATCCTAGCGAGTCGCGACGGGCTGGCGAGCACAATGCTCTCCAATCCGCCGGGAACGGCTACGCTGGGAACCGCAAGTAGTGACTCCTCGCCATGATTCAGCCAGCGGGAACCTTGTTCCTGAGTCCAGCGAGGGTAAGGGAACGCATTCCAGCCATTCGGCAATGTCTCTGGTGCCCAGCGAAGGATTGATGTGTCTTCCGGCACAAGGTAAACGCCAAGTCGATATGAAGGGGGGATCTGGCGTGGCGACGGCAAATAATTGGCCATTTCCAACATCGCGACGCTCGCACTCTCAGCGAAATAGAGGACAGGAACCCCCGGACTATTCCAGCGCCCACCATTCTTGTAGCTGGCACCGTGTCCCCCGAATTCTTCAAGATGCTTGGCATGACATATGCGGTAAAGCCACATCAAGGAAACTCGCCATATTCGATCTTTGCGATGACGTCTGCTACCAAACGGCGACCGTCAAAGGTGTCGCACAATGCAAATGGACGTTCTCCATGTAGGGCGGGCAGCGGCGTATTCAGCCACTCGCGTGCCATTTCCAGACCGCCTAGCGCTTCCGACGCTTTGGAGAACAGTCTCAAGGTATCCAAAAGCGCCTCCGACTGTGCGGAGCTGAGTGTCTTGCGCCGATATACCCGATGCAAGTTTCCGGGCGAAACCCCCACGAGTCGAACAAACAGGTCTCGTTGTCCAAACACATCCACGGCCTGTCTCACGACCTTGCCCGCGATGCCTTCGCGCACTGTATGGATGAAACTGGGCCTTTCGGCGAAGGCGGATGCCGGAACATCGATACGTGCCAAGATACTGGAAGCGGCAACGCCAGTTTCTCGCGCCATCATGCCACCTAAGGTCGAGAGTTACGAAGATAATAGCATCAGAACGATGTGTATCCAACGTCAATCTGATGCATCTCGCGCAAATGTCAGTTAGAAAATGTCGATATACCCATTATCAAGAATCAAGTTGGCCTGACGACGAAACATGGCGTGCAGCATTGCGTCGCCGTCCTCGGTGGCAGCAAACATCATCGAGCCGATCGCGACCATGATTCCCCAGAAGCTGTACCACGCATAGTGCTGCCTGAACGCCGCCAACGAATAGTCTTTGATGCCTTGCGCTGCAAGCGCCTCGTGATAAGTTTCGAGCAAGGCGTCCTCGCTCTCACGTCTGAGCGACTCATCGAGACTGGTGCCGATGAAGTACGCAGCATCAATTGCCAGCGGTGCCAGTGCGACAAGCGCCCAATCCACCACGGCTGCCTTGCGCGGCGCGCCCGGCGCGCCAAACACCACGTTTTCCAATCGATAATCTCGATGCACCAAGCAGACCGGGCTATCGCAGCCCGTTCGCCATTGTGAATAGGCTTCAAGAAACCTATTCACGAGCGCATGTTGCCGCGCAGTGATTCGTTGCTCGAACCGACGCTGAAATTCCGCCCAGCAAGTGCGAAGTACTTCTTTTGTCAGCACATGCGCTTGTTGGGATTGGCCTCCCATGAGCCATGGTAGCGCTCTGAGCGACTGGTCTTGCCAATGACTTGCGTGCAACCTAGCAGCCATCAACATCGACACTTCGGCCTCTTCACGCGTGCATCCGTCCACCAAGGCAATGGATCGTAGCGGGTTGAGGTCTTCAAGAATGATGGCAAAACGTCCGCTACGCTCGTCAACATCAGCAAACCAAGGGATTGGCGCGATATCCTGCACCTTTGCAGCCAAATGTTGATAGAACCTCACTTCGCTGAGATAGGCCTCCTCAACACCTTCGGATTCAATTTCTCTGTTGGAGAAGGCGGCGAACTTCCCGATCAGCGAGTTGGGGGCATTGCTGCCAGCATCGGCGTATTGAAAGCAATAGCGCACGTTGCTGCCCATAAGTCCGTTGCCGATGGGCGTGACGCTAACCGAATGAATAGACGTCTCGTGCCCGTGCGCCCGCAGTAATGCCTCAAACCAAGTGCGGTCGATGCACATGGCATCTTCAGGAATGGCGAGGTCTGGCATCTCCATCAAGGTCGAGAAGCAAGGAACTGCAGGGTTCGCTCTATTTCGCCTGATTCGGTCTCAAACAGGAATCCGCAAAAGTCGGTGACGCCAATGGATGCGATCTCATCTAAACGCTTGGCCAGGTCCTGCTCGTTGCCAATCAGCGCCAATCGGTCAACGCTCTCCACGCCCTCCCGCTCAATCATGGCTTTGTATGATGGCACTCTTCCGTACATGCCAAACAGGCGCGACGCCGCCTCCTTCGCTTGTGCGTGGTTGGCAGTAAGCAACACCGGAAAACCAGCAACAATGCGGGGATTGGCGTGCTTCCTCTTCAAGTTGGGCAGCACATGAGCGCGAAGCGTGTTTGGCCCGGTTGCCCAGGTGATAGTTCCGCCTGTCAGCTCGCCAGCGAGTTCGAGCATGACGGGCCCAAGCGCCGCAATTAACACGTTCGTCTGCGGGGCCTCCGGGTTTGCTTGCAGCGTGACATTAAAGAACTCGTTGTTGCAGGTGATGTCCTTGCCCGCCAAGGCTGGCACGAGCGATTCCAAATACGCCCGCATCCTACTTGCCGGTCTATCATAGGAGAGGCCCCAGATGCCTTCGACGCGAAACTTGTGTCCGACACCGAGGCCAAGTGTAAAGCGTCCATCGCAAGCCATTTGCGCGGTTTCGGCCTGCTGCAGCATCGCGGCCGGATGGCGCGTATGAATCGGCGTCACCGAAGTGCCGATCTCAATCGTGTTCGTCGCTGCTCCGACAACCGCGGCGGCGGTTGTTGCGTCGATCGCAATATTCCCGATCCAAGCTGTGTCAAGCCCTACCTGCTCTGCGAACTTGGCTCGCTTGACGAGTGCATTGAGATCAGGCGCCGCGCCGCTACCTTCACCGACCATGACACCGTATTTCATGCCAACTACCTTGCAAGGCAATTCATGGACAACGCAGACTATCACGCGAGGTCGGCTTGAAATCAGCATGGATCAACGCCTACACGGATAATCCCATTGATGGTGACAAATGCAGAGTCGAAAGGCTAATTTGGCGTTGAGCCACAGGTATTGGTGGGCCGCGACATTAGTAACCTACGAACCGGACGACGCTACCGTGCGAATCGTGTCGATGACCGCTACGATGTGATCGTCATCGGCTCGGGTCCTGGCGGATTGTCCACCGCTGCATGTCTTTCGAAGATGGGCAAGAAAGTAGTGGTGCTCGAGCAGCACTACACGGCTGGTGGTTTCACCCATGCCTATGAACGCAATGGATACGCGTGGGATGTAGGGGTGCATTTCGTCAATGGTGTTGTCGATCGAACGGATTTCTTCCGCAAGCTGTTCGACTTCATTACCGACGCAAAGCTTCAGTGGTCGGCGCTCCATGAAGATAGGCTGCGGCTTAGTTTTGGCGATTCCACACAGACCGTCATCACAATGATTGCCGAGAAGGACAAGGCCGCGTTGAAGCAAGCGTTTCCAGAGGAAGCCTCGGCAATTGACGCCATCTATGTACATGCGGCGAAAACCCTTGGCCGCGCAATGCCCTTTCTGTTGATGCAAAAGCTCAGTGGCAGCGGTTGGCTTGGCCGTGGTGTAGAGCGTTTCGCAACGATGTGCCTCCCGAAGGACGTGTTTCGCTCAGCCTACGATGTGGTGCGCGACTTCACGGACAACGAGCGGCTCATCGGGATTATTTGCAGTATCTGGGCCGCCGTTGGCATTACGCCAGAACGGCAGTCCTACCTGTTTGTTGCGGGTTCGCAGATCAATACGGCCCCTATGGGCTATCCCGTTGGCGGCAGCAGTGAAATCGCCAAGCATATTATTCCTGTTGTTCGGCAAGGTGGCGGCGATGTGTTCACCTACGCCAAGGTCGATGAGATCCTGCTTGATGGCGCGCGCGTGGCTGGCGTGCGCATGGCTGACGGACAGGCGATACACGCGCCGATTGTGGTCAGCGGCGTCGGTGTGGTCAATACGTTTCGTCGCTTGCTGCCCGAGCAAGAAGCTCGGCGGTCCCGCTATCTCGAGAAACTACGGCGCGTTGGGCAAACCGTTGGGCACATCGGCTTGTTCATCGGATTGAAGGGAACAAACGAAGAATTAGGGCTGCACGATTCGGAGCACTTGATATTCAATAGCTTGGACTTCGAAGGCGATGCCGCTGCGTTTGCGAGCGATCTGAATGCGCCCATTCCAATGCTTTTTGTGACATTTCCTTCGGCCAAAGACCCCTCTTGGCAAGCCCGGTTTGCTGGAAAATCAACCTCGTCGATCTTCATCTACGTGGAGAATTTCGAACATTTTTCGCGCTGGAAAGACGAGAGGTGGGGCAAGCGTGGCGATGCCTATGAAGCCGTGAAGGAACGCCTTGCCACCTGCGTGTTTGAAATACTGTTCGAGCACTATCCGCAGTTGCGAGGCAAGGTGGACTACTACGAAGTATCAACCCCGGTCAGCACACAACACTTTGCGATGTACGAGAAAGGCGAGATCTACGGTCTGCACCACGACATAGACAGGCTCAGACATGGCTGGCTCAAGCCCAAGACGCGAACCGAAGGCCTCTATCTGTGCGGTCAGGACACGCTTTCGCTTGGCCATACCACGGGCATACTGTCGGGACTGCTTGCGGCTTGCAGGATTCTGGGTTGGCGTGCGTCGTTCAGTTTGTGGAAGCAGGCTTTGGGTTGACCAGAGTATGGCCATTGCTACCGATGTATCTGTTCATGCACGAAAACATGCATCAAGAAAATCCATGCGGGAGATACCTGCCTGTTGACAGACCGCACGCAAGGTCGAGGACTTTAGTCGGTCATGGTTTGGAATCGTCAAGCGTCACACTTCCGTCGTCATTTCTTCGTCGCATCGCTACATGATTACCTTCACGAACGGGTTCAAAGCCAAGTTCGCGAAGCGCTCGGACTACCTTACGTTTCGGCGCGTCCTTCGGAAAGCGCACCACTCTCAAATAGATGAGGCGCTAGCCTCGGCTACGAACGCCTCTACGACTGGAGACTCTCTGTCCACGATCGAATCCGTACCGAAGGTCTCCGTGTGAAACGAAATTGCGGACTGAACATCGTCAAGGGCAGCTTGACAACTGTCTCCTTGTCCGACAACGACACCCTTTGCCCCAAGAGGATAGGCGACATAGCCATCAGGGTGTTTTTCAACGATCACTTTGATTTGTATTGCGTCATTGTATACGGCTCACGAGAGAAAAAATGCGCTCTCGTTCGCAGTCACTACAAACCCTCTTTCGGCTCAGTTCTGAGCAAAAACATCGCCGCAGCCATCGCGATAGAAATCGAGCAATTCCGCGAATACCTCGTCGGAATGCTCGGTGCTCACCATGAGGCACATGTGGTGTACGCGATCAACTCTGATGGTCACTGGCCTCTTCCTGTTGGTTGACTATTGTCGCTTGGCCGCTGCGCATTACGGTGACCAGGCCAACCCGGTCTGTTCTTCAGAGAGCGCCCACAGCCTAGCGGCCACTTCTTGGTCGAGCGCATGATCCTGAAGATCCGTCTCGCCAATGATGCCGACCATGTTCGCTCGTTGCGTTGGGCCGTAGAAGCGTCCAGGCTGGAGACCGTCCTCGTTGAGGCAGAGTGCCTCGGGCCAGGACCCCTTCTCGGCCGATTGCGCGAGCGGACTCATGATCTTGAAGAGAATCTTCGTCACGAGATTCGCTTCTTCTTTGCTGAGCTCGGTTCTCGCGGCACCCGGATGGCAGACATGCACCTCAATATCATCGCCCACTGCCTGCACGCGACGTTGCAGTTCATAGGCGAACATCATTTGCGCGAGCTTGCTCGCGCAGTAGGCGTTCATCGGATTGTACTTGCCGTCCCAGTTCATATCCTCGAATGGAATCCGCTTGGTGCCCATCTGGTAGCCCATGCTGCCAACCACGACGATACGGCCCTTCGATGCCTTGACTCGCTCGTAGAGCAAGCCGCACAGCAGGAAATGTCCATAGTGATTGACGCCGAGCTGACTTTCGAAGCCATCTTCGGTAAGTTCCTGCTTGGCAACTTGCGCGATGGCGGCATTGCAGACAAGCCCGTCGATTTGCGGGACCTTGGCAAGGATTTGCTCTGCGGCGGCACGCACAGACTTGAGGCTCGCGAGGTCGAGGTCGATGCGTGTGAGCTTCGCATCGCTCCCCACCTCATTCTTGATCGCCGTGATGGCGGTATCGACCTTGGTGGGATTTCTCGATGCCATGATGATCTCGGCGCCGTGCCATGCGAGCAACCGGGCAGCTTCGTAGCCAGCGCCGGCATTGGCGCCGGTGATCACATAGGTCTTGCCCTCATGCGAGGACATGCGCTCGGGCGTCCAACCTTGGGCGCCGAAGGGGTTTGCATTTGACATCAGTGTGTCTCCTTTTGGTTTTATCGAACTCGTGCTTCCACAATCTTCCCGGCGGATACGCGGTATTCCGCTTCGCCCGGCAGGGAGAGCGGCGTGCCGTCAGCCAAGGTGCCCGAGATCGTAATTTCATCAACTCTGACGATGCCTGCGTCCGCATCAACGAGCGCAAATCCGCTAAGACCATGTACATAATCCGGGATCAACAGCCCGACTTGCGAGACATACGTCCAATAGCCATTCGGGCCCTGGGTGGTGCGGTCAGGAAAATGGAATACGACATCCGCGTCGAGCAGCTCGTAGATCACACCTTTGTCCCGCGCATCGAGCCGATCATAGAACGCAGTGACAACACCCTCAGGCGTCTCGGCCTTGGTCGCAGGAACCTTGCCGCGCGTTGCGAGGAAGAGACTGACATCTGCAATATCCTGTTCGCTTTCAATGCGCGCCACACTGACCGCCATTTGGCGTCCATAGATGTCTGCTTCATGTGCACGCTGCCCTGCAAGCGCGTTTCGAGCGGACTTCCCGACTTGAGCCGAGCAATATGCTGTGCGATCAACATCATCTCGGCGGCGCTGAGGTTGTTGACGGCAAGCTGCATCTGGCGGCCGTACAGATCCTCGAATGATGCCCCGCGGACACCCTGCTGAAAGTGCTCAAGCTGACGAACAAGGTAGTTCTCAGGCAGCCCGGCCAATCGCGGCCCGTGCTTCTGCGCAACGCCTTCACCCTGCAATCCATGGCACGCATGGCAGCCTTTGAAGAGATAGAGCTGCGCACCCGGCGAGATGTGCGCCGCGAGCGCCGCCACGTCAACTGATTCTTCATCGGATGCCGAGGCATGAACGTGCGCGAGCATCGCAACTAGCATTAGCGCGTACCTGATGATCATTGTCATGCCTGCGAGAACCCAGGAAAGGTGTGAAACACGCCAGCAAGGTCATACGCCTTATTGACCGCCTTGAGCCGCTGCCAGTTCTCTTTCGAGTACGAGCGCTTGACTTGTTCAGGGTGTCTGAAGCAGTCAACCTCATTGATGTAGAACCCTTCGCTTAATGGGTCAAGCAGGTCGCCCATGCGCGCCGCCCAGTCCGCAGTCGGTGTTTGATTGTCGTTGAACCAGACGCCGTAGAAACTCAGTGACCCCGAGCCAGGCCGAGCCATCGAAAAACAGGCGTCGTCCCGACGCATGTCGCGACCATTGATGAGAAACGCCAAGTACGCGGCATTGGCTTCGGAGGTCACGAGGGTGTCGAGCACAGCTTCAATGCAGGTGGTGGGCTGATCGCTCCAGATCGGCACGCAGACTTGATCCGTGTATGTGATTTCGCGGCCTTTCAACTCTTGATAGATGCTGACGAGGCCCTCGCCTTCGTTCGTCGTCGTGGCGAGGGCCTTCGAGAACACTGGAGCCGAAAAGACTTGGTCGCTGGCCTTCGCCGCGGCAGCCTGAGAATGAGCAAACACATAGCTTTCGAGCAGACAGACATGACTCTCTTTGATCCCGAGGCTTGCCGCCTCTTCAGGCGGCAAGAACACTGCGCCAAGCATTGGTGTCGGGGCGATGATGAGATGCAAATGAACGCCATCTATCCGTTTTTGCCCCGCGGCTTGGCTCGCATCAGATAATTCGGAAGTCATTGACAGCGGAAATATCTGTGTTGTCACGCGAACGGCTTGCGGGTCGGGGTGACATTGCAACTTCCACTTGGTGACGATGCCGGGGAATCCGGCAAGGCCGCCGCGCGCTGCCCAGAAGAGATCTTCATGCGCGTCCTTGGAAGCAAGGACCACTTCGCCGTTGGCCGTCACAATCTCGGCGGCGAGGACGTTGTGGCACGCCATCCCCCAGTCCTGCCAGCCATAGCCAACCCCCCCGCCCATGAGATAGCCGCCCATGCCGAGCGTGGCGCAGGTTGAGATGGGGAACGCCAATCCGTGGGGTCGGAGTGCGAGCAACAGACTGTGCGACCAGACCGACGGCTCCACCCAGACCGTGCCCTGTTCGGAATTGACTTCGACATGGCGGAAGTCATGCAGGTCAATGAGCATGGCGTCATCGCGCATCCACGATTCGTAGTAATTGTGGCCCCCCGATTTGACTGCGATTTTGAGGCCATTCGCAATCGCGTAGTTGACGGCCTCGGCCACTTGCTCGGTTCGATGTGGCCGCACGATTTTGCTCGGCTTTCTGGAGGACGGCGTTGGATGCCAACTGAGCTGTGTGCGCCAGCTCTCGTAGTTCGAATCGCCCTGGTTGATCACAAGGCCCATGTCGGCTTGGACGGGTGCTGGTGTCTCTGCACAACCCATAAGCGACGGCACGGCAACGCCCGCGCCGAGCCCTTGCAACACCTTCCGGCGCGAAGTGTTCGTTGCGGGTGTGCCTGTGTCGTCAGTTCCTCCCACCTTTCTATGCCTCAATCCGAATTCGAATACATCTCCATGACATTCTTGCGCGCGGCGCCGCTTAAGATTGCCGATGTGTCGTAATAGTGCGCGGGCTTCTCCATGATGTTCAATCCGCCATGCAAGCCATGCTTTGACGTCTCTCTGTCGATCACGTTATAGGGCGTTGGCAACGCCATGATCGATGTTTCGCTCGCCGCGGTGAGGCGCGCCGCCAACTCTTGAGGCATCTCAAAATCCAAAGCCTGCAAATTGCTATTGAGCTGCGACTGTTTCGATGCGCCGATGATGATTGTGCCGATCGCAGGCCGGTTGACAGCCCAATTGATGGCAACCTGGGCGATGCTCTTGCCGAGCTCTTTGGCGACGAACGCCGCTTCTTCGAGAATTTTCCAGTTGCGCTGCGAGAACCTCTGCACTTGCGGTGCTGGCACGTCCTTCATTGATTCCAGACGACCCTCGCCGCTTGCGAACGAGTCTCCATCCTTGGCGCGCACGTACTTGCCCGTCAGAAAGCCAGCGCCGACCGGTCCGAATCCTGTGATGCTGATGCCCGCATCGATGCACAGGGGCACATACTCGCTTTCGATATCTCGATTAATCAGCGAGTATTCGAGTTGCAGCGCGCAGACTGGCTCGAAGCCGCGCCATTCGGCGATGGTCTGCATTCGCGCGACATACCAAGCTGGCATGTTGCTCAAACCGATGTACCTGACTTTGCCAGCGCGGACCAGATCGTTGAGCGTGGCGGCGAGCTCGGCGGGTGGCGTGCGGCGGTCCCAGGCGTGCAGGAACAAAAGGTCGATGTAATCCATGTCGAGCCGTTTCAGGGACTGCTCGACCGAACGGATGACGCTGTTTCGGCAGGCGCCGCCGCCCATAGGTCCTTCGGCTGAGGCTGGGTGCGAGAATTTGGTTGAAACGACAACCTTGTCCCGCACGCCAGATGCCTTGATGAATCTGCCCAGCATCTTTTCGCTTGTCCCGAATGTGTAGGAGGGCGCAGTATCGAACATGTTGCCGCCCCAATCGAGGTAGGTATCGAACATGCGGCGCGACTCTTTTTCACTCGCCCCCCAATCGCTCGTGCCAACACCCTCGTAGCTCCCAAAGGTCATCACGCCAAAAGCAAGTTGGCTCACGGTCAGGCTCGAATTGCCGAGCGAGTAGTAAGTCTGGTCTGGCATGCCAGTTCGTCTTATGTGTTCAACTCTGATTCTATCGCCGCGCAGTCGGCATTTCTTGGCACAATTGGGACGAATGAGCTACTGAGGGAAGGCATGATGAGATTCGACGACCGCGTCGTGATTGTCACTGGCGCGGGCAAGGGTATCGGGAAAGCCCACGCCGAAGTGTTCAGCGAACGAGGCGCCGTGGTCTTGGTGAACGATATTGACCGGGGTGCAGCCGATGCCGTGGTCGCGGAAATCGCGGCTCGCGGCGGTGATGCGTCAGCCAACTATGATTCTGTGGTCAGCAGCGGTGACAAGATTGTTGGCGCTGCGCTTTTTGCCTTTGGCAAGGTCGATGTCTTGATCAACAATGCGGGCGTTGGCGTCGTGCCAGTCGAGGGCGGCGTGCCGTTTTGCGACATGCCACATGCACAATGGCAGCGCTTGCTGAATATCCATCTGAACGGTACCTTCAGTTGCTCGCGTGCGGTTTGGAAACACATGGAATGCAATGGGTATGGACGCATTCTGATGACGACATCGCCGGTTGGCCTATTTGGCGCAATGAACGCGAGTCACTATTCAGCCGCCAAAGCGGGGGTGTTCGGCTTGATGCAGTGCCTGTCCCTTGAGGGCAAGGACAAGAACATCCTCTGCAACGCACTCTCGCCGGTCGCGGCGAGTGAAATGACCAAGTCGCACTTCTCCGGCGAATTCTTGGCGGCGAGCGACGCCCGCTACATCGCCGAGCTTGCGGCGTGGCTCGCGCACGAAGACTGTACAGAAACGGGCAAGGCTTTCGAAGCCGGCGGCGGGTTCATCCATCAGCTTCGCTTCGAAATGTCTCGCGGCATCAGCTTGTTCGGCGAGGCGCACACGGCGGAAGCGATCAGGTCGCAGGTACACGCACTCAAGGATTTTGAGGACAGCATTCACCCAGGCATCGGCGACATGGATATCACTGTGAACGAAATCCACAGTCGAATAGCTGTCCCTACTGACGCCGGATCGCCGTCGGCTGCACGCCGTAGGTCTTCTTGAACGCGCGGCCAAAGCCACTCAGGTCGCGATAGCCAACGGCCTGGCTGATGTCCTTCATAGGGAGCTGCGTGGTGGCAAGTAGTTCTTTCGCTTTCTTCATGCGCATATTGATGACGTATTGATGGGGCGTCATGCTGTATTGCGCCTTGAAGAGCGCCGTCGCCCGGTTGGGGCTGAATCCCGCGACAGCAGACAGGCTTTCGATTGACAGATCTTCCGCAAGGCTGTGCTCAATGTGCAAGCGGACCTTCTCAAGTATCTCGCGATCAGACTGCGTTAAGCGGTAAGAAGGCTGCGGTGTGATCTCATCCAACCTGACGGCGCGCGCTTCGAAAAGGCATAGGAGCTCATTGGCCTTGGCCCGTAGGTAGCTGTAGCGAAGCGAACCTTGGAAATCGCAGTGCAGCATCTCGTAGGCGCAACGACGTAGCGCACCGCCAGACCGATCATGGCTGAAATAGGAATTGCGCTCCGATATCTCCGTAAGGCTATCAGCGATGATTTCGGCAATGCGCGGTGTTTCCACATCAAGGATCGCGCTGCCGGTGAAGGCGGACGACGGCAGCATGAGATCGACCGCGAGAAATCGGGTGTTTTCGTGCATCACGCGCTCGTTGCGACCGGAGCCGACCACGCCGATGAACATCAGGTTGTCTTCTTCAGAGTGGATTGTCGGGATGATCTCCTCCATGCCATGCAATTGCACACCAAAGTGGATAGAACTGTCGTGCAGCAGCCGGTCGTGCAAGCGCATGACCGGCACAATAGCCGCCAACGTGAGGATCAATTCATCGTCGAGGCGCACATGCTCCGCGTATCCGTGGGCGATCTCGGGCGCGAAGTCGCGCCGAAGTCCGTTGCCGCTGCAGGTGACGCTCAAGAGGCCCTTGGTTGAGTCCTTCAAAAGGAGTTGGTCGGGCTGTCCGAGAATGCGATCAAGCGCGTCTTTCGGATCTTGGTAGGCTCGGCTCCACTTCCCGAGCGACATCAGGAAATCGAAGTTCTCAGTCACTTGCCTTCGCCTCCCCCGCGATTCAGCGTATGAGCTGACTTGTATATATTAACCGTGGCCAGCTTCAATTCGCATTGAAAAGCGGACAAGTCTATTTGTTGCCAACAGGTACTATCCACAACTATGAGCGGCAGGGTGTTCAGGAGTATAGTTCACGCACGACGATTTAGCGGAGCGGGGCTGACACGGGTTGCTTTTTGTTCTCGTGCCATAAACTCTGCTGCATAATTCCCGTGACCTGTCGCAAAAATATGCACGGAACTTTGTATGGAAACACGTGAGCAATTGAT
>JAPYNO010000074.1 GCA_028283025.1 Pseudomonadales bacterium | reverse complement strand
CTCGGGTGCGAGCCAGTGCTGTGGCTCAGTACGATGATGCGCTCGCCGCGCACGAAGCTAGCTTCGTCGGCGATGTGCGGACGCACGATCATGCCTGACAGTGCGGCCGCGCTGCCGTCGGGCTTGCGGCTCGGATAGGTCACGCGCTCCGAGTGCGTGGCAAAGCGCGCCTTTCCGGCACCGATTTCGTCCCATGCTTCCCTAGCGATTCTTTCAACGATCTCGGCACCGAGTGCGCCGAATATGTCGTTTTCAAACTCGTTGAGCGCCGCATTGCGCACATAGTTCTCATAGAGCCTTTTGATCAGGCCAGCCGAGCGCTCCACGCTTTCAAGCACTGTCACGCTTGTCGACGCCTCTGCGCTCACACTTGAGAAACTCAGGCTGGCACGCTGCGTGCTGCTGTCGCTGTCTGCGCCATCGGTATCGACGTCAACGTGCAGCGTGTAACTGCGCCCGCCTTCAAGCTCGCATCTCAAGCGATGGTTGACGACTTCGGCGTAGGGGGTGTCGTCGCTGACCTGCACGAGTTGCCTGCGGACCGCGAGGCCATCGGGCGAGCAGTCGCCAGCGTACTCGTACTGCCAATCGCTCGCGCCGAGGTGGGCGATAGTGAACTCACCGACATTCGCGGACACGCGCGCATCGCTTGCCGGGATCGAGTCAATGATCATCACGGCTTCGGAGGGTTCGGGCATCTGCGTGGTCACTCCGGCGGTTTGATCCGTGGGCGTGTCGCTGCCACCGCCGCCGCCACCGCAGGCACAGAGCAGGATGGTGCTGACGGTAACGCCGAAGGCGCGACCGATGCAGCTGTTCAGGCATCGCCCGAGGCTATGCAGGTTTCCAGAATTCGACATGGAACTTGACTGGTTGATGAATACGAAGGTGGTGTTGCATCTGCGGCACGATGATGGCTTCGGTTGGCGCATTCAAGGCAAAACGCTTGTTGACAGGCGCTTGCACACAGTACTCAAGCGCGCCCTCGGTGACTTGCAGCCTGCCCCAGACGCCGCGTTTGGTCGCGTGGTCGCGCAGGAATCCCGCAGGCACCGAACGGTCGCTCAGATCGCGGGTACGCTTGTAGTTGACAAGGCCCTGTGGCCATTGCATGCGATCACACAGCGGGCACTCGATTTTGCTGCCGAGCATCGCCTTGCGCCCCACCTCGCTCGTCACCCAAGGCCGATTCACGAAAGGCGGTCTGTGGCGAACGTGTTGCAGATGGCCGCAGTCAAGCTGCGCAAAGGGGTCGCCAGCCTCGTCCGTGCCGAATTCGATAATGCTGCGTTTCACGCTTTTGGACGTACCTCCAAGGTGAGGTGATCAACGCTGGTCACTTGCAAACTCGCACCTTCTGAGACATCTTCTGAGCATACGGCAGACCAGACTTCGCCGTGATACAGCACTTGGCCTTTTTCACCCGCAGCGAAGTCGCCGCTCGCCTCAACTTCTTCGCCGATCATAGAGGCGGTGCCTGAGACCACTTTGGTTCGCCAGGACTTCAATGCCGCCCCGCTGACAATACTGACCAGAATAAGCATCACCAATGCAACGCCGACCAAGAGACCAATCGAGACATCAAAGCCCGGCACATCCGTGTCGAGCAGGAAAATCCCGCCGAAAATAAACGCGGCGGCGCCGCCGAAACCGAATATGCCGATGGTTGGCGTGAAAAATTCGGCGATCATAAGCGCGATGCCAAGGATTAGGAGTGCGAGGCCGGCGTAGTTGATGGGTAGCATCTGCATGCCGTAGGCCGCCACTAGTAAGCAGATGGCGCCGACCACGCCAGCGACACCCGTGCCCGTGTAGAATTCGGCCACCAATGCCAGCGAGCCAAGGCTGATGAGCAGTACGGCAACACTTGGATTGGTGATCACGGCGAGTAGCTGCACGCGCCAGTCGGGCGTGACGGTGTCGATGGTTGGGGACTCGATAGCGAGTGTTTCGATGTCTCCGGATGGTGTCTTGTAGTCTTGGCCATCGACCTGCTCGATGAGTTCGTCAAGCGTCTGTGCGACCATGTCGATCACGCCCGCTTCAAGTGCTTCGGCCGATGGCAGGTTGACGCCTTGGCGCACGGATTCCTCGGCCCAATCAGCGTTACGTCCGCGCAGTTCGGCAAGGCCGCGAATATAGGCGACGGCATCGTTGATAATCTTGCGCTCCATGGCGGTGGAAGGTGCGGGCGCTTGGCCGTCCTCGTCTTCTGCCTCTTCTGCCTCTTGTGTTTGCGCTGCGCCATCGGCTGGCTCGTCTTTATCCTTTGACTCTTCTTTTTCCTGTTCCCCTTCCTGTGCATCATCCTCAGCTTCATCTGTTGCATCTGGCATCGGAAAGGGGAGCGGTCGCCGAGGCGTGCCTGAGTCGTCCGGATTCATCATATCGACGGGCGTGGAGGAGCCGATGTTGGTGGCTGGTGCCATCGCTGCGAAGTGGCTCGCATACATGATGTAGGTGCCAGCGCTGGCCGCGCGCGCGCCAGATGGCGCAACCCAGGTGGCGACGGGCACATCGGACGCAAGGATCGCCTTGATCATGTCGCGCATCGCGGCATCAAGTCCGCCTGGGGTGTCAAGACGAAGTACGAGCAGCTTGGCATCGCGTTCGTTGGCGTCTTCGAGTGAATCGATGAAGTAGCTCGCAGACGCCGGTCCGATTGCATCCTCAAGTTCAACAACCACCACGAGGTCTTGGTCAGAAGTTTCAGTGGACGCAGGGGCTGCGAGCAGCGCAATGCCGGTAAGTAAACAGAAGAGGGCGTAATGAGTGAGTTTGGTTGGCATGCGCTGTTTCTCGAATCAGTGACTTACTTTAGCATGAGTGGCATGCCTGATTGCTCAGGCCAATCCTTTCTCAGCCAGCCAATCGGGATTCCACAGGCTCGACTGGTAGCGTGAGCCAGCATCGCACAGCACCGTGACGATGGTGTGTCCAGGGCCGAGGCTCTGCGCTGCAAGCACCGCGCCACATAAATTGACACCGGTGGAAGTGCCGAACAGCCAGCCTTCTTCGCGCAGCATGCGCTGTACCATGCGCACCATATCGATATCCGGCACTTGAAAGGCATCGTCAATGGCGGCTACAGCAAGATTGTCGGTGACGCGGCTGTTGCCAATGCCTTCGGTAATCGACGGGCCTTGGCTCATCACAGGCTCGCCCGTTTTCACCCATGAATAGAGGCCGCTGCCCATACAATCGACGAGCATGATTTTGATGTCGGAATTACGCTCCTTGAGGTAGCGGCCTGTGCCGGCAATCGTACCGCCGGTACCAGCGGCACTCACAAACGCATCGACCTCGCTTTTCGTTTGCGCCCAGATCTCCGGGCCGGTGCTCTCATAGTGGGCGCGTGCGTTGGCGAGATTGTCGAATTGATTGACCCAGACGGCGTTCTTGAGCCGTGCTGCATGGCGCCCAGCCTGCTTCTGATAGTTCATATCGTCCTTATAAGGGGCGGGCGGTACGAGAATGACCTCGGCGCCGAGAGAGCGCAGGAGTTCGATTTTCTCCTTTGACTGGTTGTTCGGCATGTAGATCAGGCACTTGTAGCCGCGCGCGTTGCATACATGCGCGAGGCCGATGCCGGTGTTGCCAGCGGTGCCTTCAACGATCGTGCCGCCAGCTTTAAGCGCGCCTTCGATTTCGGCGCGCTTCACCATCCACAATGCGGCGCGGTCCTTGACCGAGCCGCCCGGGTTCAGAAATTCGCCTTTTGCGAGTATTTCGCAGCCTGTCTCTTCACTTAAAGAACCGAGCCGTATCAAAGGTGTGTCGCCGATGGCTTCGGCAAATCCGCTGCGCACGCTATTGACGCTTCGTTCAATGAGCGGCGTCGCTGTCTTGTCGAAGAAATCGGTATTTATGTTCAAGAGCCCGCGTTCTGGTGGGGAATCAGCGAAATTCTAACAATCAAGCTTGGCCTCATGCGAAGATTCGCCTCTATGAGCACCACGAACTTGCAGAATTGGGGCTGGCAGGGAGCCGCGCGAGCAGACGTGAGAGCGGGTGAGATTGGGCGCGTGCTGCGTGAAGACAGGCGGCGCTTGCGTGTGATGACTTCACGAGGGGTGCGTTTGGTGGCGCATCGCGGCAAGGCGTTCACACAACCACTTGCCTTGCCGCACGTCGGCGACTGGGTGTGTGTCAGCAAAGATGACGACATGACGTCGCTAGCGCAAATGATCGAGACCTTGCCACGCACAAGCGAGATTGCGCGCCTGACAAGCCAAGGTGCGCAGACGATTGCCGCCAATGTGGACGAAGCGTGGCTGCTGGTTGATGCCGTCCGAAATGTCAACCTACCCGCGCTGGAGCGCTACATGATTGCTATTGAAGAAAGCGGCGCCAAGGCGCGCCTAGTATTGAGCAAGATCGACCTTGATTGCAATTGGATGGTGCTCGCAGATCAGTTGCGAGCGCACTTCAGGGATATGGACGTGCATGAGGTGAGTGCGCTGACTGGCGATGGCATGCAGGCGCTTAGCGCCACGCTGCGAGCGCGTTCAACCTATTGTCTGATGGGCGAATCAGGCACAGGTAAGTCAACGCTCTTGAATCGGCTCGCTGGCAGGGACATCGCGCGCACGGGCGAGGTTCGGGGGCGCGATGGCAAGGGGCGCCATGTGACGACGCATCGAGAACTATTTCGACTGCCCTCAGGTGCGCTCTTCATCGATACGCCAGGCATGAGGGAACTGGTACCAGTGCTCGCTGCCGGTGCCAAGCCGAGGCGATTCGAGCGCATTCTGGAGATCGCCCGTGATTGCCAATTCGCGGATTGCTCGCATCAGCACGAACCAGGCTGCGCGGTCAGGCAAGCCATTGACGACGGCCGCTTGCCAGCATCGCTTGCCGAGAGCTACTCGCGGCTTGCTTCTCCACCAGATGAACGAGTGAGTGCTCGAATGCGATTGCACAGATCATCGAGCACGGACTGATCTGTCCCGCGCACGACGAGCCGCGTGCCGTAGCCGCCTTCGTCACGAAACGGATAGCTGCCAATATCCACATCTGGCCGCTCGGATTGCAGTTGCCCGAGACCGGCGGCGATTGAACTTTCAGTGACATAGGCCTTGACCGAAGCAGAAAACACCCGGTCGCCGGTTTCGAGCTTGCCCTCAAGGCTTGAGAGCATGTTGCGCATGACGCTCGGGATGCCAGCGAGCACATAGACATTGTCCACGAAGAATCCAGGTGGCCCGCCTGGGTTCTCCACGAGGCCAGCGCCTTCAGGGGTCATCGCCATGCGTAATCTTGAATCGAGCACCTCTCGAGGGGCATCTTGGCTGCGGCTACGGATGAGGCTCGCTATTGCCTCATTCTCGACGAGCGACACGCCGAACGCCTTGGCGATGCAAGCGGCCGTGATGTCATCGTGTGTCGGGCCGATGCCGCCGGTTGTGAAGACGTAGTCGTACTTGGCCTTGGCTTCGCGCACCGCAGGGACGATCATCGATTCAATGTCAGGAATCACGCGCGCTTCAGCGACGCGAATGCCCCAACTGCCAACCGTATTGGCAATATCGCGCAGATTGGTATCCTGCGTTCGTCCAGAGAGTATTTCGTTGCCGATAATGAGCACGCACGCATTGACGACCTTGGCGGTCACATTGATTCCCTAAGTGGCGTATCGCGCAGTATAACGGTATGGCCTATGGGTGAATTTCAAGTCGGATACATGCGCATCTGTCTGCTGATTGCATGTGCCTGCGCTAGCTGCTCTTCTCCGCAGGAGACGGGGCAAGCGAATGTGGTGATGCCGGAGGACTGGAAGATCGTTGAAGCGTACTTGGTGCTCGACCGGGCATGGCAGGCGCGCGAGCGGGAGATTCGAGCCATGCACTTGTCGGATGAGGAAAAAGACGTACTTAGGCGGCAAACGCGAGGCGGGCGCCCAGATGTTGCGCTTGCTGCGCTCGCCGCCAAGCGCATGATCGAGGATGATGCCGGTGGCGTGCTGCAAGCGGCGGAGTTTCTTGCTCAGCACACGAGCGCCTCGCCGATGCAGCAGGCGAATGTGCTGCTTGGGTACGAGACCTTGTCTCGCCTGATTGGTCCTGATTGGTCGCGCATCGTCGCGTTTCGGCAGGCAACTGACGAATGGCGCGAAGCCATGGAGGCGATTCTTGCCTCCGAATCGAGCGAGCGCGAGAAGCACCTCTTGATGCTCTCGATTGGCGAGCAGCCGCAGATGTCCACTGCCTGCGCGGCGGCGCTCGCAATTCTTGATCAAGGCATCGATCATCCGCGCCTGCTTGATGCAGCGGAGTTTCTGTTGATGCGGGCGGTCAAGGAAGCTGGCGCGGATATGCTGCTTTCGCGCGCTGCACGCGCTATCTCCATTCATTTTCCGCACTACGGCGATTGGCCACGAATGCTTGAGCAATTGGCGCATGTCCAGCCGCCACGGGATTCCGTTGACGAATTCATACGCGGCATGGCAGCGCACGCGCCCGACCCCGAAGTCAGGGCGGCGGCGGAGCGGCTACTGCGCTTATCTCTAGGTGAAGCGTGAGGAGCGTGGAAGCGAGGTCTATATCACGCCTGCGTCCGTCAAGACTTGAAGCATAGGCTGTAGTTCCGTTTCGTAGCGTCGCCACCGCCCGACTGAGCGCGTGTGTGCGGGCTCGCGTACTTGGCTTGCACTCGCGGTTGCCACCGCGCCCGAAGCTGCATGAAACGCAAGGCAGGCATCTTCCCAAGGCAATTCGAGAAAGTCGATGAGGCGCTTCGCATTGGGTTCAAGGTCTGTGACCAGATCATCGTAGCTGACATCAAGAAACCGGTCGCCAAAGCGAGTCCGCCATATGTCCATGAGGCGGTGATAGCGAACGAAGTGGCGTGCCATTTCTTCGAGCGTATAGGAGTGTGGGTAGGCTTCGGCGAACAGCTGCTTGAAGCTTGCGAAGCAGGTATCCTCAGGCGTGCGCACCAGATGCACCACCTTGGCATTTGGCAGTGCTTTGAAGATCAGGGGCAGATTGAAGAAGTTGCCTGGCAGCTTATCGACGAATCGCGGCAAGTTTTCGCGCACAGGCTCGGTTGCTTTCAGATACGCTTCGCCGAGCTTCTTGGCATTGAGTTCGAGCGATGCCTTGATAAGGTCAGCGTTGAATCGGCCCGCGAACTCGCCGCTTGTGAGCCTGCGCACCGAAAGGCTGAACTGCTGCAGCTCGCCCGCCGAATACGCCATCGAATGGCTGGTGACGATGCGCTCAACGAGCGTGGTGCCGGTTCTCGGCTGGCCGACAATGAAGATGGGCGAGCGGTCACAATCGCCCGGCTCACCTTGCCGAAGCCAGTCCTTGGTGAAAGCCTGCGCCGCCGCATCGAAGGCGGCGATTTCAGCATTTTCGTTGTAAGTGATGATCTGCCGCTTGGCTGCTGCGCCGCGATTGAAGGCTTCGAACGCACGCGGCCATTCCTCCATATCTTCAAGTTCCTTGCCGAGGCCGTAGAAGAAGAAGGCGAGCGCTTGCGGCGGCGGGCGCTCTTTGGCGATGAGATTGACCATTGCTTCGATGTGACTGCGGTCAGTGGCGCGGCGCACACTCGCGAGCAGCCAATGCGCTTGCGCGTTTGACGGGTCGCTTCGCAGCACCCGTTCGAGTTCTTGCGCGGCCTGTTCGTTCTCGCCAAGGAAGACGAGGCTGTTCGCAAGATTGACTCGAAATCGTGAAGATGCCGGCTCGACCGATACGGCCTTTGAATACCACTGCCTAGCAGCCGCTTGGTCGCCGAGCAGCGAGCAGACAACGCCGATCAAATCCTGCACCATGGGGTCGCCGCGATCAAAGCGCTTGGCGTTTTCAAGGGCTTGGTCGGCGCTGCGGGCTTGTCCGGAGAGCATGAACAGACGACTTAAGTGTGCCCAAGCTGCCGCGTGCGAAGGCTCAAGCTGAGTCACCGAGCCAAAGGCGCTCACTGCCGTGCGTCGATCATTCTTCTCTAGCGCGACGAGTGCGATGAGGAAATGCGCTTGATGCGTCTCCGGGAATGCCTGCAGGACTTTTCGGCAGCAGGCCGCCGCTTCATCCGAACGGCCTTTGGACAGCGCATCAAAGCCGCGTGCAAGCGTGCCTTGCACCCAGGCTGGCGATCTTGCTTCGGCTGTCGCTTGGTCAGTCAGCCGTCAGCTCCCAGACAGCGCGCGTTCACGCGAGACGCCTGAATGCAATATCCGCCTTCTCAATCAGCTCGTCTATTTCGGATTTGGAAATAACAAGTGGCGGTGCGATGATCATGGTGTTGCCGGTCGCGCGCATGACAAGACCTGCGTTTGTGGCGAGGTCGCGGCAGGTCTCGCCGAGCGTTTTCGGAGAGTCCGGCGTGCCGAGCTCAAAAGCGCCCATGAGACCTAGGAGGCGCGTTTCGGCAATGATCTCGTGCATCGAGGCAAGCTCAGTCATCAGTGCTCGCAGGTATGGCTCAGCCTCTTCGCGGACATGCTCACGCACATTGGTTTCGTGCATGAGCCTGACATTGGCGAGGCCGACGGCACAGGCAACAGGATGCCCGGAATTCGTGAAGCCGTGCGCAAACTCGCCGCCGTCCGATGTCAGGGTTTGCGCGACTCGCTTTCCGATCAACACGCCGCCTAGAGGGATGTAGCCAGAAGTCACGCCCTTGGCGAAGGTCACGAGGTCGGGCGTGAACCCCATGCGCTGAAAAGCGAACCATTCGCCGAGGCGTCCGAATCCGGTGATGACTTCATCGGCGATGACGAGCACATCGTGTCGACGGCACACCGCTTCAATGGCGGGCCAATAGTTTTCCGGCGGAATGATAACGCCGCCCGCGCCTTGTACTGGTTCGCCGATGAACGCCGCGACATTCGATGGGCCAAGCGCGGTGATTCGTTCTTCAAGCTGATCGGCAAGGCTCTGCGCAAATGCTTGCGAAGACTCATTGGTGCGTGCGCCAAAGTAATAGGGCTGATCGACATGGTCGATGTCAGGAATCGGCAGGTCGCCTTGGGCGTGCATGGGCTTCATACCACCGAGGCTAGCGGCGGCAAGGGTGCTGCCGTGATAAGCGTTGTGGCGGCTGATGACGATGCGTTTGTCGGGCTTGCCTTGGAGTTGCCAGAAGCGCTTGACGAGCCGCAGCTGGGTATCGTTTGCATCCGAGCCAGCGTTGGTGAAAAAGACGTGCGAGAGGCCGCTGATCTCGCTCAGTTGACGAGCGAGCTGCACGCTTGGCGGTGTCGTACACTGAAAAAAACTGTTGTAGAAGGGCAGGGTCTCAAGCTGCGCCTTGGCAGCGTCAATGAGCGCACGCTGTCCATAGCCCATGTTGACGTTCCATAGACCCGACATGCCATCCAAGAGCTTGTGCCCTGATTGCTCGTAGACATAGACGCCTTCGCCTCGCACAAGCAGGCGTGTGCCTTTCTTCGCAAGATCAGCGAAGTCCGTGAACGGATGCAAATGATGCGCAGCGTCGCGTTGTTGAAGTTGCTCGGCTTGTTCAGTCACGTTAGCCAAGCAGGCGCTAGTCAAACGACCGCTCGATGCGAACCCCGAAGGTTGTCGGGCGACTCATGCCGAACGCTGTGGCAGGCAATATGTCGCCAGGTTCGGTGGTGAAGTCGTGATACTCGGCGTCATTCAGGTTTTCGACATAGGCCCAAACCCCCCATCCGGAATTCGCCCGGTAGCCGCCACGCACAGTGACTTCCACCCAACCGTCATTGACAGTGTCCGGGTCGAGGTACTGTCCGCCATAGGTCTTGGACTGACCGAAGGCTTCAACACGACCGACCCATTCGCCAGCGCCCGTCGGTAGTTTGCCTTGCAAGACCGCGCCGTAGGAGAACTCAGGTAGGCGTCCGAGCGGATTGCCTTCGCACGCAGGCGTGTCGTCGCAGATTGCCTCGACCTCGCGTGCTTCGGAATCAGCCCAAGCGAAGGACAGGAACACATCCCAGTTTTCGCTCAAGAGCGCTTGCAAGGTGCCCTCGAAGCCCCAGCCCTCGACCTCGCCGACATTCCTCACGCGCGCCCCACCGCCATCGTTGAATACGACGACCTGCAGGTCTTCAAAAGTGTAGTGGTAGAAATTGCCGTCGATTTGCGCACGACCATCGAGGAGGCTGCCCTTGGCACCGACTTCAAAGGATATGGATGACTCAGGGTCGAAGGGGTCTGGTGTGGCGTCCGCCTGAGTAATGCCCGTGGTGCCAGCTTCTTGGTCGGGCGAGAACGCGAAACTGCCGAATCCGCCTGACTTATAGCCATATGTCACGCTGCCAAACACCATCCAATCATCGTTGGGGCGCAATCGCAGCACCGCGCGGGGCGTTAAGTCGCTCCAGGTTTTTTCATCTCGGAGGAAGCCATCGGTCGAAAAGGTGATTGCCCAGAAGGGGCCGAGATCGCTCTCAACCGGAAAGACATTGTTGGCAAAATCCTTGGTGTCGCTGGTGTAGCGCAGACCAAGGCTCGCATCCACCGCTTCGGTGAACACATAGTTGAGATCCACATAGGCCGCCCATCCGGAGTAGTCGCCCTTGACGCGGTTGCTCTCAACGAGTCCGCGCGGGTGTGGCGTGATTTCCTCACCCAAATAATCGGCGCAATTGGCGTACCCGTCGTAGATGGCGTAATACAGGCACATCACTTGCTCGTCCGCCACCTGTGTGAATAGCGTGTCGATGTTCTCTTGATAGTAGGACACGCCGGCATACCAGGAGAGGTCGCTTGATGTTTCTGAAACTAGGCGCAATTCCTGCTCGAAGTAGTCGCCCTCCTGATCTTGCATGTAGTTGTTGATCTTGAGCGGCGAGCCGTCGAAGTCCTCTGAATAATAGTATTCGTGATCCTTGTAGCCGGTGAGCGAGGTGAGCGTTGCCCATCCCATGTCATGCTCGATATTGAGTCCGATGCTCAAAATCTTGGCATCGTCGGCATCGCCATCGGAAAGGTCGCTGTCCGCATCCTGGCTGTCGCCGCGCAGGGTCACGCCGAATATGTCTTGCAGGGTCTCCCAGGTCTCTCCACGATCAATGGCGCGGTAGATGGTGCCGGACTGCTCGCGATCTTCAAACTCGAAAAAGGCATTGACATCTGTGTCGCCCTTGGTGTGGCGCAGCGACAGGCGTGCGGCCTGCTTGTTATGCGCGATCAGGTCGTCGTCCTGCGGGCGGAAGAAGTTCTTGACGTAGCCGTCTTCCTGCGAACTATAGACGGCGATGCGCGCAGCGGCGTTCTCGCTTAAATCGACGCTTGCCGCGGCTTCGAGCACGGCATGGTTGCGTTCGCCAATATCAACTTCGACATAGCCTTCGCGCTGCCCCAAGCTCGGCCTGCGCGTGTGCGTGCTGATGGCGCCGGCAATCGAGTTTCTTCCAAACAGGAAGCCTTGCGAGCCGCGCGCGACTTCCACGCGGTCAATGTCGTACAGGCTTGTGACCACCGAGCCATTACGGCCTTGATAGAGACCGTTCTTGAAGAAGCTGATCGACGGATCGCCGCCGACGCCGAAGTCGAGCGTGTAGATGCCGCGGATTTGTAGCACGTCAATAAAGCTGTCCTTTGAGTTGCCGGTGAGCCCGGGGGTGTAGGCGACCAGGTCCTTCACATCGTCCAAGTTGACATCGCGCATGAACTCGCCGGTGAAGGCCGAAACTGCCAGAGGCACTTCCTGCAAGGATTCGGCGCGCCTGCTGACGGTGACGATGACTTCTTCAATGGTGCTGCTTTGCGCAATTGCCGGATGCGAGCCAACCAGTCCTGCAGCCACTGCGCAGCTTGTTGCGAGCGCGGCTTTTGCTGTGGTTTTGCCAGTCGGATTGCATGGCAGCGTGCTGCCTCGTACTCGCATTGCCATTCTCGATTACCCCTTGATGGTTTGTTGCACGACCTAGAATAGCATCCTCAGCACACTTTGCGCGACGCACGCGGGCTTCTCCGAGCCTTCAACTTCAACCGTGAGTTCATTCACGGCCTCAAGCATATTCTCGCCTTTGACCGTGACCTCAACAAGCTTGGGCACCGTGCGGATGCGCGCGCCGACCGGCACCGGGCTTGGAAAGCGCACCTTGTTCCAGCCCATGTTGATACCCATTTTGACGCCATCGAGCTTTGGAATGCCAGCGCCGTCGCCGCCGGGCAGAAAACTCATCACTGACATGGTGAGCTGGCCGTGCGCGATGGTTTTGCCGAACGGCCCGGATTTCGCCCGCTCTTCATCGATATGAATCCATTGATGATCCATGGTGGCGTCAGCGAAGGCGTTGATGCGCGCCTGTGTGATTTCAAACCAGTCGGTGGGTGTGCCTGCCTGACCGATGCGTGATTCGAGCGTGGCTTTGGCGTTGGCGAGCGCTTGCTTAGACATGTAAATTCCTCTTGGGCTCAAAGTTTCAATCTGTTAGCATACCTGATACGCCATGTGACTCTTGGGCTGTAGTTATGCCGGACTTGAATTTCATCCCCCATCCCCTCGCTGGCACGCCATTTGGCACAGCGCTCGACCTTTGTATCGTCCTCATCATCGCCTGCTATGCGCTCTCGATCATCACTCGCGAATACGCATGGGTTGACCGACTGTGGAGCCTATGTCCGCCGATCTATTGTTTGATTGTGGCTGTGGAAACTGGCTTCGAATCGCCGAGGGTCAACTTGATGACGGCATTGGTGTGTCTCTGGGGCGCTCGCCTCACCTACAATTTCTGGATCAAGGGCGGCTATCGAAAAGGCGGCGAGGATTACCGCTGGGAGGAAGTGCGCAAAGGTATGAAGCCTTGGCAGGTTCAGTTGCTGAATGCGACTTTTCTGGCACCCGGGCAAATGCTGCTCATTTGGTTGTTCACCGCGCCAATTCACACGGCTTGGGTGAACTTGGATGCGCCGCTCAATTGGCTCGATTATGTGGCAGCGACAGTGTTTGCGCTCGCGCTGATCGGAGAAACCGTGGCTGATCGGCAAATGTGGGCATTCCAACAGGACAAGCAGCGCCGCATTGCGGCTGGCGAGTCGGTGGAGAAGGGCTTCCTCACAACAGGCCTCTTTCAATACAGTCGGCATCCCAACTATTTCTGTGAACTCACCATGTGGTGGAGTTTCTACTGGTTCGCGATTGCGGCATCGGGCAATGTCCTTGTCTGGACCGCGCTCGGATTTATCCTATTGACAGCAGAATTCTTCGGCTCGCTTCGCCTCACCGAGAAGCTCAGTCTGTCCAAGTATCCAGACTACGCGACCTATCAGGCGCAGGCGCCGAGGATGATTCCATTTACGGGGATTGGGAAGGTTCGGAGCGGGGCATGACGCCTGCAATTACAAAGCCGGTTTGATTTTCAGTGAGTGCGCCGCTGCGGGTGGTCCCGTTGGCGCTAGTTTTCTCCTTTAGCTGTACGGCTAATGTGACGGTGCCCAAACATCCTCTTTCTGGGCCCAAAAATCTCTGACGCTCTCAAACCGCTGCATTCTCTCTCGGATCTTTCCTATCTCTCGCGGATAAAAAGCCATCATCACATCGCACAACTGCAACATCCACTTCTTTCTCGAATTTTTCGGCACTGTCTGAATGTGGTTTGAATTTGCGATCTGAATCTGTCCCCAGCCCAAGGCGCCCACAGTCAGGCATTGCCAATCGAGAAACTCAATTGGGGAAAACAAGACATCCTTGGAAGGTCTCAAACTGCTCAGCTACCACAGATTCAAGTGCATCGCCTACTGCTCTTGGGCTTGTTGCTGTTTGCGGAGAAAGGAAGCTGTCCAAGGAATTGATGTGTTCCTTGATCGCCGTTGCGACTTGTTCATGATGTCCTTGATAGTAGAAATTTGACCTCATTTGAACAGTGTCCCCTGGGAAGTTTCTTCCCGCTTGTGCAAAGCAGGCGTCTTTTGCTTTGGAGGCAGTGAGTTTCGTTCCCAGAAAACCCCGTCGCTATAACCTTGAATGCCTGCGTGTCGTCGCGCATTGCGAATGCGCTTTATGGCCCAGCAAAGATATTCGGTATTGATGTCAATGCCGCACCATCGCCTGCCTAGCTTTTCTGCGACTACGGCAGATGTGCCGCTTCCCACGAACGGGTCGAAAACAAAGTCATTCTCTCGTGAGCTTGCAAGAACGAGTTTGGCATATAGCTTTTCCGGCTTTTGCGCGGGGTGCGGAGTGTTTTCAGGCATCGACCAGAACGGAACTGTCAGATCCGTCCAAATGTTTGAGGGGTGCGTGAGCCGATAGTTACCATCTCTCTCCTGCTTCCAATCCTTCGGCTCCCCGTTGACACGGTATGGAGCCAGCACTTTGCGCTTCAGTTTGACTGCGTCCACATCGAAATAATAGTCCTCGGAATTAGTGCAAAACCAGATATCTTCGGTATTGTTCTTCCAGTTTCGCTTTGCGCCTCGTCCCTTTTCTCGCTCCCAAGTGATCCTGTTTCGGACGAAAAATCGCTCTTCCAAAACTGGCAACATGAGCATTGAAGTGTTCCAATCCGCGCACACATAGATAGTGTCGTTTGGTTTCATCATGGGAGCGAGACATTCGATAACTCTGCGAAACCATGAGATGTAGCCATGATCGTCAAGTCTTCGAAAGCGATTCCCGTTGAAGTCTTTTGTGAGGTTGTATGGCGGATCAATAATGAGCAAGTCGATAAAGTGCTTGGGAAGATACGCTGCCACTTTGAAGAAATCGCCACCAATGAACTGGCCTGCGATGTCTTCAAGCCCGGCCGAATTCTCAACTCGCAAAATCGCATCGGAAAGTTCAACAAGCTCCTTTGGAGCACACGTCAAGGTTCGGTTTCTTGGTGTCCGATTCGGCATGTTAATTCAGGATTTCCGTCACTGTGTACAATCTAGGAGCCTGCGCCGTAGCTTAGAAGATAAGCTCATGTCCTCTCGAAGTCGTCTGATATGGCTTCTATCAACATAATCTTTTAACCGAAAGACAGTGCTAAGAGTATGAAAAGAGAAAAAGTTAATGCAAAGGATATTGCAAACATATACAGAAATTTCTTTAAGCTGGACATATTTCTAAATCTCCCACATTCAACTCGCTAGTGCAACGCTCCAGAAGTTATAAGAAGGGCTAGGTGGGGTAACATCCTCTGGTCTGCCGAACCGCTAGAGGAACGCTATGGCGAAAAGCTGCACCCGCCTAACCCCGGAGGAGAGATACTACATGAAGGTGCGCCTGAAGGTGGGCGGCTTGCGCTCGGAGGTCGCGAGAGTTGAGGTGGAACATCAGGTTGCGCGGGTGCCAGCCGGAGCAGGTCTCCGAGGCTGCCGTTCACTGAGCGTTGCACTTGTAGGTTGAAAGTAGAGTAAGCCATTTTCAACCATGCAGGTAATATCACTGAAGATAGACGAGTTGACGGCAAGCAAGCTTGAGCAAGTGGCACGAGATGGAAGCCGAAGCAAGTCTGCCGTGATTAGAGAAGCCATCGACCTATATCTTCGAAATAGTTCAAGTCTGAACTCGCTGAAAGGGCTAGAGGGAATAGAAGATTTGGTTGGATGCGTGGCCGGGCTGGCAGACCTCTCGACCAATAGGGTGCACATGAGCGAGTTTGGACGATGATGGCGATTGCAGATACAGGCCGTCTAGTCGCACTCATCAGCCGCAATGATGCCCATTACAATAAGCCATACCGCGCGCAGCGCAGGCTCATATCCCATACAAGTCTGCCCTGTCAATAATATTCCGTGCAATGCGGATTGTTGCTGCGTCTACCATTTCGCCGTCGATGTTGATCGCGCCTTGGCCTTGGGCGAGCGCGTCTGCATAGGCCGCTTCGTGTTTACGCGCGCGCGCGATGGCATCTGTGTCAGGTGTGAAAATTTCCATCGCTGTCGATATTTGGTTGGGGTGAATCGCCCATTTGCCTGACATGCCGAGCGTCAAGCAGCGCTGGCACTCGGTGAGAAAGCCCTCCATGTCCGCAAAGTTGGCGTAAGGGCCGTCGACTGGGTCGATGCCGTTGGCGTGGCAGGCGACGATCATGCGATACCTCGGATAGTGCCAGACATCGGGCGGGTAGTCGCCGGATCCGCCAATCGTTGCGAGCTGCATTTTCTGGCTCGCAGCGTAGTCGCCCATGCCGAAGGTGAGGGCTTCGAGTCGGTTCGATGCGCCCGCGATCTCATCAACGCGCGCGATGCCTTCGACCTCTTCAATGAGGCATTCGATGCCGATACGATTGTCAAGCCCAAGCTTGGCTTCGAGCTGGCTGAGCAGACGGTGCACGAACATCACATCGCTCGCGGACTTGGCCTTGGTGAGCATGATGGCATCGAGCTTGCTACCTGCGCCGGTGACGACTTCGATGATGTCGTCGTGGCAATACTCGGTCTCGACATCGTTGATGCGCACGCAGATTGTCCTAGGTGTCCAGTCGTGCTTATTGATGGCTTCGACGATCATGCCACGGGCGTCGAGCTTTGCTGACGGCGCGACAGCGTCCTCTAGGTCGAGGAACACTTCGTCTACCTCAAGGCCGGATGCCTTTTCGAGCATTCTTGGATTGCCGCCCGGCACCGAGAGCAGGCAGCGGCGGGGGCGTTTGGGCTGTCTATGGTTCATTCTTGCCTATTTCCTATCGAGTGCGACCATACTGCCTGACCGGAAGAGTTCGTGCCAGTGCGCTTTCTTGGTGGTGGCGTGCGTCATTGTAAAATAAAAAAATATTGAAATATAAGAACTTTTTTTGATTTCCTTGAATTTGGGGAGTTGAGAATAAAATAAGAATTACGCCCAATAG
>JAPYNO010000073.1 GCA_028283025.1 Pseudomonadales bacterium | reverse complement strand
CCCATGCTGGACGAGACCTTCCCGGTCCTGCCACCGCCTGTGGGCGACCCCATCAGGGGGCGCCCACAGCATAATTCAATCAGACAAGACCTTCCCTAGCGTCGCAAGCGGCGAAAAATACCGAACACGCCAAGGCACGGTGGCTATTCGTAACGGCATCAAGTCGAGTAGTGCACAAGGGATCAGTGCGAAGGGCACAAAGCCTCCGTGGCTGCGGGTGCGGGTGCCGTCTGGCGATGGCGTCTCGCGTCTGCGCGGTCTTCTGCGCGCATCGAACCTCCATACCGTGTGCGAGGAATCGCATTGCCCGAATATGGCCGAATGCTGGACGCACGGCACGGCCACCATCATGCTCTTGGGCAGCGTCTGCACGCGCGCCTGCCGCTTTTGCGCCGTCGATACCGGCAATCCACATGGCTGGATCGACACGCAAGAAGCGGACAACGCCGCACGCACGGTTGAGCTCATGAACCTCAAGTATGTGGTGCTGACATCGGTTGACCGGGACGATCTTGCCGATGGCGGTGCCGCGCACTACGCGGCTTGCGTTCGACGCATCATCGAACGCTGCCCAGGTGTCAATGTCGAAGCGCTGACGCCCGACTTTGGTGGTGACATGGAGTCAGTTCGCATCGTGGTCGAATCCGGCCTAGATGTCTTTGCGCAGAATCTTGAAACCGTGAAGCGGCTCACTCGAAAAGTGCGCGACCCGCGCGCTAGCTATCAGCAAACGCTTGATGTGCTTGCGGCCGCTAAGCACATGCGCGCCGATGTACTCACCAAGACGAGCCTTATGCTCGGCTTAGGTGAGACCCGCGACGAAGTTCTGCAAGCCATGCGTGATGCGCGCGCGCACGGCGTTGACATCGTGACGCTCGGCCAATACTTGCAGCCCACCAAGCATCACTTGACCGTCGAGCGCTGGGTAACGCCGCAGGAATTCGATGAATTGCGCGATGCCGGCCTCGGCCTTGGCTTTTGCGAAGTCGCCGCAGGAGCGCTGGTGCGGTCAAGCTATCGCGCTGATCGAGTGTTCGAAGGGAATAATCTTGGTCTTCGGCACGAGGATGCCAATCAGATTCGCGTGATGCAAGTCTGATGTCTCCACAAGACCTGTTCACGGTCGATAAGACCGATACGACCCCACTCATCTGGCTCTTGGAGTCTGAGTTTGATATGTGGCTCGCAGAGCAGAGCGAAGCAAGGCGCCGCTGGCTCGAAGTTCAGCGCATCAAGCCATCCGGCCGCAAACCGCTGTGGCTGCCGCCAGAGACTACGGACGAACCTGCAAGCGTGCTTCTTCTTGCCAAAGAAGAGGAGAGCTTCGATACGCTCGCCCGCGCTGTCGAATCCCTACCGGAAGGCGACTTCGATCTCGTTGGTGATCTGCCTGATCTCGAAACTGGGCTATTGGGCTGGGCACTCGGCGGCTATGCGTTCGACCGATACAAACGCGATACCAAGCTGAAGCCGCGCCTGAAAACGCGAGCGGGCATGGACATGTCGCGAATCGCGAACATCGCAAACGCCATCTGGTCGGCCCGCGACCTCATCAATACGCCCGCATCAGACCTGTTGCCTTCGCACTTGTCCGAGATCGCCGAGGAGATGGCCAAGCAAGCGGGCGCCGAGTACCGCGTCACTGTCGGCGATGATCTGTTGTCCGCGAACTTTTGCGCCATTCATGCCGTTGGCCGCGCGAGCGCGGACCCACCGCGCCTCATCGATATCGCTTGGGGCGATCCGTCGCATCCCAAAGTCACGCTCGTGGGCAAGGGTGTATGCTTTGATTCGGGCGGTCTTGACATCAAGTCCGCTACAGGCATGAAGCTCATGAAAAAGGACATGGGCGGTGCGGCCATCGCACTCTCTTTGGCGAAACTCATCATTGACCAGAGGCTTGCTGTGCGCTTGCGCCTGCTGCTGCCAACAGTTGAAAACGCCATCTCCGGCAATGCCTTCAGACCAGGAGACATCCTCAAGACCTACAAAGGCACGACCGTCGAGATTGGCAACACTGATGCTGAAGGCCGATTGATACTCGCCGATGCGCTCGCGCTCGGCTGCGAAGAGTCGCCCGACCTCGTGCTTGACTTCGCAACGCTCACCGGCGCTGCGCGTATCGCCCTGGGCGTGGCGCTGCCCGCCATGTTCGCGAACTGCAAAGACACTGCCGCCGAGCTGCTTGCTACAGGGGAATCAGTCGGCGATCCAGTCTGGCAACTACCGCTGCACACGCCTTACAAATGGCAGATCAAAAGCAAAGTAGCCGACCTCAATAATGCTGGCTACGGGCCATTCAACGGCGCCATCTACGCGGCGCTGTTCCTACAGGCGTTTGTTGAAGAATCCATCGACTGGGCGCATTTCGATTTGATGGCTTGGAACACGCATAAGCGCCCCGGGCATCCTATCGGCGGCGATTGCCCGTCGCTACACGCCGTCTATTGCTATCTTGAACAGCGGTTTGGCACATGAGCAGCCTTTTCAAACAACTTGAAGCGGCAGATGAGGGCATGCGCGTTGATCTTGAGGCCATTCTTTCCGAGATCAAATTCAACGCTGACGGACTGGTGCCAGCCATCGCGCAATCTGCGCACAGCGGCGAAGTGCTGATGCTCGCCTGGATGAACATCGATGCGCTCAGGGAGACGCTGCAAACCGGAAGGGTCTGCTATTTCTCGCGATCACGCAACACGCTTTGGCGCAAGGGCGAGACTTCAGGGCATACGCAGTCGCTCACGTCGCTACGCATCGACTGCGACGGCGATACTATCCTGCTTGAAGTTGAGCAGGCCGGCCCTGCCTGCCACACCAATCGTCAGAGCTGCTTTTATCTTCAGGTGGAAGGCAACATGGTCGAGGTGCGCACAGGTGCCTGATGATCTCTCGACGGGCAACCTCTGGCTCTTCGACACGCGCACGCGAAAGAAGCAGATGTTTGAACCAGCCGAACCGGACTGCGTCACTATGTACGTCTGCGGCCCGACCGTCTATGACCTTGTGCATATCGGCAACGCACGCTCGGCTGTTGTGTTCGACACGCTCTACCGCGTACTTCGCCACCAATACAAGCGTGTGGACTATGTGCGCAATATCACCGACATTGATGACAAGATCATCGCCGCTTGCGAGCGCAGTGGAGAAGCGCCACAGTCCTTGACCGAGCGCTACACAGCAGCCTATCAAGCCGACATGCAGGCGCTCGGCTGCTTGGAGCCTGTGCATACGCCGCACGCCACCGACTATATCGAGGCGATGATGAGCTGTATCGAGCGCCTCATTCAGGCTGACCACGCATATTGCGCCGAGGGACATGTCCTGTTTTCTGTGCCAAGCTGGCCAGGCTACGGCAGCCTGTCGCGGCGTAACCCGGACGAACAGCTTGCGGGTGCGCGCATTGACCCGGCGCCTTACAAGCGCGACGACAAAGACTTCGTGCTTTGGAAGCCATCAAGCGATGATCAGCCCGGGTGGGAGAGTCCTTGGGGGCGTGGCCGCCCGGGCTGGCATATCGAATGCAGCGCCATGAGCCTCGAACTGCTTGGCTATCCAATCGATATTCATGGCGGTGGCTCGGACTTGGTCTTTCCGCATCACGAGAACGAGCGCGCACAGAGCGTCTGCCTGCATTCCGGGACGCATGAGTTCGCGCGCTTCTGGCTGCACAACGGCATGTTGACGCTAGGACAAGAGAAAATGGCGAAATCACGCGGCAATATTCGCAACGTCAGAGACCTGTTGGCCGAGCACACAGGCGAGACGCTTCGCTATGCGCTCTTGAGCGCGCATTACCGCGGGCCGCTAGCGTTTAGCGACAAGCTGCTCGCTAGCTCGCGCACGGCGCTGTTTCGACTCTATGAGACGCTGATCGAAGATGACAGGTTGCCAAATGAAGACACCAGTGGTGCGGGTGCGGGCGCAGTCGCGGACACTGTCTGGCAACCGCTGCTTGACGATCTCAACACACCGCGCGCCTTTGCCGCCATGAACAAACTTGGGCGCGAAGCGAATCGAAACGCTGATGAAGGACGACAGGCATTGCAGGCAACTTTACAGACATCTGGGCGTCTGCTCGGTCTCTTTTCGCATGATGCTTTGCAAGCGTACTTGCACGCAACGCGCAATCTTGATGCAAGAGTGCTTGCTCGCCTCAAAGAGCGCGACAAGGCGCGCGCGCTGAAAGATTTCGCCCGCTCGGACGCCATTCGCGACGAACTCATCGCTGACGGCTACGAGATCTTCGATATGGGCGCAGCACCAAGCCGTGCGATTCGGCCGGGGTAGCTACGCGCCCGCATACCCCTCATCGTCAACCAGTTCTTTGCCTCTCGCCGCTTCGTTGGCAAGTCGGTCACAGCGCTCATTCTCGGCATGTCCAGAGTGCCCCCGCACCCACACGAATTGCACATCATGCGTCTCGCACAATGCGAGCAGCCGCTCCCACAGATCGGAATTCACGGCTGGCTTATTGCCCTTGCGCTTCCAGTCGTTTCGCTGCCATTTGTGCGGCCAGCCGCCCTTCATCGCTTTGACGACGTATTCGGAATCACTGTAGACAGTCACGCGGCACGGCATTGTCAGCGCCGAGAGGCCCTCGATGACCGCAAGCAACTCCATGCGGTTGTTGGTGGTGAGGCGAAACCCTTGGGCAAGCTCCTTACGATGCCCCTTAAAGTCAAGAATCGCGCCGTAGCCTCCCGGCCCTGGATTGCCAAGGCAGGAACCGTCCGTATAAAGGCTGACTTTCTTAGAAAAAGCTCGAGCCACGAAGCTTACGCAGCCTTCAACCGACTATTCCTCGCAAATCGTGCTCTCAAGAAGTCCATTTGATCGGCGAGTATTCGGCCGCTGTTGATAAGCGCGAGGTACTCCGCGAAATTCGGCACATAAGGCAGCGCGAGCAACTCCATGCCGCTTTCCTCAAGCAGCCTGTTGCCTTTGCGGTGGTTGCACTTGTAGCAGGCCGCCACCACGTTTTCCCAACTGTCGGCGCCGCCTCTCGATCTTGGCACCAGGTGGTCGCGGGTCAAATCGCGACTCTCCACGCCGCAATACATGCACATTTGGCCATCGCGCGCAAAGAGTGCTGGATTGCTCACCGGCGGCACCAGGCTGCCGCGCTCGAAGATCTTTCCGCGGCAGGCGACGATGCCGTGAATATCGAGTTCCGATACTTGGCTTAGCTTGCGCGAATAGCCACCGCGAAGCTTGATGACCGGGTCTCCCAATGTCCAAATCACCAAATCTCGCGCATAGAGCCGCGATGCCTCGTACCAGGTTGCCCATGAGACGGGCATCCCGGCGTGATTGAGGCGCAATATCCGCGGCACGCGCGATGTGCGATTCGAACTTGGCATGGCAGTTGAGGCTGATGCCCCGGCAAGGTGTGCGCATCATAGCCTACATTGAACGTATGACGATTTGATTGCACAGGTTAAAATGTGCGCCTCTGGCTCATTCAATGCACGACCATGCCGCCTGTTCAACGCACCTCAATGAAGCTTGGGCCGCTCGCCCTTGTTGTCTTTTTGGCACTCGCCGGTTGCCGCGGCGACAACGCGGACGCAGCAGCGCCTGCGGATGTCCGAGATACCGAAAACAATGCCGAGCCATTGGCGAGCGGCCGCTACGACTGTGTTGCCGATAGCGAGGGCGATGGATGGGAGTGCAGCGAATCGGGTTAATTTACCAATTCGATCCCGCCTGCTTCTATGGTTGTAGAATTCAATCTATCCAGAAATCAAACGGTGCGCATAGGAATGATTCGAGCTAGCAGGCTGCCATCATGACGTTTCGCCGAGGACTCGCTGAAGACATCACGTTCGATGATCGTGATATTGCCCAGTTCTTTGCCGGACGGCACCTTGAAATCGATGCTTTCAGAGAAGCCCTCAAGAGGGCAGGTCAAAAGACGCAAGCCGTCTTTAGCATATATCAAGGACCGCCGGGTTGCGGAAAAACCTCACTCGCCAAGCAGCTTGAAAAAACCATGCGGAAAGAACGGGTGCTCTTTGCGCGCCCGACGGAAGCTGACATGCACAGCATTGAATCGTTGATACTCGCAGCCGCAAGCCAAACACTTGATGAGGATTTCCGCGTCCGCGTTGCGAAGACCATTGAGAGGGTTGGTGATTTGGCAGGCGCCACACCGATTATCAACTTTCAAGCGTTCGCGTCCCTTGCAAGTGAAGCGCTATACGCATGGTCAAAGAAAGACACGCAGCTCGTTATTCATATCGACGAAGCACATGCGCGTATCGAGCCTTATGGCAAAACGCTTCTCGCCTTGCATACCGAAGGGCTTGGTCGTGGTCTCGTCACAATTCCCTGCATCGTGCTCTTCACCGGACTTTCCCACACGACAGGCCGTATTGATGCCGTTGAAGGACTCTCGCGCATGAGCGAGGAAGCGCCCTTCAATATGGGGGAACTGTCACAGGCTGAAAGCGCAGAATCCACGATGCATATGCTCAATACAATAGGCGCCGCAGGAGGCCGAGATCAGGCCGCACGCTATATCGCAGCACTCTCATTTGGCTGGCCACGACACCTGAATCGCGCCCAAAAGGCACTGCGAGACGAGTTGGCTCTTGAAGAAGTGGACGGCGACCTAGGTCGTGCTGATTTCAACAATATCAAACAGAAGTCAGACGAAAGCTGCGAACGCTATTACGACACACGGCTCAATGATCCTCTGCTTGCCCAAGACAAGCCTCTTAGCATCCAAATGCTTGACAGCATCAGAAAGTCTTGTCTGATTGAATTATGCTGTGGGCGCCCCCTGATGGGGTCGCCCACAGGCGGTGGCAGGACCGGGAAGGTCTCGTCCAGCATGGGACGCTAATC
>JAPYNO010000072.1 GCA_028283025.1 Pseudomonadales bacterium | reverse complement strand
CTCTCTTCCGGGGTCAGGTGGGTGTAGCTCCTTGCCATGGCAAGCCTCCAACGTTGTTGTGAACCGGAGGATGTTACCCCACCCGGCCCTTCTTAACTTTTGGAGCGTTGCACTAGCAAGTTGAATCTAGGGACTGATTGACCATGAGCGAATTGTAGCAACTTACGCTCTACCGTGTGCTGACTAGCGAAATGGCCAAGAATAATCACACGAATTAACCGGACAGGACACTAGATCCCCATTGCGAATCTTGCTTGTCAATGCGAACATTTGAGCCTAGATACTATGATTTGACCTTATCTTGGTTCGCGCAGCATTCTTAACAGACCCGGTGACGGACTTCGATGTGACGAAGGATTCGACCTTGAGCCTCATGCGCGCGGCGCAAAGGCGCGGGTGGCAGGTATTTCAGTTTGAGCAGCAGCACCTGTCGTTGAAGCGCGGCAAGGCGGTGGCGAGTGCTTTTGCGTTTGCGTTGCTCGGGCGGTTTTCGGAAACACTCGCTGCGCAGGACGCCTTGCCCGGCCCTTGGTTTCGCTGCCGGGATGTTGGCGAGGTCGAACTTGGCAGCTTTGATGTCGTGTTCATGCGCAAGGACCCGCCCTTCAATATGCGCTACATCTATTCGACCTATTTGCTTGAGCGTGCGAGCAACCTAGGCACGCTCGTGGTCAACCGGCCTGACAGCCTGCGGAACTGCAACGAAAAGCTCTTTGCGACCGAATTCGAGGGCTGCCATCCACCGCTGGTCGTGACGCAAGACGCCGAGGTTATTCGCGAGTTCGCGTCCGAGCACGGCGATGTGATCTTGAAGCAACTCGACGGCATGGGCGGCGCGGGCGTGTTTCTAGTGCGAGCAGGCGACCCGAATCTTTCTGTGATGATCGAAATGCTGACCGAGCATAGCCAAGTGCCGATCATGGCACAGCAGTACATCCCGGAGATTCGCCAAGGCGACAAGCGCATTCTCTTGATCAATGGGGAACCCGCGCCGTTCGCGCTTGCGCGTATTCCAGCCGCAGGCGAAACACGCGGCAATCTCGCGGCTGGCGGCCATGGCGAGGTGCGCGAACTGAGCGAGCGGGACAAGTGGATTGCGCGTCAAATCGCACCCGTTGCCAAAGAGCGCGGTCTCCTGTTCGTCGGCATCGATGTCATTGGCGAATATCTCACTGAGATCAATATCACCTGCCCGACCTGCGTGCGCGAAATCGAAGCGCACACAGGCATAGACCTTGCCGAGCGGCTCATCGACCATGTTGCAGCGCGGCTATCTTGAATCGTCTTCAGTGCGCCTGCTGATCGCCTGCGCGCTGTCTCTTGCCGCCCATGCGCTGCTGATTCTCAACCTGCCCTTCGAGATCATGCCGACTGCAACGAGTGCGCCGCCTCACCAAACCAAAATAAGCGTCGAGTTTCGCGTGCCTGAAGCGCCGCCCCGGATGCAAGAATCAACCTCGCCGACTCTCGCTCCAGAGCTGCCTGTAACGACCATGGCCCCGCCTGAAAAAAATACCGCCATCAGCGAGCCAGCCAGAGCGCTGCGGCCTGTGGAGTCGCTGCGCACAGCTTGGCGAGCTGGAGCATCGCAGGGCTCAGGACAAGGTGCGCCTATTCGCCTCACCGATCAACCGGGTCTTCCTTCAGAAGCGCGCGCCTATCTCGCGTCTTGGCAACGCGAAGTGCAGCGAGTTGGGCGGCTCAACTTCCCGACCGACGATGACGGAAATCGCATTCGTGGCAGCCTGCGCTTGCTGGTCGGCATTCATCCCGATGGCAGCCTCGCCTACGTCCAAGTGACTGAATCTTCACGCAATGCGCGCCTTGATGCGGCGGCGCAGCACATCGTTGAACTCGCCGCGCCATTCGCACCCTTGCCGCAATCGCTTCGCCGCGGCGATGCGCCGCTCGAAATCGATCGCACTTGGCGCATTGGCGCGAGCCTTGTCAGGCTGTGAGCATAGGTGCCATGAAACATCTCATTGATCTTCGCAGCGACACCGTGACCTTGCCGCCCGAGGCCATGCGCCGCGCGATGCACGAGGCAGCGCTTGGCGATGATGTCTACGGCGAAGACCCGACCGTCAACGCCTTGCAAGAGAAGGCCGCCGCCATGCTCGGCAAGCAGGCGGGACTGCTGGTGACTTCTGGCACGCAAGGCAACTTGGTGTCGCTCTTGAGCCAAGCGGCGCGCGGCGACCAGGTGCTTATTGGTCGCCAGTCGCACATTTTCAAGTACGAGGCGGGCGCGGCGAGCGTACTCGGCGGATTGTGCCTAGAACCTTTGACTAACGAGGAAGACGGCGCGTTTCGCGCAGAAGACATTGAGGCTGCCATCAATCCGCCCAATGTCCACTTCGCACCAACGCGCTTGCTCGCCATCGAAAACACGCACAACCTTGCGGGCGGCGCACCCATTGATGCCACGACGACGATGCGCATGGCGAAGGCGGCGCGCGCGCACGGACTCAAGGTGCATCTTGATGGCGCGCGTCTCTTCAACGCTTCAGTGGCGCTTGGGGTGGACGCTGCGGCGCTTGCTGAGCCCGTGGACAGTGTCAGCGTGTGCTTGTCAAAAGGCCTTGCCTGCCCTGTTGGCAGTGTCGTTGTTGGCGACGCAGACTTCATTGACTAAGCGCGGCGCTGGCGCAAAATGCTTGGCGGCGGCATGAGGCAGGCTGGCGTGGTCGCAGCGGCTGGCATCTATGCGCTCGACCATATGGTTGAGCGGCTTGCCGAAGATCATGAGAACGCCAAGCGCCTCGCCTACGGCCTCGCCGAAATCCAAGGCATTGTGCTCGACCCGGAGGCGGTGCAAACGAACATCATTTACTTTCAGACCGAGCGGGACATCGGCCACAAGCTTGCACAGCGTCTTCAGGAACGGGGCATTGTCATGGACAGCGAAAAAACGCTCGCCCGCTTGGTCACGCATTATGGCGTCAGCCGTGCGGATATCGACAATGTGCTGTTGAATCTCGCTGAGGTCATGCGCGAGATGTGATCGCGCTATTTTGAGGCTTGCATCGCCGATGCCGTCAGCCTGTCCCGACTCAAAGTGAACGCCACCCAATACTTGTAGATATTGCTGACGTACTCGACAGTCTCACTGCCAATGCGGCGCGCGGCGATGACTTCGACGTTGTCGAACCAGACGTTGCGGTCGAGTCCGCGCCGCGCCGCTTCGTTACGCAGTCTTGAAATGCGGTTCGGCCCGGCGTTGTAGGCCGCGAACGAAAAGAGCGTCTTGTTGAGATCATCCATGGGCTCGGACTCGAAATAGGTGTCGCGTATGTAGCGCAAGTATTTGTTGCCAGCATGGATGTTGTTTTCAAGCACGGTGATGTCGTCGATATTGACATGCCTGTCGGCGGCGGTTTCGGGCAGTACCTGCATGATGCCAACCGCGCCGGCATCGCTGACAAGGCTATGGTCGAGGCGCGACTCCTGATAGGCTTGCGAAATGATCATCAGCCAGTCAAAGTCGTAGCGGTCGGCATAGCGTCTGAACAGATGCGCGGTATCGTGGAATTTTTTCAGTTCAGAGGAACGCAAGGCGTTGTCGAGATAGTCGGTCCGTTCCAGATAGCGACGAAAGAGCACGTTGCCGACAAGCGACCCTTGGGCGTGACTGCTGAGGAACTCGTTGACGGCCGCTTCGAGCTTCGGCATGCCATGGTTGAACGCCCAGCCGATGTCGGCGCCGTCCCTGATAATGAGGTCTTCGCGCACTTGGGCGTCCTGAAAAATTTGCGACCAGAAAGCTGCCGTGTGTGAGTCCATGGCGATGCCCGGCAGAATGCCCGCGTCCACCATCTCCAGAAGCTCTTCGTCTTCTAGGTGCTCGTCCGCGATATTGATGGTCATGGGCAATCTGCCCTCGGCCTCGAATGCTTGATTGAGCTTCAAAAGGCTCTCGTAGTAGCTGCTCGAAGCGCGCGTAAAGAAGACCTGTCCGGCTAGGTCATCGCGACTATCGATCTTCTGGCTCGAGGGGCCGAGCACCACGAGTTCACGCACGTCCTTGTAGACCGGTATCGAGAAGTTGACCTGCTCAAGCCGACTCGCTGTGATGGTGAGGTCAGCCACCGCAATATCACCGTATCCTTGACGCAGCGCTGGAATAATCTGGTCTCGCGTCACGGGCACGAACACGACACTCACTGGCAGCGCACCGGGCTCGAGGTTGTCGTTGAGAAACTTCTCGAACGCCTTCAGCATTTCGTAGGAGAATCCACGCAGCTGCGCGCCTTCAAAGAAAAAGAATGTCCTGCTGCGCACGACGAGCGCACGAACAGCGCGCCGCTCAAGCATGGTGTCAAGATCGCCGATGTGCGATTCGGCGATCAGCGCCAAATGGCTGACATCAACTTCCTGGGGCAGGTGCAGCAACGGCGCGGCTTGTTCTTCATCGTCAATGTCCTCGACCGAGCGAGGGCATCCCGCAAGCAACACAGCGAGCAGAACGAGCGCAAGCCATCTACCTGGCAGTGCGATGAACTCAAACAAAGCACGATTCATACACGAGCGTTCCCACACATTGTATTTGAGTTTATCACTCGGCATCGCCCTCCTTCACATACCGTTTCCCCCACCACGCATTCAGGCGCGCCCTCATGCCGTCTTCAAGCCCTAGTTCTCCTGGCCAGTAGAAGCGCTTGTCGCGCAGTTTCTCCGGTAAGTTCTCGCTTGCAACAAAGTGCTCGGGCGCATCGTGCGGATACACATAGCCCTCGCCATGACCTAGGGATTTCATAAGACCCGTCGGCGCGTTGCGAAGATGCAGCGGCACAGGTTCATCGCGGCCCGTTCTCACCGCATCAAGCGCGGCATCGATAGCGAGATACGCCGAGTTTGATTTTGGCGCGGCAGCAAGATAGATGGTGGCTTCGGCAAGCGGAATACGCGCTTCCGGCATGCCGACGAAGTGTGCCGCCTGCTGCGCGGCAACGGCAAGCGTCAGGGCATTGGGGCTTGCAAGACCAATATCCTCGGCGGCGGAAATCACCAGTCGGCGGGCAATGAACTGTGTGTCCTCGCCTGCATCAAGCATGCGCGCAAGATAGTAGAGCGCGGCGTCCGGGTCCGATGCGCGAATGCTCTTGATGAATGCCGAAATAGTGTCGTAGTGGGCGTCGCCGAGCCGGTCATAGCGGGTGCGCCTTTCGAGCGCCGCCTCGACAAGTGCGCTTGTCACGCAGCCATCGGAGGCTAATTCGGCAGCGATTTCGAGCGCATTCAAGGCCGCCCTTGCATCGCCGTTTGCCGCTCGCTTGAGAAACCCGCGCGCAGCATCATCAAGGACAAGTTCCTTTTCACCAAGCCCGTACTCAGGACAGGCAAGCGCCGCATCAAGAATCCGGTCCATATCTTCGTCGGTCAAGGGTTTGAGCGTGTAAACGCGGGCACGCGAGAGTAGCGGCGAAATCACCTCGAACGACGGGTTCTCGGTGGTCGCGCCAATCAGATTGAAGACACCCGACTCCACATGCGGCAGCAAGGCATCCTGCTGCGATTTGGAGAAGCGATGAATTTCGTCCACGAACAAGAGCGTCTTGATCTGTCTTGCGTGAAGCAGCCGCTTCGCTTCATCGGCTTCGCGCCGTAGGTCGCGCACACCCGAAGTCACCGCCGACAGCTCGACGAAGCGGGCTTCGACCTCGCGTGCGATGAGGCGCGCCAAGGTTGTCTTGCCACAGCCCGGCGGTCCCCAGAGGATCATGGAATGCAGCCGCTTGGCGGCGAGCATGCCAGCGAGCGCGCCGCCTTCGCCCAAGAGGTGCGATTGACCGACAAAACGATCAAGTGCACGCGGCCTCATGCGCGTAGCGAGCGGTGCGGAGGCATCGGCCGAGTAGACGTCAGGCGTGTCGAAAAGTTCAATCGGCATTTGTATTGAGGGCACCAGAAGGGCGTCAAACTTTCTTTGGCCTATTGTGCACATGATGAATTAGCATTGTTGACACATGTTGTCATTTCTTGAAGCTATGCAGGGGCTGAAAGCCAGTTGGCAAGCAACTTTCAGACGCTGTCCGACAGTCCATAGAATGACGGCACAGCCTAAGGGAACCTCTTGTCACACTGTAACCCTTGGGTTACAGTGAGTTTTGTTCTGACGTGAGCGTTTGGTAGATCTGTTGGCAATTATAATTAACCCAACACGAATTACAGGAAACTGGATACGTGGCTATGCTTTGGATATGCATACGCTCTCCAGCGTCTACCTTGGAATGGACCAGCACGGTTATGACATTTACGACACGACTCGTTCTGAAATAGGAGAACTGCTGTACCAATTGAAATATCGGAACGATCTCTCGGCGTCACATAGAATCGTACAGGCGGCATCAACTTTCCTTAAGCGATCTCGGTCCAAGTTTGATGTGATTGTTCCGGTGCCACCTTCCGGTCATCGACAGGTGCAGCCGGTAGGGGTGCTTGCTCACGGAATCGGGCGCGAACTGAACCTCCCAGTTGTGGACTGCGTAACGACCCGACGAGCGCCCACGCCCTTGAAGGGTGTCCAGTTCGCCGATGAGCGGCGTGAATTGATGCAAGGTCTCTATGCAGTAAACACGGATTCAACGGCTGGAAAGAGCATTCTGTTGTTTGACGACTTGTACCGTTCTGGAACAACCTTGAACACCATCACAGAGTTGCTTATGAACGAAGGATGTGCGCAAGCTGTTCGAGTGCTAACCATCACCAAGACCAGGAGCAACCGATGATCCGCGTATTTGTCGGCGGTTCGCGCCACATCTCTCGATTGCCAGAGGAGGCGCGAGTCCGCCTCAAAAATGTCATGGAAAGACAGCATTCGGTACTCGTTGGAGATGCCAATGGCGTGGATAAGGCAGTGCAGTCGTATTTGGCTGCTGCTCACTATGATCGTGTGACCGTCTATTGCTCCGGAGACAAGTGCCGAAACAACATTGGATTTTGGGAGACCCGCAAAGTCATCACGCAAAAAGGCAGAAGGGACTTTAATTTTTATGCTGCGAAGGACAAGGAGATGGCGAGGGAAGCCGAGTTTGGCCTCATGATATGGGACGGCAAGAGCCTCGGGACCGTCATGAACCTCCTGCGCCTAGTTGATAGTTCGAAGAAGGCCGTATTGATCGACGTATCCGACAAGCAACAAGTCACGCTTTCTAGCAAGGAGGACTGGGAGGTTGTTGTTTCGAAGTGCCCATCAAACGTGCGGGACAAGCTGAAGAAGCATATTGCACAATTCGAAGAGATCTCACTCTTTGCAGAATACGATCAAGTGGCCACTCGCGATGAATCTGATTTAGAACAGAATGCGCACGCTCAGACTGAACTAATACATGGGCTGGACTTGGCGCTGGAGAACGGGGATGCCAAGGGATTTATTGAGCTTCTCGGCAAGATCGCGAGAGAGAGGGGTATGACTCGCGTAGCCCAAGAAACAGGGCTTGCCCGCGAGTCCCTGTATCGATCACTGAGCGCAAGAGGAAACCCCGAATTTGCGACAGTGCTGAAAGCAGTCAATGCAGCAGGTCTTCGTCTAGTAACCACGAAAAAACACGATGATCAGCAATTGAGGCCTTGACTATTGTGCTACTTCCCACTGCCGCCGCCTCCCTAATCTTAGTGGATGAGTTCGGAAGCCTATATTGTGCCCTGTGAACTAAGCCAATCCCCGAAGCTTTCACCTGATTGTTCCACTACCCATGATCTGTTTCCGTTCACGCTATAGCCAACAACGAAACAGGCGGCTCCGGACGGGCTCTTGAACTTGATGTCTCGTCCTAGAACCAGTGCATCGTCAGGGTGATGGATACTCAGATCATTCTGATCTCGAAGTCGTTGCCGCAGATTTCGCCACTTGTTGATAAGAGACTTACGCTCAACAGGTGAAATGATCGAACCACGCAGTACCCACAATGAGCCATCACAATAGCGTGCGCGAGCTTGACAGCACTTGTTGGTCAAGATTAGTAAGGTGCCGCCGTCTGCCGAACTAGTTGTCGCAAGTGACTTTGAATGGCGTGTTAGTGGACTCGGAATAACAGATTGACCAAACGCTTCCTTAATCTCTGTCGAAAGTGTGTCAGCTTTTTTCTTAAAGGAGCCAAGTGACTCCGCCTTTTTGGTCAGATCGCGTACCTGCGAATAGTCACTGGCTTTCGCCACTTCTGAGATACGCTGATTGAATTCTGTTCTCGCCATATCTAACTGCTCGCACAATAGTTCTAAGGCGCTCATGGCACCATCAATACCCGATGGATTTTGCATGTTGGTTCCTCTTGAGATCGCCTCGTTTGAGAGTGGCAACGAATCCCTGACCTTCATATGGAGTTCTATCGCCTCAGCATTTTAGTCGGCTTCTGGAGTCTCCGCCATCGCCGTGCCCGGCGCTCCGCTACCCGACATTGAACAGTTCTGCAAGGTGCATTTCGTCATGAAGGGTGGGGAAGTGTTTCGGTACGAGATGTCTTAAGAGTCTGCACTATGCCTGAACTGGCGTCAAGCGGCATACCAGAGAAAAGCGAACGTCACACCCGGCATGGCGGCGTGGTTCTTCCTGCCGTGCTCACCACCGAACTGATGATCTCACACGCGATTATTTGGTCTTTCCTTTGCGGGCATCATGCTGCTCTTTCTGTTCGAGTCAGTGCAGGCGTTCATGCTCGTTGGTGGTGCGTGGTGCGGCGATGTTGATCGATACGCAAAACGGCGCAATGATTGGCATACTGGCGTTCATCGCAGGATTCGCGTTTGAGAGTCTGCTGCTCGCTGACAAGCTGTTGAAGATGCGCGGCTGCACGCGCTGGTTCTCGCCGGAATGAAGGGGCTTCCATACAATGTCACACATCGAATCCATCTGCATCGCGCCGGAACACGCGAGTCCGCAGCAAGAAACAAACCTTGTTCAAATCCAAGTAGGACTCGGCCTGCTCGGCGACCGACATGCCGGGGAGTTGCCGGTCACGGCCTCCTTCATTGCGGCCGAAGAGGTTGAGGCATTCAACGACAGGACTGGCCTCGTAATCACCGCGGCCGACACCGGGCGTAATCTGGTCACGCGCGGAGCAGCCCTCAATCGACTTGTCGGCAAGCGTTTCACTGTCGGCCAAGTTGAGTTTGAAGGCATGGAGCTGTGCGAACCCTGCCGGACCCTCGGCAGCAGACTCGCGAACCCAAAAATCACGGCGGTGCGCATCGTGCGCGAATTCACGCACAAGGCCGGGCTTCGCGCCTATGTGCGCTCGAGCGGCGTGGTGCAAGTCGGTGATGCACTGCGCATTATCTAATTTGCCTGTATATTGACCATAATGAGTACCGCCTTCTCCCTCAGCAACCACTTCCTCTTGGCTATGCCGAGCCAGATGGGCGGCTATTTCGGCAATACCGTTACCTACATCTGCGAGCATTCGGCACGTGGTGCTTTTGGCATCATGGTCAATCGGCCAACGGACTTGAAGGTCGCTGAACTCTTGGAGCAGCTCAGCCCAAACACGAGCTTTGATGACGGCATCTATGTGCTCGAAGGCGGCCCTGTGGAAAGAGGGCGCGGCTTTGTGCTGCACTCTAACGATGTCGTCCTTGAAGAAAGCATGAAGATGACGGATACCCTGTCGCTCACCACTTCGCGTTCAATTCTTGATGCCATCCGCGAGCGTGAGGGGCCGAGTAAGTATCTCGTTGCCCTCGGCTATTCGGGATGGGGGCCGGGGCAGCTTGAGGAGGAAATGCAGGAGAGCGCGTGGCTTAGCTGCCCCGCTGATGAGCGCGTGCTGTTCGAGGTGCCGTTCCATGACCGTCTTGATGCCGTCGCCGCGTTGCTCGGTATTGACCTGCGCCTCTTGGTGCCGCGGCGTGGAGAAGCCTGACTTCCCTCAAAGCGTCAGCGACAAGCCCGTTTCGAGCGTCATCGCCTTCGATTTCGGAACGAGCAGGATTGGGGTCGCGTGCGGCCAAACGCTGACGGCATCGGCCACGCCTCTGCCAAGCATCAAGCACGGGCGCAGGCGGCCCGACTGGCAAGCGATCAAAGAACTCTTGACGCGCTGGCGACCAGAAGTCCTCCTGGTCGGCTTGCCACTGAATATGGACGGCACCGAGAACGAGATCTGTGGCCTCGCGAGGGGCTTCGCAGATGAGCTTGCAGAGCGATTCGAGCAACCTGTCGAGATGGTCGATGAGCGACTCAGCACACGCGAAGCGCACGAGCGCAAGGATTATTTGGGGAGAGGCGACATTGATTCGCTCTCAGCGCAGGTAATCGCCGAGACTTGGTTCGGCTCTGCCTGAACAGAGATGGGCTTTCGCGTTATGCTTACATTATTCCTACGCATGGATTTGCTATGGCGGGACTGACATTCGCAGAAGAGATTATCTTGCTGCTGCTCGACGATGAGACTGGCAAGATGGAAAGCGTCCATCCCACAGTGATGGAAATGCTCATGGCAGGTGCGGCGATGATGGATCTCGCCATGCGCGGACACATTGACAGTGACCTTGAAAAGGTCTTTGTCACTCGTGACGAACCGACCGGCGAAGCGATGCTTGACATCGCTTTTGAAGAAATCAGAAGTTCAAGCGAGAGTCTTCATCCGCGGCAGTGGATCCAGAAGCTTTCCGACCGGGGCTTGGAGTTTCGCGATATGGCGCTCGCGCACTTAGTGGCGCGCGGCATTTTGCGAGAAGAAGAAAAGAAGTTCTTGTGGGTGTTCGGCGGCCGGCGCTATCCGGTGGTGGACGATCACGAAGAGCGCGAGGTCAAGATGCGGCTCATGGATGTCCTGTTGAGTGACAGCATTCCAGACCCGCGCGATGTCGTGCTGATATGCCTTGCGGATGCTGTGGACGTGTTTCAGATTATCTTGAGTTCGCGTGAACTAAGGCTCGCTGACAAGCGCATCGCGCAGGTGCGCCAGCTCGACCTCATCGGCCAAGCCATGTCGCAGGAAATTCAGCGCACAATCTATGACATCGCGGTCGCTGTATCGCAGGCGCACCAGCCACGCTAGCAGGCAGTGAAATAAGCGAAAATTCGATGCCGCCGTCAGACGGTAGGCGCGATTGGATTCGAACCAACGACCTCTACCATGTCAAGGTAGCGCTCTAAACCAACTGAGCTACGCGCCTATTCTGGCAGGTTAATAGGGCAGCATTCGCAAATCAGCCGAACTCTGCCCTTCCTTGAAGCAGCTTCAGCAGCCTTCGTCTTCGTCTTCTCTGACGTGACCTGCGAAGGCTGTCAGGCGACCGCCGCAATTTCTCAGCTGCTCGACGCCTTCCGGCCCGCCGTGGTAGTCGCTGAAGTGGTATTCGACGGAGTTATCGTCTCCGCCAGCATATTCTTCCACTTCTGCTGCGCAATTGGCTTTCACCGCACAGTTGTCAATCAGGGCAGCACCAGGCACACTCGATTCAGCCGCAAGCACGAGCGTCGTACAACTCTCGCTTGCAGAAGATACAGCCCACGCCTGCTCACAATCAGCAGTGGTGATGGGCGTATCGCTTGGTGCGCCGTACTCTTGAGCGATAGCGGATGCCGAAAACAGCGTCAGCAACGCGCCCACGGTCGTAAGGGTTCCTAGAACACGCATTGTTTACCTCCCTCAATGCTTGGCGCGATTATGCGCCTGCATCAAGCTCGGCGCAACTGCTTGAACCGGCTCCGGCATTCACATGGGGATAGGCTCGATCTCGTCGAGCAAGGTGTCTTCCTGCGGGCGGTTGGTGAGCTGCGTAGTGCGCGTGCACTGCGTGCAGTTGTTCTACAACTTGAGCGATTCCGCCGCGGTCAGTTCGCTCTGCAGCCCAAGCGGGTTCGCTCTGCGGCGGATATCTGCCATTCGAAATCAGCATCGTCATCGTTGCGCGCCCACCTGCCGTCAGAGTGCCGCGCCCCGCACAGGCAGGCCCGGATTTCCGCAGGCGTGCCGCCAAAGGCAAAGCACCCACCTGAAAACATTTGTATGTCCTCATGCCAGTCAACCGCCCTGCTCAAATGCGGCGGTGTCTTGAAGCATCGCCTTGTAAAAAGAGTGCCATTCGCAAAAAATTCGGCAGTATAGAGCGTGTGCTGTTTCAGGCCCATGACAGTTTGGGTTGTCGCGGTCAATGGTTGAGAGGGGGATTGGATAACTTGGCCGACTCGGACTCGTTGCCCAACTCTAGTCTGGCCATTTTCCTTTATTTCCAAATCAAGATTGCAAGTTGCATCGTCGCAGGCACCGATAGCCCTAAGATTGCCGGATGTCAGCTGTATGATGCTTACATCAACTTGCTGTTGTTCTATTGTTCCGATTGATGTGATGTGGGTTCTAAACTCGCTAACCCCCGACGGGCAAGCATCACTGCCTTTTACCGCTCAATTCAGAACGGAATCAGAACGGAAAACCATCACGAATGATCCATTATGCATTGATGAACGGAATTTCACAATGTCTGCTCTCGGCATCGATTATTTTTCCGGGATTCAATATGCCTGTGGGGTCGAGTGCCCGCTTGAGTCGCTGCATCAACGCGATTTCGTCCGGCGAGCGGCAAATGCCGAGCCACGGCTTCTTTTCGAGACCGACGCCGTGCTCAGCGGACACCGAGCCACCGATGGCAGCTAAAGGCTCATAGACCGCCGCCTCGATACGATGGCGAATCTCCGGGCTATAGCTACCTACGGAAGCGTAGAAATGCAGATTGCCATCGCCCATATGCCCGAAGGTGATCAAGTCATAGTGCTGGAAATCTCTGCCCATGCGCGCATTCACCTCGTCCACATAGGTTTGCATGTGCGAAACCCTCATGCTGACATCGAAGGTGCAGCCTGCGCCAAGCCGCTGCAATTGCTCGACGTCATCGCGCATCGCCCAGAGCGCCTGCCGCTGCGCACCTGAAGAGGCCAGTACGGCATCGACGATCACGCCGCCCTCTAGACACTCTGCGAGCAGGGACTCCATGAGCGCCTGATCGCCTTCTTGATCTCCGCCCAACAGCTCGATCAGCACGTAATAGGGGTAGTCCTGAGAGAGCGGCGGCGTCTGCTTGGCTGGCGGCGTGGTGACAAGGCGATAGAAGTTGTTCCACATCACCTCAAAGGCGCTCAAGCGTCCTGAAAGCCCTGAATCCATGCGTTTTAATAGCTGTTGCAGCTTCTCAAACTCGTCGCTGGCCACGAACGCCGTCACTTCGCTCTTCGGTTTTTCACGCAGCCTCAAGACGGCGCGCGTGACCACGCCGAGGCTGCCTTCGCTGCCGATGAACATATGCTTGAGGTCATAGCCGGCGTTGTTTTTGATCATGCCGGAGAGGGACGAGACAACAGTGCCGTCGGCGAGCACGGCTTCGAGCCCAAGCACCATGTCGCGCACCATGCCGTAGCGCACGACCCGGTTACCGCCCGCATTGGTGGAGATATTGCCGCCAATAGTGCAGCTTCCGCGTCCGCCAAGATCGAGTGGAAACAGCATGTCGGCATCGTCGGCGGCTTCCTGAATACGCTGTAGGACGACGCCGCTTTCGACCAGCATGGTGCGGTCAACTGTATTGATCTCTTCGATCTTGTCCATGGCCTCAAGCGATAAGGCGATGTCGTCTTCAGAGGTGATAGCGCTTTCGACGAGACCTGTGAGTCCGCCATGTGCGACCACGCTTTGACCGTGCGCATGGCATATCTTCAAAGCATCGCTCACCTGTTGAGTTGATCGGGGTCGCAGCAGCGCTTTCGCTTGGATCGTGTCGGAGCGCCAAATACCAGCGCCGCGGCTGTGTACAGCTTCCCCTGTCAGCACCTGCTTGTCGCCGAGCGCATCCTTGAGCTCTGCTACTACCTGCTCCGCTACTACCTTGTCCATTTTGTTTGCCTTATACTCACCGTCTTTGACACCGTATGGCTCCCGAGCTGATGGATACTTCGATCACCTACTGCGTACAGTGAAACTATAAACCGACGGCGGTCAGTTTGGCGGCCAAGATAGATGCGCAGTTTGCGGCATCGACACGGCTCATTGAAGGCGGTGGTGGCGTTTTTGATGTGCATGCGAACGGGGTGCTTGTGTACTCGAAGCATCAGACGGGTGAGTTCCCGGATGAAGACTCGCTGGTCTCGCAGATCGCGGAAAATCATTGCTAACACATGAATAAAGACCTCTGGCTGTTCGGCTACGGGTCGATCATCTGGCGCACAGGCTTCCCCTACATTGAGCGACGCGCGGCGAGATTGCCCGGATTCGTGCGGCGCTATTGGCAAGGCTCGCACGATCATCGCGGCACGCACGCATCGCCAGGCCGCGTCGTGACATTGGTTGCCGAGCAGGACGGCCACTGCGACGGTGCCGCCTACCTGATCGCGGGCGAAAACACTGAAGAGGTCTTGGACGCGCTCGACTATCGAGAAAAGAACGGCTACGAGCGACGCAACGTCACGATTCTACTGAGCGAGGGCGAGCGACTGCCGCACGATTCTGATCGCCTCATGCCCATTTCCGCTGTCACCTATCTGGCACCGCCGGACAATCATGCTTTTCTCGGCCCTGCCCCGATGGAGAGCATCGTTAATCAAGTGCGCCGCTCGGCCGGGCCTTCCGGGACGAACCTAGATTACGCCCACCAGCTTGCCACATCAGTGCGCGCACTCGGCGGTCGTGACGCGCACATCGAGTCTATAGCCGATAGTCTCGACAGTATTGGGGTAAGTGTGGCCGTTCATGGGGAAATCTATCTATGATAGCTACGGAGTGAAGCGGATTTGGTGGGGATTTGGTGACTACTCCAACTCGTCGATACGCTCGACCACCTTCCCGACAATGCCGTATTCGATGGATTCTTCGACGCTCATCCAAAAGTCACGCTCTGTGTCCTCGGTGATTCGCTCTAGCGGCTGACCGGTTCGCGCGGCCATGATGCGATTGATGCGCTCGCGTGTCTTTAAGAGTTCACGTGCGTGGATTTCAATATCAGAAGCATCGCCACCAGCACCGCCCGCAGGCTGATGAATCAGAAAGCGCGTGTTGGGCAGGGCGAGCCGATCTTCCTTTTCCGCTGCGAGGTAGATGTGGGTGGCGATGCTGCCGACCCAGCCAGTGCCCAAGATTCGCACTCTTGGCTTGATGAAGCGGATGATGTCGAAGATGGAATCTCCGGATTCGACATGTCCCCCGGGTGAGCTTAAGTATATGGTGATGGCGTCATCGCCAATCAGTGACATGGCGAGTAGCTGCTGGCACGCCTCGCGCGCGACATCCTGCGTGATCTCGCCAAAGATGGTCAGCTTGCGGTGCTTGTAGAGGGTGCGCGAGACACCTGACAGCACCTGCTCCTTCTTGGGTTTGCCGTCCTTGCTGTCTTTGCTATGTGTGGTATGGGATTCGGAATTCATAAGGGATTGCTATCGATGCCTTGCGGTCGCGCATTATCCCATGCTTGTTGGGAGTGCTCCGAGACAACGCGGAAATACGCTTGATTGATGCGGTGTGCGCGGCGGCATAGCGCTCGACACAGCGCCCAAAAAATGCTCCGCAGTTGATTTGGGCACGAGGGAAATGCTTGACGCTCGATTCAGGGGTTTCATATTGAGCGACGCCAAGCCTCTATACAGTCGCCAACCAGGATTAGGGCCTGTTAGGCCCTAATTGCGTGGCGATGATTGTGATGCGGACAACTTCAGAATATGTTCGGTCAGTAGATGTACTTGGGTGGACGGATTACCGTCTAAACGTCCCTCCTCTTCACGCCGCCTGCAAGAGTTCTCGGCTCGCACCACGGCATCGTGATAGCCATTCTCAATGGCAGCGGAATCATCGAAAACTTTTGCTCCGCTCTTGCTGTACTCGGAACATAGGCTCGCAAGCTTTTGTTGACAAGCGTGCCGTTGCACAGGTGCGTCAAAATCTTGATAGTGAAAAATTCCCCATATTTCGAAACAGGGGTTCGAGATTGCCAACTGGATATCGTTCGCCCGGGCCATGTCCACCGCTTCAGCAAATCGCAGATGCTCATCACGGTCGAACATTGCCCAAACCGTATCTTGAGCAGCCAGACTGTCATCTTTTAGCAACTTTTTTTCTCGAATCGCCTGCTCCACCACTCTGCGAGGGTCGCCGCTAGCCCCACGGATGACAAGATTAACCGATTTATTTGTATGAATACCATTGAAGGACTGTAGGTACTGCGGTTCGGTCACTGCTCCTTCGGTGCAAATTACAACCCTTGCGGCAGGTGCGCGAACAGCACGCTTGCGGTTGAGGTGCCTCGGGCGCGCCATTGGTGTCAGCTTGCCAAGCAGCTATTGGACTGGCCGATAAACTCGTCGCTCGCAGGCACGCCGCCGAAGCGTCCGTTCCGGTATGCCCTTTCAATGTCATCACGGGAGCGCAGCTTGAAGTCCGTGAGGGGGCTAAAGCGAGATGCGCCCTCGTGGTCCTTTTCGGAAATCCATACTTCATCCTGCGCAAGAAGTCCGCTGCTCAATAGCGTCACATCGTGCGTGGTGAATATTAGCTGGCCACCATTCGGATTGATTTCCGCTCTGCTAAAGAGCGAAACGAAAGCGCGGGCCAAATCCGGATGCAGACTGGTATCGAGTTCGTCAATGACTAGAAAGGACCCTTTCGCCAGTGCCTCCAATGCAGGAATAAGAAATGAAATCAGTGTTTGGGTGCCCTTGCTCTGCATACTGTATTCGAACGAGTGCGGGAATTCTCCGGCAGTCGCGTGGATAAACCTAAGCTTCTTGTGGCGGCGTAGACGGTCCAATAAAGCTTTTTTGAAAGGCGCATCTTCGTCAGACTCGTTCCTATGCCTTAAAACAACTCCGACGACCTCCTGAATAAGCTCGACCTGACTTTCCTCTGTTTCTTCTTCCTCAACCCTGATCGCGCTTATTCCCAAATCAGCTTGTTGTACAAGTGGCAGGAGTTGCTCCAAATGCGCGTAATTGGACAAGCGTTCCGCGACGAGTTGATCCGTCATGGGATTTGCATTGAGAATTGTCTTCCAGCGAGAAGAAAAATAGTCATGCAGGCGGCCAAGTTGTGGATGATTGTTCTGCGCGGCAGCAGACAAGAACAAGCTATTCGGCCTTGTTAGATTAGCAATGGTCTTGTTTTCCCCCCGTAGCGAACTGCCAAAATTCATACTTGTTTGGCCATTTTTTGTCTGCCGCTCGAACAGCGTTTGAGTGCTCATCCTCTCTTTGCGTGTGGTTCGAAAAAGCCATTCGCGAGTAAATTCTGTGGAGCTATGCTCAAAGCCGTATTCGTACACTGCAACATCATGATCGCTCGTTCTGTTCGTATCATCTGTTTCGGAAATAGTGAATGTGCAATCGAATCGAGTGGGTTCCCTAGCGCCCGTACCGTTTAGCTGAAAAGGATGCCTGGGGATCGGATCTAACGCACCTAAACTCCGATGAGATAAGACAATTGCCCGCCTCATTTCGCCCAAAGCATCTATTAGGTTTGATTTTCCAGAGGCATTTGCACCATAGACCGCGACAACAGGTACGGCGGCCTGTTGCGACGCCAGGACGGGGAAGCTGATTCCCTGACGCTTGATCCGCCTAGATGCGGTTAGGAACAATTCCTGATAATCGCGAATTGACCGATGATTGGCCACGCCAAAACGCAAGAGCATCTGTTCAACCTCGTTTAATTAGGATTGGCGGCGAATTATGCCAGATAATCTATTTATGAGGGTAAAACTACATAATGGACGGAGGAGCGGCTGACGCAGGAGAAGACGAAGGCTGTCCGGGCGTCCGTGGCAACCATATGAATCCTTGTGGCCCGGCCTAACCGCCAAGCACATCCCGCATTGAGTAGGTGCCCGGCGATACTGTTCGTATCCATTCAGCCGCGCGCAGTGCGCCGCGGGCGAAGATCGAGCGATTGAACGCGAGATGGCCAAGGTTCACGCCCAAGCTCATGTTGGGTGCTTCGAGTATCGCGACAGACCGCGCTGCCGCATCTCGCGCTGCGCGCCAGTCTGACCCAAGTGCGGTTGTGCCCGTGACGAGCGGCACATTGTCGGCGACACACGCCTGCAGAGCATCAAGCGCACCTTGCGGCGAACTAAAATCCACCACCGCATCGGCATCCTGAATCCTGCTAGTGAGCGCGAAGCACTCATCATCCTCGATGATTGTCGAAACCGCTTGTCCCATGCGGCCTCGCCGACCTTGAATGAACACACTAGTCGTCATGACGATGCTGCTTGAAGGCTTCTAGCTGCTCTGGTGTCGCTTCAGTTTGATGCTTGGCTTTCCATTCGGCGTAGGGCATGCCGTAGACAATTTCGCGCGCGGCCTCATAGTCGATGCCCTCTCCAAGCTCTTCGCTTGCAGCCACATACCACTTGGACAAGCAATTGCGACAAAACCCAGCCAAGCTCATCAACTCAATATTCTGGACATCCTTGCGCTCATCGAAGTGGGCGACGAGGCGCCGGAAAACTCGCGCTTCAATCTCGGTTCGTGTGTCCTGCTCCATGTTCGGCTCCTCGGGGGAAGGTAAAATTCACAGCCTTTAGTTTACATCCCGCTCAACGGAGAGACCATTGACTGACGTACTGCACAACATCGCGCCGCCCGGTTCGCTCGCCGCGCTTGACCTCGAACACCTGCTGCATCCGGTCACGTCCTTGCCGACACACCACGAGAAAGGGCCGCAATTTCGTATGCGTGGGCAAGGGGTGTATGTCTACGATGAGCACGGCAAGCAATACCTTGAAGGCTTGGCGGGCCTCTGGTGCACTGCCCTTGGCTATGGCGAGGAAGAACTGATCAGCGTCGCAAGCGAAGCCATGCGCAATCTTTCCTACGCACAGCTCTTTGGCGGCGTCTCGCACGAGCCCGCCATCCGCCTTGCCGAGAAACTCAAGTCGATGGTGCCGTTCAAGGCTGGCCGCGTATTCTTCGGCCTGTCGGGTTCCGATGCCAACGACACCCAGGTCAAGCTCATGTGGTATTACCACAACCTCATCGGAAAGCCAGAGAAGAAAAAGATCATCGCGCGCGAAGGCGGCTATCACGGCACAACGCTCGCAAGCGGCAGCTTGACCGGCCTGCCTCCGTTCCACAAGCACTTCGACCTGCCGATTCCGCAGGTGCTGCGCACCGACCGACCGCACTACTACAGAGACCACGAGGACGGCGAGAGTGAAGCCGACTTCACAGACCGCATCATCGGCAATCTGAAAGCGCTCATCAGGCGCGAAGGCGCGGACACCATCGCCGCCTTCATCGCCGAACCCATTAGTGGCGCAGGTGGGCTTGTTGTACCGCCAGTTGGCTATTTCGACAAGCTCAAGCCAGTCTTGGACGAAAACGATATTCTCTATATCGACGATGAAGTGATTTGCGGCTTCGGACGCACCGGCAAGGCCTTTGGCATTGAGTACTTCCCGATCGAACCGGCCACCATGTCCTTGGCCAAGGCGCTGTCGTCAGCCTACCTGCCGATGAGCGCGGTCGTCATCCCCGAATTCATGTATGAGCCGATGGCTAGCGCTAAGGACGCGCCGGTGTTCGGCCACGGATTTACCTATTCCGGACATCCCGTATGCAGCGCCGTCGCCTTGCGAACGCTTGAGATCTATGAAGAACGTGAGATTTTCGCAAAGGCCGCCAAAATGGGCGAGGTGATGCAGGTACGCTTGGCGGCGCTCATCGAACACCCGCTCGTCGGCGATGTTCGCGGCAAGGGGCTCTTGGGCGGTATCGAACTCATGAAGGACGGCGACAAGCGCATTGCGTTCGATGCGCATCAGACGGCGGGCGCGACAGTCGTTCAGCGCGCCTACGAGCGCGGACTCATCCTCCGGCCTTTGGGCGACACCATCGGCATCTGTCCACCGCTCGTGATCAGCGAGAGCCAAGTGCATGAGCTTTTCGACAAGTTGACGATGGCACTTGACGACTGTTTGGATTTGAGGGATTAGCGGAACAAGTCCACGATGTGACGCACTGCTTCTGCGATTTCTCGGTCAAACGCTGCCTGCTGACCTTCTAGGTAAGTTCTGAACAAGTCCATCCTTGGACTTGTTCAGACTCCCAAATCAGAATTATGATTCTGATTTGCTCGCGACTTCAATGCCTCACGGCACTGAAGTCGGCGGCACATCCATGTGCCACACGGGAAGCTCTGTTATGCAGAGCTTCCCTAGCTGGCTATGCAATCGAGCGAGAATCTCCTCTGGATCTTTCGCTTCAGCGTGGAGTTTGAAAAACAACATCCAATGCTCCGCTGGAATACCAGCAATCCGCCTACCGAGCATCATCTTGACGTAGTGCTGCATGACTCGGTCTACGCGGGCAATGCGCAAAGGGCTGATCGGACGTTGCGAACGAGCTTCCCTATGCGCTCGTCATCCTCGAAAGCGTGGCGCTCCGGCCGAGATGGGATGGTATTTCACCCATATGCTGCCTCGATATTCGCAGCTTCGTCTTCGGGCTCTTCCGCTAACCGCTGTCTCGCCAAGGACGCAAAGAACGCTTTGGGCTCTGCGGCGAAGGCATTGCGGCCGCACTCTACTGCTGCAACCGCTGCGGTGCATAATCCGCCAAAGGGCTCCCACAACGTGTCCCCTTTGTTTGATGCGATCAAGACAATTCGACGCATGAATTCCAAAGGTTTTTGATTGAGATGCGCGGTCGCGTTCTTGCCAGGGTTACAAACTCTCGGCGCCACTTTGCGGCCATTGCCGCGATAGCGCTCTTTGCCGTTCAGGGGAGGGTGCGACCAGACATTTGTCAGTCCGTGCTGATGGTGCCATGGATGCCGAAGCCCGTTCCATTCACGTTGCGAGTTCGAAAAAATCGAAAGTAAGCTTATTTCAGTATATGCCTAAAGCGAAAGGACACCCCTATACGGGCTTCGACTCGTCGGTCGCTAGGAAGACGCGCTCGATGCGTTCGATCAGGAATTCGGCTGTTGGCAGCCGCACGTCTCTATCGCCTGCGGTCGCAAGGGCGCACTCTAAGTCCTTCGCTGCCAATTGCCCTAGTGGTGCGAACAAGGCTTGCAGCTCGGCTTCGCCAGTCGTTCGCGCCATGCTGTTTCGGCCAGCCACGAACATGTGCATCTGGTCGTTGACCACGCCATTGGAAAGCCCTACTTCGCGCAAGGTCTCAGCGCTGAGGCCACAGGCTTCGGCAAGTCGCGTCGCTTCGGCCATGAGCACAAACTCCCCGTATTGCATGTAGTTGTTGGCGAGCTTGAGCGCGATGCCTGTGCCAACGGGCCCTGCGTGGACTATCTTTTCGGCCGATGTTTCGAGCACCGGGCGGCAACGCTCCAAGATGTCCGCATCGGCGCCAACCATATAACAGAGCCCGCCCGCTGCGGCCTTGTGCGCACCGCCCGTCATCGGCGCATCGATCAAGTGCAGACCTCGCTTGCTTGCGGTATTCGCCCAATTCAAGATGTCCGCCTGCGCGACTGTACTGTGGATCGCCAAGAGCGTATTCGGTGCGGCGTTCTCAAAGAGTCCGTCTTCACCACCGAGCACAGCCTCAACTTCGGCGCGGTCACGAACGCAGATGCCTATGTGTTGGCAGGCGCACGCGAGATCAGCGATGCTGTTGCACGCGATGCCGCCAGCTTCGGCTAGCTCGTCCATCGCCGGCTGATGCACATCGAACACATGGGCGAGGAAGCCCGAATTGATGAGCCGAAGCGCACACGGCTTGCCGATATTGCCGAGGCCAATGTAGCCTACATTGCTAGTGTGCTGTGCCATGAACCGGAAGATACCAAATCGCCGAACTCACCGCGCGCTCCTGAATCATCGCTGGCTCAGGCGGCTGCACGCCCATCTTGACGGCATCATAGGTGCTGTAGCGCGGCGTCGGAATTTCAATTGCGCGCGCATAGTAGAGCGCATGCAATGCGGCATCGAACTGAAGATCCTGCCACAGGCTCGACAGGTGAGTGGCGCCCGATTCATCTGGCGAGCCTGCGACATCAATCACCTGCTCGTGGCTCACTCCCAACGCATCGACCCACGCCTTGACAATCTGCAAGCGTTCAAGATTGGCGCCAGCGGCGTCCTTGTGCGCAACCAACACAAAGTCCGGGCTTTGCCTATTCGCATGGCCATGCAGCCTGCCGCCCATAGGTACGCCGCCTGCATAGGCCTGCGCTAACCAGTCGCTTTGCAAGAGATCATCGGGATAATTCCAGCCCGCAAAGAATCGCAGCGAGATGCGCGGCCCTGAAGTCGCGTAGGTTTCTTTTCGCCGCATGGCGCGAAACAAGGATTCGCGCGTGTTCTCTTCAGCCCATACTGCGACGAGCCCTGCCGCGCCATAAGCCCGCACCCTGAATATGCGCTCCGATACATAGGCGATTCCCAAACGCTGCGCTGGCGTGCCGTCTAAGAGTGGTAGCTTGCCGTGGTAGTTGTCCTCTTCCGAGGATGAACTCGCATTATGGCTGTCGCTGCTGCCAATGACACCAAACTCGAAGGGGTTGAAGCCGCGCTCGTGCGCAAACTCAAGACCAGTGCGCAGAGCGTCACGCGCATAGCTGCCTCGCACTCGGCTGTGCTGTACGCTCCGTGAGAGCATCTCGTCCATGATCTCGAAATCTGCGAGGTCATCGTTCGGAGAGAGACTTGGATGGGTTTCGGAAGTACCTTTGACTTGAAAGATCTCGACCAAGGGCTCGCTTTCGCTGCGAAGGTTTGCATAGGCGGCATCAAGCGGCGCACCAGCGTAGGTCGATACGCGAAACATCAAGCCGTCACTGACGTTGCTGTTGTGCGGTATGGCAATGGCATCCATGCCTTGTTCGCGCTGATGCGCGAGCGCCTTCCAGAGGTCTTCCGGGTTCTCAGAGTCAAGCGATGAGAACGGATAGCTCGGCACGGTGGACGAGCGGTAGATGACGTTGCGATGCAAGTGGCGCTCATCAGGGGTGGAAGACCATTCGTAGCCAATGAACGCGGTGAATCGGCCGGGGTCATTGTGGCGCTCGGCGGCATCGATAATTCTCTGCCAAGCCGAGACCGAAACCTGCTGAAGGTCGTCCCTGCCGAAGCGCGCTTGGCGAGACGCATCACTTGCGCCTAAATCACTGAGCACCCTGCGAAGATAGAGTGCGCTGAACCTGATCGGACTGCCGTCTCTCAGAGCTTTAATCAGCTTTGCGTCCGGTGCATCACGCGCCTCGCCCGCCAGGTGTCTCGGGATGCCGAGATACTCGGCATGATCGGTGACGGCGCCGAAGTCGAGCGGACGCGACGCGCGAATTGGAAAGCCAAGCGCGTGTTTGATGGTGCCGCCCTTCATGAAGGTATAGGCATCTTCGGGGAGCGCCCGCGTGCCAAAGGTGTAGGCGTCATAGGAAAGCGCGGTGTGTACATGCAGGTCGCCCCAGAAGAGATGGCGCGTGGCGCTCTGTGCAATCGCCTCTCTTGCAGGCGGCGGCTCGGCTTGATTGGCGTCAAAGACCTCTTCAAAGGTCGGGTCTTCGAACTTGCCGCAGGCGGCGAGCAGCAATGCAACGGCGACAAAACTCAAGCGGTTTGCTTTCATCGCTCCTCCTAGGGCGTGTTCACACTATGCACGCTGACGCTGCCGAGTCCCGTTTTCGGCCAGACAAGGCCGAGCGAGCGCTGTGGGGCGTATCCCCCATGAGCGAGCGAGAACGAAGGCTGGCGGAACACGGGGCCGGCCCGAAGGGTTGTTGCCTGCGCAAGAGCCGGAGAGACCGTGTTGGGGGATGCGACGCGGCTTTCTCGGCTCTTGCGCAGGTGACAACAGCGTCGGCGGGCATAGTGTGAACACGCCCTAATGCTCCACTTCCCCGAAGGTGCGGCTGAAGGCATCTTCGGCATCTTTTGCGATGAGACGCAGCGCGAGAGCTCGCAAGGCGTCAAAATCTAGGCGGCAGGGCAAGCGTTCATCAAAGCTGCCGCGGCAGCGAATCGGCCAAGGCACATCCGCCACCAACTTCCCTGCGCGAAAATCCCCCTGATCGCCTTCGGAAGTCAGCAGCAGCTCAAAGTCATACTCCATATCTTGAGCCAAAAGATCGACCGTGCCACTGCCAGTCAACTTCAAATTCTCTAGGGCAAGCGTGAAGCGCGTGTCGTCGAACCCGCGCGAAGCATCAAACTCCGCGTGCAGGATTTCAAAGGCCATCATCTCTGGCCAGTCAATGAAGTGACCCGAATCCCTCGCCCAACGCACCGGCCCGCGATTGATTCGTTCGATTTCTCGCGTATCGAGCACGCCTTGGCTGCCGTGCATCCGCAGCGTGCCTTTCGCGAGCCCGCTGAACGAGAAATCGCCCTGCACCTTGAGATTCGAGGTCAACTCGAATGGTGCGCCGAGGTACGCAAGGACGGTGCGCGCAGACATCTTGTCCGAAGCGAAAGCAATTCTCGCGAGCGAAGGGCTTGGCATCAAGTCAAACCACACGCGCAGTGAATCAAGGCTGAACTGCTGTTCTGGCTTGGTGCTATGCACGAGGTGCGCATCCGTGTAGACAAGCTGCAAGGGCGAGCGAATGGACCAATCAGCATCCGATGCCTCGAAGCCGAACTTCGAAATGTTTGAAATTTGGGCGTCTGCGAATCCGATCAATCGCTCCGCCTGCGTCATCAGTCTGATGGCAATGACCGTCCCGACAAGCAGCAGGATGAGTGGTATCCAAAGTCGTTTCGCAGTCATTACCCTTGAAGTCTTTGCGCTGTCTGAGCGGCCTGTAATGCTTGATGAATAATATCGCGCATCGCGAGCAATCGGGTATCGAGGACGAGCGCGTGAGATGCGTTGATAACGCGAAGCAATTGCATTTGATGTAGAATCGCCGCCAAATTTGGTGCAAATAGCACTGATAATCGCATATTCCGAATTATTCACACGGAAAACACACGGAGAAGGGGGGTCATCGTGGACTCAAGTATCACTTACCGTCGCTCGATCTTTCTGGCTTGTGCCTCGGCTCTCCTCGTCACTAGTCCGCTGGTGTCCGCACCTGCCCTTGCCGAGCAGGTCATTGAAGAAATGGTCGTGACAGCGCGTAAGCGCAGCGAGAACCTGCAGGATGTGCCTGCAGCCGTTGCCGCGTTCAACAGCCAGGAGCTCGAAGAGCGCGGTGTGAATAACATCGTCGAGATCGCAGGCTTGACGCCGAACATCACAGTCAACGAAACGTCGGGTATCGCGGCTGGCGCGCTGCAAGTCTTCATTCGTGGCATTGGCAACGACCCGAGCTTCGACCAAGGTGTCGGCATCTATGTGGACGATATCTATCTAAACAACGCAGGCAGTGCGCTGCTCGATGTCTATGACGTTGAACGCATAGAGGTGTTGAAAGGGCCGCAGGGCCATCTCTACGGACGCAACACCATCGGTGGCGCCATCAAGTATGTCAGCGCTGAACCGAGCGAAGAGCTGCGTGCGCACGCATCGGCCAAAATAGGCACGGACGATCGGCGCAATTTCAAGGCTGGCCTTTCCGGGCCGCTAGCCGAAGGCATTCTGTGGGGTTCGGTCGCGGTGTCGCAAGTGGGGCGTGACGGCTACCAAACCAACCGCTATGACGGTGGTGAGTATGCAAGCCAGGACATTCTCTCGGCGCGCGGTACGCTCGTAGCACAGTTCAGCGAATCGCTTCGTGTCAAACTGGTCGCGGACATGATGCGTGATCGCTCGGCGCCTATCGTGCCGAACCGTGTCGCGGTGAACCTCGTCGGCCCTACGGGCCTAACCTCTTTTCAAGGGCTGCTATCGGGTGCCAATCGGATCAGTCAAGGTTTGATCCGCCAAGGTCTACTACCCCCTAGCTTCCCCGGCGCCGCCCTCATCCCCCCCGGTGATCGAGCCGCAGCGCTACAGCAAATACGCAACCCGACAGGCCTGCGCCCTTCCCAATTCCTGCTTGACAGAACACTGCCGGCCGACATTGATGAGATCAACACTGCACACATCGAGGACGGATTCGACGAACACTACATCGACAGCAACGGCTTGGCGCTGACTGCCACCTGGGACTTTGCCGAGGCTTGGGTCTTGAAGTCAATCACCGGCGTGCGCGAGGTGGACAGGACGAATATCGGTGACTACGACGGCAGCGATCAAAGGTTCATCAACACATCGGAGGTCTGGAAAACGGACGATTTTTCGCAGGAATTTCAGCTCAGCTACTCGGGCGAGCGTATCAACGCGCTACTCGGCTACTACTTCTTGGATGGCGAGTTCGAAATCGATGCGTTCACCGAGCAAAGAGCCATCCTGCGCCTGCTCACTGATTACGATAAGACCATATACGAGAACGAGGAACCGATCGAGTCCACATCTTTCTACGCCAATGTTGACTGGGACATCACCGAAAAAATGCAGCTATCGCTCGGCGGTCGGTTGACGACCGACAAGAAGCGGATACATCAACTCGGGACTGTGGAGTTGATAACCTATCCGGCGGTGTGCTTTATCAACCCTGATGCAGGAGTCGATTGCAACCCGCTAGGCGGTGTGTTCGCCCCACTTGTGCTGTCGCCAGCTGGCTGGCAGGCGTTGCGGCCGATAGCGCCGAACCTACCCGGTTTCGGCGGCTTTTTGAGGGATGCGCAGGGCAAGGTCGTCGAATACGGGGAAGGCATCTCCTTTCCCGAAAACAAGACCGGGGAAGAAGAGTGGGACGAGTTCACGCCGAGCCTCAGGCTGAGTTACCGCCTTACCAACGACACACTTATCTACGGCGGCTGGTCAACGGGCTTCAAATCGGGCGGTTTCGACAGCCGCGGGCCTGAACCTATTGCGGTCACATATGAACCAGAATTTGTGACCACTTGGTCGATCGGCGCCAAATCAACACTTCTTGACGGCACTCTGAGGCTCAATTTTGAAGCGTTTCTCAATCAGTATGAGGACAAGCAGTTCACGTTTGTGGAGTTGCAGCAAGGCGGGGACCTGCTACAGCAGAACGACAATGTCGCGGATGCCGAGTCGAGTGGCGCCGAACTCGAAATTCTCTGGCTGCCACCGGTCGATGGCTTGGCTATCAATGTGAACATCGGATTCCTAGATATCGAAATCGATGAGTTTATTGCGGAGGTTTCGCCGGAGACAATGCCAGGCGTTCTCGGCGACATCGCCGATCACAGCGCATTTGGCTACTCACCGGAACTGAACGCACAAGCACGCATCCAATACACCATGCCGGTCGGCCGTTTCGGTGCGCTCACCTTCGGGGTTGACGCCGACTATCGCGACGACATGTACACCACCTCGGCGGTCAATCTTGCCAGCACTTTTCGAAGCCAGTCGAGGTCCGAAGCGCGGACGCTGACCAATGCGTTCGTGTCGTTCAATACCTTGGGTGATCGCTGGCGCGTGCGCTTGGAAGGCAAGAACCTGTCTGACAGGCGACGGCTTGAAAACACCTTCATCATCAGCAATTTCATGCTGGGCGGCTACCAGCGTGGTCGCACTTGGGGCTTAAGCGTCACGTATCAGATGCAGTGAGCTTCGTGCCGATGCTTTTATATATAAGGGAGAGATTCACATGAACCAATACCTCATTTTTCGTGACACCGCATTTTGCGCGTGTCTGCTTGCGCTCCTCGTAACTAGTCCGCTGGTGTCCGCACCTGCCCTTGGCGACCAAGTCATTGAGGAAATCGTAGTCACAGCGCGCAAGCGCAACGAGAACCTGCAGGACGTGCCGGCGGCCGTGAGCGCGTTCAATGCTGTTGAGCTTGAGGAGCGCGGCATTGACAACCTTATTGAAATAGGTCGCTTGACGCCGAACATCACAGTCAACGAAACCACAGGGATCGCCGCTGGTGCTATGCAGGTCTACATCCGCGGTATTGGCTACGAGGCGGGTTACGACCCGGGTGTTGGCGTCTATGTGGATGATGTCTATCTGAGCCGTCCCTCCGGCGCGCTCATCGATGTCTATGACATTGAACGCATAGAGGTGTTGAAAGGGCCGCAGGGACATCTCTACGGACGCAACACCATCGGCGGCACTATCAAGTATGTGAGCGCTGAACCGGATGATGAGATGCGTATCCGCACCTCGGCCAAGGTAGGTACAGACGATCAGCGCAATTTCAAGGCTAGCATCTCCGGGCCGCTTGCCGAAGAAGCTTTGTGGGGGTCGGTCGCGGTTTCCCAAGTCGGGCATGACGGCTATCAGACCAACGTCTGGAACGGTGGCGAGTATGCGAGCCCGGACATTCTCTCGGCGCGCGGGACGCTGGTCGCACAACTCGGCGAGTCGCTGCGTGTCAAGCTCGTGGCGGACTTGATGCGTGATCGCTCGGATCCGTACGTCCCGACTCGTGTTGCGCTCAATCTCGATGACCCCACAGGGGGCTTGCGCGCCTCTCAAGGATTGCTGTCGGGTGCCAACCAGCTTCCATTCCTATTCCCCGGTGCAGCCCTCCTCCCTCCAGGGGTGCTGCTCGATACGCACATATCGTCCGACGTTGATGAGGTCAACAGCGCACACGTCAAGGATGGGTTCGACGAATACTTCATCGACACCAACCGCTTGTCGCTGACCGCCACCTGGGACTTCGCTGAAGCCTGGTCGCTGAAGTCGGTCACTGGTGTCCAAGAGACGAAGCGTACTCAACCCTCTGACTTTGATGGCAGCGACCAACTGTTCATCAACACGCTGGGACGCTGGGACTGGGATGATTTTTCCCAGGAGTTGCAAATCAATTACACGGGGGAGCGCATCAACGCGCTGCTCGGCTTCTACTACTTGGACCACGAATACAGGACTACTACGTTTACCCAGCAAAGGGCTCTCCTGCGCCTGTTCGTCGACCACGACAAGACCACATATGAAGACGAGCGGCCAGAAGAATCCATGTCCTTTTACGCCAATGTTGACTGGGATATCACCGACAGGATGCAGCTTTCGCTAGGCGGTCGATTGACGACCGACAAGAAGAAGATACGTCAACTCGCGAATGTGGAACTAACGCAGTATATGGCGCCTCTCTTAAACATACCGGGGGTGGGGCCCGCACCTGTTGTATTGTCGCCCGCTGGTGCACAAAGTTGGCCGCAAATAGCACCCAACCTGCCACCCGGTCTTTTCCTCGGCTTTTTCTCATTAGAGGGCACTACCTTCGACCAATACAGGGAAGGCATCACCTACCCCGAGAACAAGTTCGGCGACGACGAGTGGGACGAGTTCACCCCGAGCGCTAAGCTGAGCTACCGCCTCTCGGAAGAGACTCTCATCTACGCTGGCTGGGCAACTGGCTTCAAGTCGGGGGGGTTCGACTATTCCGGGCCTGAACTCATGGCAGCCACGTATGAGCCGGAACTTGTCACCACCTGGTCGGTCGGCACCAAATCAACGCTGCTTGACGGCACCTTGAGGCTCAATTTTGAAGCGTTCCTCAACATCTACGAAGATAAGCAATTAACAGATGTGCGCCTTGATGCAGGTGGACGTCTGATTCAGTACAACGACAATGTCGGTGATGTCGAGACGAGTGGTGCGGAGATCGAAATCCTCTGGCTGCCGCCGGTGGAAGGCTTGACTATCAATTTCAACCTTGGACTCTTGGATGTCGATCTCAATGAGTTGATCGTCGAGGCGTCGCCGAACATGTTTGTCGATCTCACGGACATCAGCGAATTAGGCCACGCACCGGAAATGACTGCGCAAGCGCGCATCCAATACACCATGCCAGTCAGCCGTTTCGGCGCGCTCACCTTCGGGCTTGACGCCGACTACCGCGATGAAATGTTCACTAGATCGCCTGTCGATGTGAGCAGCGCGTTCGAGAGCCAATCGAAGTCCGAAGCGCGGACGCTCACCAATGCGTTCGTGTCCTTCAACACCTTGGACGATCGCTGGCGAGTGAGCTTGGAAGGCAAAAACCTGTCCGACAAACGAGTGCTTGAGAACTCCTTCAAAGTCAACAATTTCATACTCGGTGGCTACAACCGTGGTCGCACTTGGGGACTGACCGTCACCTACCAGATGTAGTGAGCCTCTGGGCACACTCATGACCTAAAAACCGCTCGAAAAGGCGCAGAACGCATCGCTCGCGGCATTGCGCTATATAATCAGCGAAAATGCAGTGGTAAAGGCATTGGCACTCGTTGCCAATGCCTTTACACATAAGGGGGTCGTATGAACCAATATTCATTTTCGTCACGCGACATTGCGCGTCTACTTGCGCTTGTTGTCGCGATTCCGATGGTGCCAGCACCTGCGCTTGGGCAGCAGATCATTGAAGAAATCGTTGTCACAGCGCGCAAGCGCAGCGAGAATCTGCAGGACGTGCCTGCCGCCGTTGCCGCCTTCAACGCCGAGGAGCTCGAAGAACGCGGCATCGACAATATCGTCGAGATTGCGCGCTTGACACCGAACATCACAGTCAACGAAACAAGCGGGCTCATTGCTGGCGCATTGCAGATTTTCATTCGCGGCATCGGCAATGACCCCGGCTTTGACCAAGGAGTCGGCCTCTATGTGGACGATGTCTATCTGAACCGCACATCAGGCGCGCTGCTCGATGTCTATGATATCGAGCGCATTGAAGTCCTCAAAGGACCGCAAGGCAACCTCTACGGTCGCAATACCATCGGCGGCGCCATAAAGTATGTGAGCGCCGAACCTGACGATGAGATGCGCGTGCATGTCTCGGCGAAGGTCGGTGCCGATGATCTGCGCAAATTCAGAGCTGGTATTTCCGGCCCGCTCGCCGAAGGTTCCGTATGGGGTTCGTTTGCGGTCTCGCAGAGCGGGCATGACGGCTATCAAACCAACCGCTTTGATGGCGGCGAATACGCAAGCCCCGACGTGCTGTCGGCGCGCGGCACCTTGGTCGCGCAGCTTTCCGAGCGTCTGCGCGTCAAGCTCGTCGCGGACTTGATGCGAGATCGGTCCGATCCCTACATTCCCAATCGCGTAGCAGTGAATCTCGGCGGAAGCGCGGGGCTCGGGGCGTTCAACTCGCTGCTTTCCACTGCCAACAACTTCGTCCCGGGCGCGGCCTTTCTCGCACCCGGGCAGTCGCTCGACACGCGCATACCGACAGACATCGACAGTGTCAACACGGCGCACTTGGAAGATGGGTTCGACAAGTACTTCATCGACACCGACGGCCTGTCTTTGACCGCGACCTACGACTTCAACGACGCATGGTCGCTCAAATCGGTGACAGGCGTTCGCCAAGTGGACCGCACATCGCCCTTTGACTTTGATGGCAGCGACCAGGTGTTCATCAACACGCTGCAATTTTGGAAGGCAGACGACTTCTCTCAAGAACTACAACTCAATTACACGAGCGACCGCCTGAACGCGGTGCTCGGCTACTACTATCTTGAAGGCGATTACAGCGTCACTTCCTTTACCGAGCAGACGCCCTTCCTGCGCCTTGTGACGAGCCACGACAAGACGATACACGTCGATGAGCGGCCGCTTGAATCGACTTCCTTCTATGCCAATGTGGACTGGGGTATTACTGCGCGAATGCAGCTTTCCTTGGGAGGGCGCATCACCACCGACAAGAAGTCGATCAGTCAGATAGCGGATGTCGAGCTGACAAACCATGTGACGGCCTGCTTCAATGTTCCGAGGCTTGCCTGCAACCCGGCTACGGGAACGTTCGTGCCAATTGTGCTGTCACCGACGGGCGCGAGAATCGTACCCAATCTGCCATTTTTCCAGTTCTTCTTGCCTCACCGGAATCAGCTGGGCAACGTCATCGCGCCTGGCAGCGCGCCCACCACTAGTACCTATCCCGAAAACAAGATAGGTGAAGACGAGTGGGATGAATTCACGCCGAGCGCACGTCTGAGCTACCGCCTGTCGGAGGACATGCTGATCTACGGCGGCTGGTCAACCGGCTTCAAGTCTGGCGGTTTCACTTTCTCAGGCGACGACTATCAAGCGCCCATCTATGAGCCGGAGGTTGTCACGACCTATTCGATTGGCGCCAAATCAACACTGCTTGACGGCACACTGAGAGTGAACCTCGAAGCCTTCGTCAACGTCTATGAAGACAAGCAGTTCTCGGTGGTCGTCCTTGACGGCGATCAAGGGCGGCTTGTGCAGCAAAACGACAATGTGGGCGAGGCCGAATCGAGCGGCGCCGAGATCGAAATCCTGTGGCTGCCGCCTGTCGAAGGCTTGGCAATCAACTTGAATGTTGGCATCTTGGATACGCAAATCGACGAGCTGATTGAGAGCTTCGACGATGTTGCTCCGGCAGCATTGGGGACTGTTGCTGGCTGTATCGAATCCATCACGCAGATTGGCGATGAAAGCTGGCAAGGGAATGTCGCGAACTGCAACCGCCTCGGCTACGCACCAGAACTGACCGCACAAGCGAGGGTTCAGTACACCATGCCAGTGAGCAGCTTCGGCGCGCTCACCTTCGGCCTTGATGCGGATTATCGAGACGAGATGTACACCGATTCGCCGGTCGAGATCACCAACCCCTTCTTTGCGAGCGCCATGTCAGAAGCGCGAACCCTCACCAATGCGTCTGTGTCGTTCAACACGACCGACAATCGCTGGCGCGTGACCTTGGAAGGCAAGAACCTGTCGGATAAGCGAGTGCTTGAGAACACCTTCAACGTCAGCAACTTCATCTTGGGCGGCTACAACCGCGGCCGTACTTGGGGGCTGACCGTCGCTTATCAGATGCAGTAGTGCGTTAGGGAATTAGGGAAGGTCTTGTCTGGTCAAGACTACTTCGCTCAGCGCATCACCTGCTACTAAATTGGGAGCGGCATTTCCTGTAACAGCCAGATTGGGTGCGACATGAGCAACGCCTTCAGCGACTATATCGTGTATGTCGACGAAAGCGGAGATCATGGACTCGAACCCATTGATCCCAATTATCCGGTTTTCGTGCTCGCGTTCTGCGTGTTCCAGAAAGAAACCTACTTGGAGTCTGTCGCTCCATCCATACAGAAGTTCAAGTTTCGCCACTTCGGCCACGACATGGTGATTTTGCATGAGGCGGATATCCGTAAGGACAAGGGCGATTTTCAGTTTCTGAAGTCGGAGAAGTTGAAAGAGGCGTTTCTTAACGAATTGTCGGATATCGTGGCCGATGCACCGTTCACGCTGGTTTGTATGGTTATCGATAAGCGGTCACTGAAAAAGCGTTATGGTGATCCGAAAAACCCCTATCACATCGCGCTGCGTCACGGGCTTGAGCGGGTGTATTCCTACCTCAAAAGAATGGATCAGGGCAAGCTCCTGACCCATGTGGTTGTGGAGAATCGGGGTAAGCGTGAAGATGATGAACTGGAGTTTGAGTTTCGAAGGATAGTCGAGGGTGACAACTATAGGTCGCAACAGTTTCCATTCGAAATTATTTTCGCAGACAAGAAAAGCAACTCTTGTGGGTTGCAGTTAGCGGACTTAGTAGCAAGACCCGTCGGGTTATCGGGTTTACGGCCGAAGCAGTCGAATCGGGCTTATGAAGTCCTGAAGAAAAAGTTCTACCGGAACGACAAAGGTCAGATAGAAGGGTGGGGCCTAAAACACTTCCCCAAATAAACGAAAGGCCTCGGTAATCCACCGAGGCCTTTTGTCGACCGGGAATCCCCAATCCTTAATGGCTATTGTGACTGCGGGAAGCGAGAAAATCAACTCTCAGAGTGTTGGGAACAAATAAAGTGTCCGGTTATAGAACACGAGAAGTGTCCGGTCGCACAATCTGTGGTTTTAAGAACCTTGGGGTGTGCGGATGGGCGTTGCGAAGCGAGCGGAGGCTAGGAGGAGCATGGTGTTCGAGGATGCGTATTCGATGTGGACGGAGAGGCGGCTGACGCAGGAGGCGGCGGCGGAGCTGCTTGGCGTGAGCGCGCGGACGTTCCGGCGGTGGACGGAGCGCTACGGGGAGGATGGCATTGAAGGGCTGCGGGACCGGCGGGTGTCGAGGGCGTCGCAGCGGGCGGCGCCGGTGGATGAGGTGATGGCGATGGTGGAGAGGTGCGAGACGCGGCACGCGGGGTGGAACGTGCGGCACTTCCACAGGTTCTACCGCGAAAGCGGGGGGACGCGGAGCTACAACTGGGTGAGGACGCACCTGCAGGCGCGGGGGGCGGTGGAGAAG
>JAPYNO010000071.1 GCA_028283025.1 Pseudomonadales bacterium | reverse complement strand
ACGCTGGTGGCGCACGAGGAAGGCGGCTTCGGGGATTCGGGGGTGTCGGTGTCGCTGTCGTACGACCCGGCGTCGGCGACGGGGCCGGTGCTGAGGCTGCGGCAGGAGTACGGCGGCCTGTCGCGCGGGGGCGTGGAGTCGCTGTTCGCGCCGGGGCCGATGGCGCATCGCACGGCGGGTGGCGTCGCGGCGGACGCGGGGCGCTGGTCGGTGGAGGCGGGCTGGGGCTTCGCGGCCCTGGGCGGCCGCTTCACCGCGAGCCCGCACGTTGGCTTCGGGCATTCCCAGCTGTGGCGCGACTACAGCGTCGGCTGGCGGCTAGCGCCGGAGGCCGCGGGCGCGCCCGACCTGTCACTCGGCCTGACGGCGAACCGCAGGGAGGGCTTCGCGGCCGGGGCGGAGCATGGCGTTGGGCTTGACGTCGCGCTGCGCTGGTGACGCGCCTGCCTTTGCGCGGCATGCCGCCTAAGGAATCCTTAGGAGTACAAGCTCACATAGCGAAGCGGAGATCGTCCTAAGAAGGTAGTCAAACCAAAATGCTTAGGTTTGTCAGCCAACACATCCTAGGAGCCTGCGGCGCAGGCTCCTAGTCAACTAATCGCAGCTTTGGCGGCCCTTTCTTCTTCGGATTGATCCGTTCGACATGTGCCGTTTGAGCCTCTGCGCACTCGCGGGCCTCACCGATCAGCGACACGCCGGAGGCTTTCGGATGCTCGCGCGCGAATATGGCTTGCAACGATGTAAGCGGCAGGCGAACATCGAAGTGCCGACCACCGAAGCGTGCGCCGAAACGGACAGCATCAGCATCAATGACGAGTCCTTGTACCGCTTGCGAAGAAATATTGAAGGTGATGATGCCGTCCTTGGCATAGCCTTCCGGCACCGATACGCCAGGCACATCGACCTGTGCGACCAGCATTGGTGTGCAGCCGTTGTCCTCAATCCACGCGATGAGCCCCGGAAGCAGGAAAGGAAGCTTGGGTGTGAGGGGAGATGCCACCTGCCGGGCACAGTCCGTCAAATACCCATTTCAAGTTCGCGCTCGGTCAAGCTGATGCGAAACGAGTCGCGCTGGAATACGCGGTTGGTATAGGGGTGGAAAAGACGCTTGACTCGCGGCGGCAGACTGATCGACAACGCATCAAGGCGCCAAAGAATAGGAGCGACACAGCAATCGACAAGGGTGAATTCATCGCTCAGAAAAAAGTCATGCTCGGCGACGACGGGCACAGTGGAAATGATGCTCTCGCGCAAATCCTTCGCCGCCTTTTCTAATATCGGCTTCTTGGCGGTACCCCGCGACAGGAGTCTGACGGCGGGTGACCAGTCGCGATCAATGCGATGCATCAGCAGGCGAATCTTCGCACGCAGCACCGGATAGGCCGGTAGCAATGGTGGGTGCGGAAAGCGCTCGTCAAGATACTCCATGATGATGCGTGACTGATAGAGCGAAAGCTCCCTGTCCATGAGTGTCGGTGCACTCCCGTAGGGATTGATTTCAGCAAGCTCCTCGCGCACCTCGCCGGGGTCGACGTTGACGATTTCCACCGACACGCCTTTCTCGGCAAGCACCATGCGGACACGGTGCGAGGCATGATCCTGAGGGTCGGAGAAGAGAGTCATGGACGAGCCAGACCCAGGAAACTGACCTCCAAGGTCGCGATCACTGCTTTCCACTCGTCTTTCCCTCACTTCTGCCTCACTTCCTATCTCGCCATCTAACGCAGCTTTTCACATCGAATCACATCGAACGAGCTTCGCATTAGCGCACATCCTTCCAGAATTCGCGGTTGAGAAGCCAGGTGAACACAGCGAGAAATATCAAAAAGAGAATGACATACACGCCGATGCGATAGCGGTCCATGCGCGAAGGCTCGGCCACATAGTGTAGGAAATTGACCAAGTCCCAAGTGAACTGCCGGTACTCTTCCTCGTTCAACGTGCCGGTGCCTTCTTCTACCTGCAAAACGCCACACTGCTCCTCAGTCAGCACTCTGCCAGGAACGAGCGGGTCTCTCGCCTCACCGCCATTTTCAGCCATCATTGGGACATCTGTACACACCGCGCGTTGATTGCCTTGCAGCCCAATCAACACATGCGGCATGCCGACATTGGGGAACACCTTGTTGTTGACACCGAATGGCCGGCATGGGTCAATGTAAAAAGCATTCATATAGTTGTAGAGCCACTGAGGGTCGCGGAGCTTGGCGACGAGCGTCAAGTCGGGCGGCGCCACGCCGAACCAGGTCGAGGACGCCTCCGGCATCGCGGTGGTGATCTGCTGACCGATCATCTGATCGGAAAAAATCAGGTGTTCCTCAACAAGATCATGGGGGATGGCAAGATCATCCGCAGTACGCTCATAGCGCTGGTACTGCAGACCATGACAGCCAAGGCAGTAGTTCACATAGTGGCGAAAACCGCGCTGTAGCGACGGCAGATCGGACAAATCTGGATGCATCGGCTCGCTCTGCCACTGCACATCAGCCTCGACCGGGCATTGCGACGAATCGGCGAATGCAGCAGACAAACCCATCAGGCCGAAGATGAGAACAAACGAAGAGACGCGCATTTTCATAAGCATGAGGGCTTAAGTCACCCTGTCTGGCACCGGCTTGATTTTTTCGACCTGGGTATACCAAGGCATGAGCAAGAAATAGGAGAGGTACGCCATGGTGCCGATCTGCGCTGCAAGCGTCGCCATCGGCGAGGGCGCGATGGTGCCAAGATAGCCGAGCACGAGGAAGCTGACGACAAATATCCCAAGCATGGCCTTCGACCAGCGCCCCTTGTAGCGAATCGACTTCACCGGACTGCGATCAAGCCAAGGCAGGGCGGCGGGAATCAATATTGCCACCGCCATCACCACCATGCCCCAGAACTTGGCGTCAAGGCCGAAGAGCGGGAAGGTCGCGGCGCGCAGCATGGCGTAGTAAGGCGTGTAATACCAGACTGGCGCAATATGCTCCGGCGTCTTCAAAGGATTGGCTTCCTCAAAATTCGGCTTCTCTATGAAATAGCCGCCCATCTCCGGCGCATAGAAAAGCACGAGGCAAAAGAGAATCAGAAATATCACGCTGGCATTGATGTCATGTACGACATAGTAGGGATGGAAGGGAATGCCATCACGCGGAATGCCATTGGCATCTTTGTTGCGCTTGATTTCAATACCGTCTGGATTGTTCGATCCGACATGGTGCAAGGCAACCAAATGCAGGAATACGAGGGCGATCAGCACAATGGGAATGAGCACCACATGCAATGCGAAGAAGCGCGTCAGCGTGATGCCCGACATGACGAAATCGCCGCGTATCCAAGTGGCGAGACTCTCGCCCACGAACGGAATCGCGCTAAAGAGCGAGACGATCACCTGCGCAGCCCAGAACGACATGTTGCCCCACGGCAGCAGATAGCCAAAGAATCCTTCCGCCATCAGCACTAGGAAAATGGCCATGCCAATGAGCCAGAGAAGCTCACGCGGCTTGCGGTAGGAACCGTAGAGCATGGCTCGGAACATGTGCAGATAGACAACCAAAAAGAATGCCGAGGCGCCAGTGGTGTGCATATAGCGGATGATGTAGCCCATATCCACATCGCGCATGATGTATTCAACCGATGCGAAGGCTTGTTCGCCGCTCGGCACATAGCTCATGGTGAGCCATACGCCGGAGCCAAGCTGAATGACGAGTACGAGCAGCGAGAGTGCGCCCATGAAGTACCAGAAGTTGAAGTTCTTGGGCGCGTAGTAGCGCGCCAGATGGTAATTCCACGTTTCAGTCAGCGGAAAGCGCTCATCGAGCCAAGCGACTCCGCGGGCAAGGAATGATGGCGGCAGTTCAGGTGTTCCCGCGCGCATCAAGCAACTACCTCGCCGCTGTCTTCGCCCACGACGATCAAGGTGTCGGAGGCAAAAAAGTACGGCGGTACTTCCAAGTTTGAAGGCGCTGGCACGCCGCTCACGACGCGGCCAGCCAAGTCGAACCGCGAACCGTGGCAAGGACAGAAGAATCCACCTTCCCAAGCCGGATCAATGCCTTCTTCACTCGGCGCCCCGTAGAATTTCGGCGAACATCCAAGATGCGTGCAGACACCTACAAAGACACCAATTTCCGGGCGCCGGGCGCGCCAGTTGTTCTGCGCGTATTCTGGCTGCTGCGGACGCTGTGAATCCGGGTCGGCTAGGGCATCGTCTGGGCTTTCCAATTCTTCGACTTGCGTACTCGTGCGCCGGACAATAAACACTGGTTTGCCGCGCCAAGCTGGTATCGGGCTGACCATCTCGCCTTCTGCAAGACTCGCAATGTCAACTGTGATGGCCGCACCTGCGGCGCGTGCTTTCGCGCTTGGCGCCCATGAACGGACGAAGGGCACAGCGGCCCCAGCGACACCTATCGCACCCACCACTGCGGTGGCACCTATCAAGAAGCGCCTGCGTTCAGGCGCTTCTAAGGCTGATATCGACTCCATGGAGGAACTCTCGCTCGCATTCTTTGAAGATATGTAATTGTGCGGACGCTTACCGCTTGGAATATTGCGGACGCTTACGCGCCTTGTGCAGACCGACTTTCTTACGTTCGACTTTACGCGCATCGCGCGTCATGAAGCCAGCGGCCCTCAGCGGCGCCTTCAAGTCCGCGTTGTAGTCAACGAGCGCACGCGCAATGCCGTGGCGAATGGCGCCCGCCTGCCCGGAACCGCCACCGCCGCGAACAGTGACCTTGACATCCAAAGTGTCTTCGAGTTCAGCGACTTCAATGGGCTGGCGCACAATCATGCGTGCGGTCTCACGCCCAAAATACTCATCGAGCGGACGGCGGTTGACAAGAATGCGCCCGCTGCCTTGCGTAAGGTACACGCGCGCCGTCGAAGTCTTGCGACGACCGGTACCATAGTGATATTCGACGCCCTCAGGCATTGATGGTCTCCTTAAGTGCTAAATAAATGCTGAATAAGTACTAGATACATGCGAAAGATGATCAGATTTCCATGGGCTGAGGCTGCTGGGCCTGATGCGGATGCTCCGGGCCAGCGTAGACTTTGAGTTTGCGCGCCATCTGGCGACCGAGCGGATTTCTCGGCAACATGCCTTTGACAGCAAGTTCGATGATGCGTTCAGGCACCCGCTCCTGCAGGCTCGCGAAACTCATGCTCTTGATGCCGCCCGGATAGCCGGAGTGACGGTGATAGATCTTGCCCTCGCGCTTGTTGCCGGTTACTCGCACCTTGTCGGCATTGACAACAACGACAAAATCGCCGACATCGACATGCGGCGTGTACTCGGGCTTGTCCTTGCCACGAAGGACGGTCGCAACGCGCGAGGCGAGCCGTCCGAGCACGCAGTCGCTAGCGTCTACAAGCCGCCACTGTCGCGTCACATCGGCGGGCCGAGTGCTAAGTGTGGTCATAGGAATCGAAATTTCGAGTTCAATCCGCTATTTTCTATCGCCTAGCTTCGGCAAGTCAAACGCGGCTGAATGTCGGAGAGCATTCAAGTGCGAACATGACATCGACCGTTGGGGTAGACGCACCTGTCATTTGTTCATATACTTTAGTTCAAGTTTAGAGCAACGAGCCCTCCTAATGAACAGCCATACTGCGGCGAAGTTAGCGAAGAATTACGTGGAGAACATTTTTTCCGCTGAACCGATAGGAGAGGTCGGACTTGAAGAAATCAATTTTGACGAGGCGGAGAACGTCTGGCTGGTCACTATTGGATTTCGCAGAGATTGGCGCGATGCAGAGAGCTTAACACGCGCACTATCTTCATCACCACGCACCTACAAGGTTGTGAAGATCGACAACGAGAGCGAAGGCGTCAGATCCTTGACACATCGTGAATTCTCGGTAGAGGTCTGATGTGCCGAAGGGCATATACCTTGATACGAACTTACTAGTTTTGCTTGTCGTCGGCGCGACAAAGCAGGATTTGATATTAACGCATCGCCGAACTCAGCAGTTTTGCGTGGATGACTATCATTTACTAAACGAGACACTTGATCGATTTCGCCACATCTACCTGACACCAAACACCCTCACAGAGGCATCCAATTTGATTGCGCAACATGCCGAGCCACAGCGTTCGAAGCTCCTTACGAATCTGGCGAAACTTATAAGACTCGGACGTGAAACACTCATTCCAAGCCAAGAGGCAGTGAAGCACTCTCTGTTTACTCGACTCGGCCTGACCGACGTGGCGCTACTTGAAGTAATTTCACCCGAATTCCCTTTATTGACCGAGGATGTGAAACTCTATCTCGCAGCTCAAAAGGCTGGAGAAAACACAGCAATCAACTTCAATCATCTACGATTCCCTTAAAACATAACGGGAATTGACGAAACCCGCTACTCATAACGCAATCCCGCCTCCGCAAGCTTTTCCCGCATCTCGAAAATATCGAGACTCAGCTCGCCTGCGGCGAGGCGCGCGCGTGTTTTCTTTTCGTTCTCGGTGCGGGCTTGGCTGAGCTTCAGTGCTTGTGCAGCCGTCTCTCTCGGCACAATGCAGACGCCATCATCGTCGGCGACGACCACATCGCCCGGATTGACAAGGCAGCCTGCGCACACCACCGGCTTGTTGACGCAGCCGGGCGTCGCTTTCACTGTGCCTTTCGCAGATATGACCTTGCTCCACACGGGAAACGTCATGGCGGTGAGGTGCGCCGTGTCGCGCACACCAGCATCAATGACAAGGCCAGCAATGCCGTGCGCCTTGGCAGAGGTCGCGAGCAGGTCGCCGAACATGCCATCGGAGTTCTGCGCCGACAGGCCCACCACCAGAATATCGCCCGGCCTCGCAAGCTCAATGGCGACATGCAGCATCCAGTTGTCGCCCGGATGCGCAAGCACTGTGAGCGCGCTGCCTGCGATGCGCGCGCCCGGGTAAATTGGACGCATGTAGGGCTGCAACAGGCCAAACCGTCCCTGCGCTTCGTGCACCGTGGCAACGCCCTGCTCGGCCAGAGAATCAATGACAGCTTGCTGCGCACGCTCGATTTCGCGTACCGCGACAGGTTTCATGCGAGGCGCTCTCGTTGGCTTCGGTGCATTCTCGCATGGAAACGATCTATCCGAACCCATGTCATGCACCGTCTCGCAAATACTTGTGATTCAGCCTACAATGCACCTTGAGTAAGCCGCTCGCATCACAGAGCAAGGAAGGAGCAAGGCATGGAAAACGAAACCCAATTTATCCTCAATAGCTTTTCGTTCCTCATCTGGGGCGTGCTCGTCATGTGGATGTGCGCGGGCTTCACGATGCTCGAATCAGGATCGGTTCGCACCAAGAACGCATCGGTTATCTGCCTCAAGAACATCGGCCTCTATGCGATCGCCGGCCTCGCCTTCTATATCGTCGGCTACAACATCATGTACGTGGGCGTCGAGACCGGCGGATGGTTCGGCAGTCTTGATTTCTTCTACGGCACCACCGCAGAGGAAATTGCCTTGCTCGGCGGCGATGAATCTGCGGCCGCTGCGGTCATTGAGTCGGGCAATTCGACCATGTCCGACTGGTTCTTCCAAATGGTCTTCGTGGCGACAACCGCTTCGATTGTCTCGGGAACGCTTGCCGAGCGCGTGCATCTGTGGTCGTTCTTCCTCTTCGTTGCCGTGCTGACGGCGGTCATCTATCCAGTCGTCGGCGCTTGGACGTGGGGTGGCGGCTGGTTGAGCGAGCTTGGCTTCAGCGACTTTGCCGGTTCCACCATTGTCCATTCGACTGGCGGCTGGGCGGCGCTCGCTGGCGCCATCGTCATCGGTGCGAGGCGCGGCAAGTTTCGCGCCGATGGCTCAGCAAAGATGACGCCGCCATCCAATGTGCCAGTGGTGACCTTGGGCGTTTTCATCCTCTGGCTCGGCTGGTTTGGTTTCAACGGCGGCTCGCAACTCGCGCTCGCTGGCGCAGCCGATGCGGTTGCCATCAGCAATATTCTCGTCAATACCAATTTGTCGGCGGCGGCTGGTGTGCTCGCGGCGATCATTGTGTCTCGCCCGATTCTTGGGCGTGTTGACCTGCTCGCAGGACTCAACGGTGCGATCGCCGGACTCGTATCGATTACCGCCGGGCCGGATATCGTCGATCACAGTTGGGCGATATTCATCGGCGCGGTCGGTGGCATCCTGTGTGTCCTCGGCATCAAAGGCATGGAGAAAATCAAAGTGGACGATGTTGTCGGCGCTGTGCCTGCGCACTTGGTGGCTGGCATCTGGGGCACGCTCGCTGTGTGCATCGCTGGTGGCGGTAGCTTGGTCGCACAATTGACTGGCATTGTCGCCATCGGTGCGTTTGTCTTTGGCAGTGCTTTCACGGTCTGGTGGATGATCGACCGGACGCTCGGCGCGCGCGTCTCCGAAGAAATCGAGCTGCTCGGTCAGGACGCGGGCGAGCTCGGCATTGAGGCGTATCCTGAATTTGTGCTGATGCCTGAGACAACGGATTAGAGCTCCATCAAATGATAATGCCCTAAAGCCCTAAAGCGACAATCGCTTGGCCTGCATTCGCCACCCTGGTGATGGTGTCGAATACATGCTCGCCTGCAAATCCTTGGCGTGCGAACGTCCTACAGAGTGATTCAAATTCTTGCCAAAAGCCGTGCACATCAATGAGCACCAAGGGCTTCTCATGTTCATGAGCAAGCCTTGACACGATCACTTCAAGAATCTCATCAACTGTCCCATAGCCCCCGGGCAGCGCGATGAACGCATCGGCAAGCTCACTCATGTGGCGCTTTCGCAAAGCGAGATTGGGCTGGGTTTCGATTTCAATCGATGGATTGTTGGTGACTTCCATCTCAAAGCCGGGCGCAAGCACACCTCTGACCTTTCCCCCGGCCTCGACCGCAGCGTCCGACATGACGCCCATGAGGCCACCGCCACCACCGCCGTAGACAATTTCCACGCCAGCTTCAGCAAGGAGCGCGCCGAGCCGGGCCGCCTCCACTTCGTAAGCCGGATCGATGCCGCCGCGCGTGCCTGCGAACACGCATACGCACTTAAACGGCATTGGCCTCCCGCCTGCCCTCAAAGATTTCCATATCGAGCTTGTCTTCGCTGCGAGCAACGGCCGAGGACACGAAAGCGTCCCCGCAAATGTTCACGGCTGTGCGCATCATGTCGAGCAGCCTGTCCACACCCAAGATGAGCGCGATGCCTTCGACTGGCAGGCCAACCTGCGCGAGCACCATGGTCAGCATGATGATTCCGGCACTCGGCACCGCGGCGGTGCCAATCGATGCGAGCGTTGCCGTCAAAATCACCATCAAGTAGGCTGACGCGCTGAGGTCGATGCCGTAGAAGCCAGCAATGAACACTGTCGCGACACCCTGCATGATGGCCGTACCGTCCATATTGATGGTCGCGCCGAGCGGAATCGAGAAGGACGCAACATCGTTGTGTACACCGAGCTTTTCGCGCACTGTCCGCAAGGTGACAGGCATGGTGACGGCGGATGACGAGGTAGTGAAGGCTACGAGCATCGGTTCGCGTATACGGCGGAAGAACGACAATGGGTTCACGCGCACAAGCAGGTAGATCAAGAGACCGTAAGTGACGGCCAAGTGAATACCGAGGCCAAGTACGACAGTCAGGAAATACTGCGCCAAATCGAGAATCTTGTCGAAGCCGATCTCCGCAAACACGTTTGACATCAAGCAAAACACACCGATCGGCGCGGCTTGAATGAGCAGCGTGATGAGATTCATCATGATTTGGTTGAAGTCTTCAAAGAAGGCGCGCACCCGCGCACCCGGCTCGCCGCTGCGCGCCACGACAAAGCCGAGCAAGAGCGCGAAGACGATGATCTGCAGCATATTGCCAGCCGCCATGGCGCTCACTGGATTGGTCGGGATCATGCCGACGATCACATCGCGAATCTCGCGCCCTTCTGGTGGCTCGAAGGCCTCACTTGTGGTCGCTTCGGCGCCAGCCCCGGGATCGATGGCGATGGCGAGGACAAGCGCCATGCTCACCGCAGCGCAAGTAGTCAAGAGATAGAGTCCGATGGTCTTGCCGCCAAGCCGCCCAATGCGATTGCCATCGCTCAAATTGGCGGCGCCACAGACAATAGATGCGAACACCAGCGGCACCACCATGAGCTGCAGCAGCGCGATGAAGATCTTGCCGCCGATATAAAAGACTTGATCAACGAGCAGGCTGTAGAGCCAGTCCGATGCACCCATGCCAGCGATCTGAAAAAAGGAGCCGACCAGAATGCCAGCGCCCATGCCAATAAGAATTTTGTACGTGAGGTTCATGTCATGGCTCCCTTAGGATTTGATGTGAGCGAGCTGCTCGCGAATTTTCTGTGCGTGCGACTCAAGCACGGCAAAGTCCTCGAACTCCCGCGCGTGGAACTTGAGCTCAAGCCCGTGATGGCGCGGCAATATGTGAAAATGCAGGTGAAACACTGTCTGTCCCGCTGCGCGGCCGCTGAGCTGGGCAATCATGATACCCGGCGCCTCGAAGGCGGCGCGCACCGCTCGCCCGACGAGTTGGACGTTTTTGATCGTCGCCGCGAGATTATCGGGTGGAATGTCAAACAAATCCTCGGACGGATACTTCGGAATCACAAGCGTATGACCCGGCACCTGTGGCATGGCGTCCATGAACGCGAAGGTCTGGGCATCCTCATACACCTTCGCCGCCCTCGCCTCGCCGCGCAGTATCTTTGCGAAAATGTTGTCCTCGGAATAGCTCAAGGGCTTTTCTCTCGATGCGAACGAGCGCACTATGATACCCATGCGACGAGTTGCTTTCGTAACAATCACTAGATATTTCACCAGATCTTTCGCCTGCATCGTCTTTGCGGTGCAAGCGAGTGCTGGTGAACAGGCCGAGATCATCGACATGCATGTCCATGTCGCGGGCATTGGCGCCGGAGACAGCGGCATCTTCATCAATGAAGCCATGCAAACAAGCTGGCGCTTCCCAGTCTATCTTCGCGCGTTCGGAGTGACGCACGAGCGCCTTGAAGCGGATGGAGATGTCGTCCTGCTTGAACATCTCAATGCCGAGATCAAGGCGTCAACGCGCGTCTCCAAGGCCGTCGTGCTGGCGATGGACGGCGTGATCAATGAACGCGGCGAACTCGACCGCGCAGCGACGCAAATCCATGTGCCAAACGAGTTTCTCGCACGCGAACTGCCAGGGTTTGAGCACCTGCTCTTTGGCGCGAGTGTCAATCCATACAGGCGCGATGCACTTGAGAGACTTGCAATCGTCAAATCGCAAGGCGCCGTGCTCATCAAGTGGATTCCCAACATCATGTATATCGACCCGGCTGATCCCATGCTGCGCGAGTTCTATCACACCATGGCCGAACTCGGTCTGCCGCTCCTGACCCACGCCGGACGCGAGCGCGCCTTTGCAAACGCCCGCGATGAGCTTGGCGACCCGGCGCGCTTAGCAATGCCTCTTGAGCTTGGCGTCAAGGTCATCGCCGCGCATGTCGGCACCGATGGCGAAACAGACGGCGAGGCGAATTTTGATCGCATACTACCGCTGTTCAGGGCATTCCCTCATCTCTACGCGGACATCTCAAGCCTCACGCAGATCAACAAGCTCGGCGACCTCGCCAATGTGCTGGCGCAGCCTGAACTTGAAAATCGCCTCATCTATGGCAGCGACTGGCCCTTGCAGTTCTTCCCGCTCGTCTCGCCGTTCTATCACCTCGGGCACTTAAGCCTTTCGCAGGCCTCCGAAATCTCTAGCATCGACAACCAGTGGGACCGGGACGTGGCGCTGAAAGCAGCACTCGGCGTGCCCGATGAGGTTTTCGAGCGTAGCGGCGAGGCACTCGGCTTGCGGTGATATAGTTGACGCTCATTTGGGTTGGGAAATCAGGGCATGACAGGCGAGTATGTGGCAATTCGTGAGTTGTGCGAGCGCTATGTGGACGCCGTGAATCGACGCGACGCGGCGGACTGGGGCGCAACCTGGGCAGCGGATGCCGTATGGGATCTCGGCCGCGGCCCGGTCTGCGGGCGCGAGAACATCATCGCCACTTGGGAAGCCGCTATGGCAGGTTTCCCGCATGTGATCATGTGGGTGCATTCGGGCGTTGTTGAGTCGGTCGATGGCGATCAAGCAAGCGCACGCTGGTATCACCAAGAGACCTTGGACATCAAGGATGGCAGCCGCATGGTCGGCATGGGCGTCTATCGCGATAAACTGATTCGTATTGATGGCGAATGGCGCTTTTCAGAACGTCGCTACGACCTGCTCTACTTCGGCGCGCCGGATCTTTCCGGGAATTTCAGCCCGTATCCGATTGACTAGCCCGCACCCGCAGTGAGCGGCCGCATACCCGAGACCTTCATTCGCTCACTGCTCGACCGAGCAGACATTGTTGAGTACATCGGCACTGGACTCAAACTCACCAAGAAAGGCAAGGATTACTGGGCGTGCTGCCCATTCCATCAAGAGAAGACGCCATCTTTCTCAGTCTCCGGCGAGCGGCAAGCCTATCACTGCTTCGGCTGCAAAGCCGGAGGCGACTTGCTCGGCTACATCATGGCGCGCGACAACATCGAGTACATCGGCGCCATCGAAACCCTCGCCGCGCACTATGGCATGGAGGTGCCGCGCGAAGGCGGCGGACGAGAACGCCCAGACCAAGGCATCTACGATATTCTCGCCGAAGCCGCCGCCTGCTTCGTGACTTGGCTTCAAGATCCGCACAAGGGCACAGCAGCGCGGGAATACTTAGGGTGCCGCCATCTCAAGAAAGAGACTATCGAGCATTTCAGTCTCGGCTTCGTCCCGCTTGGCTGGGACAACCTGCTTGCAAAACTCGGTACAGACGAGGCGCGGCGCGAACTGCTGCACAAGGCTGGTCTTGCCAGGCGACGGGATTCGGATAATGGATTCTACGATATGTTCCGTGGTCGCTTGATGTTCCCAATCCGCGATGTGCGCGGCCGAATCATCGGTTTCGGCGGGCGCACACTTGGGCAAGATGAGCCCAAATACATCAATTCGCCGCAGACGCCAGTCTTTCACAAGGCGCGTGAACTCTACGGACTCTTTGAAGCCCGGCAAGCGAGTAGACGCATCGAGTCATTCGTCCTCGTCGAAGGCTACACAGATGTGCTCGCCCTGCATCAAGCCGGAATCAGCAATGGCGTTGCAACGCTCGGCACCGCTGTCGGCGAGCCGCATTTCCGAGCACTTTTTCGCTATGCCGACGAGATTGCCTGCTGTTTCGATGGCGACACGGCTGGCCGCTCCGCCGCGCGCGCCGCCATGTTGCAATCAATCCCCGCCCTCGCCGTGAACAAGCGGCTCAAGTTTGCCTTTTTGCCTGAAGGCGAAGACCCGGACAGCCTCGTGTCTACGCAGGGCGCTGAAGCCTTCACCAAACGATTATCCAGCGCTGACCTATTCTCGGAATATTTCTTTGAGGAAATGCGCGCGGGCCTCAATTTGGCGGCACTTGAAGACCAAGCGCGCTTAAAGCACCTTGCCGAGCCAGAAATCGAGCGCTTGCCCGCAACGCCCCTCAAGGAACTGATGCGCACCCGGCTCGCCGAATTGACCGGCACTGCGCATGCGTCGCACATGCCGGCAACCGAGGTGCGGCGTTATCAACCCGATGAACCAACTGCTGCCAAGAGGAATCCAATACGCCTTCTGAGGCAGCGAATTCTGTCGATCTTGATTCGCCACCCTTCATTTTTCGCGGGTCTCGAAGAAGACCATCGCAAAGCCCTGATCGCTGGCAGCACCGACAGCTTAGCTGCACTCGGCGAGTATTTGAACAAGAACAAGTCTGCCGATGCCGCAACCATTTACGGGTTCTTCCTCGGCACTGAGCACGAGCAAGCGTTGCAAGCTGCGGCTTCCAAGCAGTTTGATCTCGCTAGCAAACTACTCGTCGCCGAACTCACCGAGGGTGCGTCGCGGCTCATCGATCTACAGGCACGCGAAAGCCGAAGGGAGGCGTTGGGTCATCGATTGAGAGCGAGTTAGGTAAGATCGCTAGCCAGCCTTGACAGGCTCAGTATTGAGCCGCGCACACTGCGCCGTAAACTCAATCGCTTCTCTATTGCCATTGATCGTCAGGCCAGTCACACCGCAATCTTCCCAAGCGCGAAAACGCTTGCGAATGCGTGCTTTCGGCCCTACCAATGCGCCTTGATCAACGAATTCGTCGGGTACCGCGGCAGCCGCCTCGTCCTTGCGCTTGGCAAGATACAGTTCTTGAATGCGTGTCGCGGCATCGCCGAATCCACGCCGCGCCATCATTTCCTTATGAAAATTGAGATTCTTGTGGCCCATGCCGCCAACATATAGCGCGGTGACCGGCTTGAGTGTGGCAAGCGCCGCTCGCACTGATTCCGCCGAGTCCTCAGTGACAATGACCTGCGTGCCAGCTTGCACTTCAAAATCGCTGTGCGTCTTGCCAGCTTTCGCAAGTCCTTCATCGATCCAGCGTTGATAGAGATGCGCCGACTCAGGTACGTAGCCCAAGGGCAGCCAGCCATCGGCGATTTCGGCAGTCAGGCGCACGGTCGATTCCATGCCCGTGCCGAGCCACACAGGAATGTCGGGATTCATGTGCAATATCGACTTCAAAGGCTTGCCCACGCCGCGTGCGCCCTCGCCGGTGAACGGCAGGCTGATCTCCTGTCCGTCATGGGTCACAGGTTGTTCGCGCGCCCAGATCTTCTTCATGATCGAGACATAATCCTTGATCCGATAATAAGGCCGTCCCCAAGGCTGCCCATACCAGCCCTCGACGATCTGCGGCCCTGATACGCCGACTCCACAAATCACCCGACCGCCGCCAGCAAGCTGGTCAAGGGTCGCAAACGCCATGGCAGCATTCGCGGGCGTGCGGCCAGCGAGCTGAATGACAGCAGTGCCAAGCCGTATGCGCTCGGTGTGCGCGGCGATATAGGCGAGCGGCGTGATGGCATCCGAGCCGTAGGCTTCGGCCGTCCACACTGAATCGTAGCCGAGACGTTCCGCGAGCTTGATCTTGTCAAGCGGCAAAACGAGATGAGGACCCGAGTACCCGAGGTTGAGTCCGAGCTTCATGCTTGCAGTTTAAGTCACATCGTCAAGAAAGCTGCGCAGCGAGTCGGCGCGGCTTGGGTGACGCAGCTTTCTAAGTGCTTTGGCCTCGATCTGGCGAATGCGCTCGCGCGTCACATCGAACTGCTTGCCAACTTCCTCAAGTGTGTGGTCTTGGTTCATATGGATGCCAAAACGCATGCGCAGCACCTTCGCCTCGCGTGCGGTGAGCGTCGAAAGGACGCTGTTGGTCGCTTCCTTGAGGCTTTCCGAAGTGGTCCTGTCAACCGGCGAGCTCGCCGAGGTGTCTTCAAGAAAATCGCCAAGATGCGTGTCTTCATCGTCGCCCACAGGCGTTTCCATAGAGATCGGCTCCTTGGCGATCTTCAGGACTTTTCGCACCTTGTCTTCGGCCATCTCCATGCGCTCACCAAGTTCCTCAGGGGTTGGCTGGCGCCCCATTTCCTGCACCATCTGCCTTGATACGCGATTGAGCTTGTTGATGGTCTCGATCATGTGTACGGGGATGCGGATGGTGCGGGCTTGATCAGCGATCGAGCGCGTGATGGCTTGCCGAATCCACCAAGTGGCATAGGTCGAAAACTTGTAGCCGCGCCGATATTCAAATTTGTCCACCGCCTTCATAAGGCCGATGTTGCCTTCTTGAATGAGATCGAGAAACAGCAGGCCGCGGTTGGTGTACTTCTTGGCAATCGAGATGACCAGACGCAAGTTGGCCTCGACCATGTCGCGCTTGGCATGGCGCGCCTTGGTTTCTCCCATCGACATTTCTCGATTCAGGCTGCGGATATCCTGCACCGTCCGACCGAGACTCTTGCAATGCTCCTGGAGCTTGGCTTGAGCACGGAGAATCTCCGGGCGAAAGACCATGAGGCGCTTGCTACCCTCACCTTGCGCCGCAATTTTCTCGTCAATCCATGCTGGATTGAAAGGACTCTGTCGCATCCACTTGAGCACTTCCTGTCGAGGCAACCCTGCCTTGCGGCTGCATAGATTGAAGATATTGCTCTCCTGCTCCTTGACCAACCCAAGCGAGCTGCGCGGCAGATCGACAATTTCTGCGAAGTGGCGCGGCGCGAGCTTGAGCATGGAAAACGCATGGCCGAGCTTGTCAAACGCCGCGTTCGCTTCATCACTGCCGTAGCCGTGCTTATCGACGATCTTGCGCGTCTGGTTGTAGTGGCGCCGGACAAGCGTGAAGCGGCGCTGCGCTTCCTTGGGATCAGGGCCTTTGGGTTTTTCTTCGTCCGAGTTATCTTTCGCGTCTTTGTCTTTTTCTTCTTGGCTTCCCGGACGGTTGATTTGCAGGTCTGGATCAAGATACCCAGCAAGCAGATCGCCGATTCGCTGGCGCTCCTTGACGTGTTTCCACGTTTGTAGCACATACTCGACGGTGCCCGGAAACCTGGCCATAGCCCTCATCATGTCACGCAAGCCTTCTTCAATGCGCTTGGCGATGGCGATTTCGCCTTCTCGCGTCAATAGATCAACTGTACCCATTTCGCGCATGTACATGCGCACCGGATCGGTGGTGCGCCCGGTCTCGCTTTCGACTGCTGCCAAGGCCGCCGCCGCTTCCTCGGCAGCAAGTTCATCGGCAGCGGCATCACCCGACTCGATCAGTTCATCGGCATCGGGCACATGTTCAAACACGCGGATGCCCGCACCTTCAAGCATGACCACGATTTCGGCGATCTCGTCGGTGTCGAGGATGTCCTGCGGCAGATGGTCATTGACCTCGCCATACGTCAGGTAGCCCTGCTCGGTGCCTTTAGAAATGAGTTGTTTGATATGAGAATGAGCTTTTTGCACGTGAACCTTAAGGGGAAGCGAGGGCGTTGGATTTTTGCCAACGGGTGACTATACCGTAATACATGTAAAGCTAGCAATTGTAGCGGCTGAGGGGTAGTGTCTCAGTTTGAAAATCATGTGTTTTTCCGTGGAAAGGGGCGGCTAGCTGGCCGCCCCTACAAGTTCCGTCCGGTCCGCGGTCAGTTCGTGGTGCAGCCCTGCCGGGTTCGTTCTGCGGCGTCCATGATGTATTTGTAGCCGTCCCCGACATCGGTCCGGCGGAAGCCGCCTCCGTTTCATGCAGTCCGACAGGACACGTTATCGGTCAGACAGTTCAGTCCGGCATGGATTAGTTGGTGTCTTGACACCCCACAGTCGTCCGGTCCGCGCCGGTAATGATCTGGTTGCCGCCCCTCCGCCCGTCACAGAAGCATTCCGTGACGTCCTGCCGCGTCGTGCCAACCGCGAAACAGCCGCTCCTCGAACCACCGCCGGAAGGATAGATAATAGGATTGACCGCC
>JAPYNO010000070.1 GCA_028283025.1 Pseudomonadales bacterium | reverse complement strand
AAATTGTGCTGCTCGCTGGCATCAAGTATGTGAAGTGCCTGCGGCCCTACCTTGAGGAGCTGACAGACGAGGTCTACACGCCGCTTGCGGGCCTCACGGTCGGCTATCAATGCGGCTGGCTGCGGTGCAATACGCCGGTATGCGCAGAGCCTGATTGATCAGCCAACTCTTCAAGCGGCCATCTCGGGCGTGTTGTGATAGCCAAAGGTTCAGTGAAACCTTGTTGAAGGCGATGGTGGCCGGCAAACGCGATCATGGCGCCATTGTCGGTACACAGATGCGGCGCAGGAAAATGCACCTTTGCATCGAGTTGAAGCTGAAATTGCTGGCGAAGGCGATGGTTGGCGCTCACGCCGCCAGCAACGATAAGTTCCTGAATGCGAGTCTCTCGAAGTGCGCGCGAAACTTTGATGCGAAGGGTATCGACAATCGCTTGCTCAAAGCTTGCGGCGATGTCAGCAGCTGTTTGATCATTGATCGGTGAAGTATCGGCAACCAGGTTTCGCACGGCGGTCTTGAGGCCACTGAAACTAAGATCAAGGCCGGGCCGGTCGGTCATGGGCCGCGGCAACTTGAAGGCTTTTGCGTTGCCGCTGATCGCCAGCTTTGAAATAGCAGACCCACCAGGAAAGCCGAGACCGAGCATTCGTGCGACCTTGTCGAATGCTTCGCCAACGGCATCGTCGAGCGTGTCGCCGAGTATCTTGTAGTCGCCAATGGCTTGCACGCGAACGATTTGCGTGTGGCCACCGGAAACGAGCAAGGCGAGAAACGGAAACTGAGGCCGCTCGTCGGAGAGAAACGGCGCGAGCAGGTGCCCCTCCATGTGATGCACGCCAATGCTTGGGATGTCGAGCGCTTGCGCGAGGCTGCGCCCGAAGGCGGCGCCGACCATGAGCGCGCCGGGAAGCCCCGGCCCTGCGGTATAGGCGATGCCAGTCAAGTGTTCGAGCGTCATGTCGGCATCGTCAAGCACTCTTTGCAGTAGAGGGGCAAGCTTGCGGATGTGGTCGCGCGAAGCAAGCTCAGGCACCACGCCGCCGAACGGCTGGTGAATTTCGGTTTGGGATGCGAGCGCTTCCGCGACTATGCCGCGCGTCGCATCATAGATGGCGACGCCGCAGTCGTCACAGGATGTCTCGATGCCAAGAGTGGACATGTATGATTCGCCTTTGAGTGGACAATGGACCCCGCCCAATTGAAACGCAGAATTGAGCGCGCACTCATTAGTGTATCGGACAAGACCGGCCTTGAAGACTTGGCGCGTGGTCTGCACGCGGCCGGAGTGGAAATTCTCGCCTCCGGCGGCACCGGGAAAGCAATCGCGAACCTCGGCCTGCCAGTGCGCGAAGTCTCTGACTACACAGGTTTTCCCGAATTGATGGACGCGAACTTGCGAGCAAAGCCTTTGCGCGCACGAGCCGCTACGATCAGGCCATCAACACCTATCTTTCCGCAACACAGTCTTCCAAGACAGACCTTGAGTTTGTGAGCGAGCTTCGCTACGGCGAGAATCCGCATCAATCCGCCGAGCTGTTTCGGGACATGCGCGTGCCGATTGAAGGCACGCTTGTGGCCGCCAAGCAGTTGCAGGGTAAAGCGCTCTCCTACAACAACATCATGGATGCCGATGCCGCGCTTGCCTGTGTTCACCAATTCGACGAGGCTTGCTGCGTGATTGTCAAGCACGCCAATCCCTGTGGCGTCGCTTGCGCAGACGACATTGGCGAGGCTTGGCGGAAAGCCTTCGACTGCGACCCTGTTTCCGCCTTCGGCGGCATCATCGCCCTCAACCGTACCTTGGATGCGGCAAACGCCGCGCAGATTCTTGATGCGCAGTTTGTCGAGGTGCTGATCGCGCCAACTGTCACAGAAGCGGCGTGCGAGGTGCTCAAACGCTCGAAGAATCTTCGCGTGCTTGAAGTGGGGAATCACGAGCCAGGTGAGCGCGGACGCGAATATCGGCGCGTCAGCGGCGGTATGCTGATTCAAGATGCCGACACCGTGCATCTTGAAGAAGACGCGTTGCAAGTTGCGACAGTGCGCGCACCTTCAACGACCGAGCTTCGTGATCTGAAGTTCGCTTTCAAAGTGGTGGCGGCAGTCAAATCCAATGCCATTGTCTTGGCGCAGGGACTCAGCACCGTCGGCATCGGCGGTGGGCAGCCGAATCGTGTCACGAGCGCACGCATCGCCGAGATACGCGCTCAAGAACTTGGCATTGAGACGCGCGGCGCCGTGCTCGCTTCAGATGCTTTCTTCCCATTCCGAGACACTGTTGATGCCGCCGCCAACATGGGGGTCACGGCCATCATTCAGCCAGGTGGCTCGGTGCGCGACAAAGAATCCATAGAAGCTGCCAATGAGCACGAGATGGCGATGGTATTCACTGGGCGGCGACATTTTCGGCACTAGCATGAAGGTGCTCATAGTCGGCAGTGGCGGACGCGAACATGCGCTTGCGTGGTGCGCTGCCAAATCTGAGCGTATCAGCGAGGTGCTCGTTGCGCCCGGCAACGCTGGCACTCACCTTGAGCCTCGTGTGCGCAACGTCCAAGTGCGAGACAGCGATATTGCGGGCTTGCTCAACCTTGCCAAGCATGAAGCGGTTGATCTCACCATCGTCGGCCCGGAAGCGCCGCTCGTTGCTGGCATACGCGATGCCTTTGGCGCAGCGGGCCTTGCTTGTTTCGGGCCGAGCGCTGCTGCCGCTGCGCTTGAAGGCAGCAAGTCCTTTACCAAGGAATTCCTGCGTAGCCAAGGTATTCCGACGGCTGACTTTTCTGTAATCGAGACACTTGAGGAAGGCCGTGCGGTGATTGCACAGATGGGCGCGCCGATTGTTGTCAAGGCCGATGGCCTCGCTGCGGGCAAGGGCGTCACCATCTGCGTCGATGAGGCTTCGGCCGAGCGTGCCTTGATTGAAGCACTTGAAGGTCAGCGTTTTGGTGAGGCCGGCCGCAAGCTTGTGATCGAAGAATTCCTAGAGGGCGAAGAAGCAAGCTTCATCTGTCTGTGCGATGGCCAGACCGCGCTGCCGCTTGCAACATCTCAAGATCACAAGGCGCGCTTCGATGGCGACGAAGGGCCGAATACCGGCGGCATGGGCGCCTACTCGCCAGCACCATTGGTGACGCGCGAAGTGCATGATCGAATCATGCGCGAAGTGATCAACCCGACCTTGGCTGGCATGGCGGCGCGTGGTACGCCGTATCAAGGCTTCTTGTATGCGGGTCTCATGATCACCCCCAAAGGCGCGCCGAAGGTCATCGAGTTCAATGTGCGCCTCGGCGACCCGGAAACACAGCCGCTCGTCATGCGCCTTCAGGGCGACTTGATCGAAGCGTGCCTTGCCGCACTCAATGGACGGCTCAATCGCATCGAACTCGCTTGGGATGAAAGACCATCGCTCGGCGTGGTGATGGTGGCTGACGGCTATCCAGGCAGCTACGCCAAGGGCGAGCGGATCCTGATGCAGGATTCGCAGTCGCAAGAGGTCAAGGTGTTTCATGCGGGCACTCACCTTGAGCACGGTCACCTCGTGACCAGTGGTGGCCGCGTCCTTTGTGTCACTGCGCTAGGGGACACGGTTGCTGAAGCCCAGGCGCGCGCCTATGAATCTACGGAGCGCATCGACTGGCCCGGCGCACGCTATCGTACCGATATAGGCTACCGCGCAGTCGCTCGAGAATCCATGAAGTAAGCTACTGTCTTGGCGATTGAGGCTCGCGCAGGGCGGCAATCTCACATGTATTGACTGAAAGGTCTCACAAGGCCATAGGGGTCAAACAAGGCAGGATATTGGTCCTGATATAGCTCCAAGGATTAGCCACCATGAAAGCCTTTGAACTCCGGCGTCTTGAGCCGTACAGCCGCTTGAACGGCCAGCAGTTGATGGACCTTGCCAAGTCGTGCCGGGAATTGACCATCGCCGCTGGACGACACTTTGAAGTGCGCGAAGAGACCATGCGCAGCCAGTGCTTCCTGCTTGAAGGCAGCGTGCAGATTTGCGTAGCCGGGGCGCGTCAAACGCGCGTGCTTGAGACCGTCACGCATCCAAGTGCGCGGGCGCGCTTGCCGCTGCTCGGCATCACTGCGTTTGGCGACGATGCGAAGGACGTGCATATCCGAATGCGCTATAAATCTCGCATCCTTATTGTCGATAGCGAAGTCGAGCGCACCCCTGGCAGCGTACACGTCACGCCGATTGGTTCGACCGATGCGCAAAAATGGATGCAACGCTTCCTTGGCAGTGCGTTCGCCGCTGACCTGCCTGCTGGCGAACTGAGGAATCTGTTTCGAGCCTTCACGACTGAGCGCGTCAAGGCTGAACAGGTGATTGGCAAGAAGGGTGATCCGCCTTCGCGATTCCACGTTGTCAAGAGCGGGCAAGCGCGCGTTGTTGATCGTGTGACGCTCGCGGTGCTCGGGCCCGGAGATTTCTTCGGCGAGGATAGTCTTATTCGAGGCGCACCACGCAACGCCACCATCAGCATGATGACTGATGGCGAGTTGGTTTCAATTGACGAGCAATCCTTCCGCAGCCTGCTGCGCGAGAGGTTCCGGCGCAACTTGCAGCCGGGTCGCGTCGCCGTGCATCTCAATCTTGTGGGAGCGCGCAATCCTGAGCAGGAATCTGCACACTTGAATGTGAAGACCGAAGGGCTGAGACAAGCCCTGCCACTGCTCGACCGCGACATCAAATATCTCCTGCTTGGTGATCAGCCGGATGTGGAGCTCGCGGCGTTTATACTGACGCACCACGGATATCAAGCCTTTACGGGGCAAGATGCTTGACAAAGCGATCATCTCGGCTGATCGGGTGCTGCGTGCGTGTCTAGGCGTGCCGCTGCCTGGTGCCCGCCCCACCCCGCGCGCTGACAAGGATGCGCAAGCGACCGAGCTTGATGATCGCGAGCGGCACCACGCAGCGAGCCTGATGCGCGTCAATCACACTGGCGAGGTCTGCGCCCAAGCCCTCTACAAAGGGCAAGCGATCACGAGCCGCTCGAAAGCGATGAAAGACCAATTGCGGCAGGCGGCGTCGGAAGAGCAGGATCACCTGTCTTGGTGCGCCGAGCGACTGACAGAACTTGGCGGCCGGGCGAGCTTCTTGAACCCGGCCTTCTTTGCGGCCTCCTTTTGCTTGGGCGCAGGCGTTGGACTACTAAGCGAGAAAACCGGCCTCGGTTTCGTCTCTGCCACTGAAGACGAAGTATGCGAGCACTTGGGCAGGCATCTTCGGTCATTGCCGGAGGCCGACCATGCGAGCCGCGCCGTGCTTGAAGCTATGCGCGGAGAAGAGTCTGGACACGGTAGCGACGCGATACGCGCTGGCGGGAAGGAATTTCCGCAGGCCATCAAAGGGCTGATGCGCCTGACCTCGAAGGTGATGACGGCGAGCACGTATCGGATATAAGGAATCTCTGATCGAATAGGACTCCTTATAATGCGCGAGACGAAATCATAGCCCCCGGGATCAACCGTACATGTCCGCCACCGATCAGCTTCTGACCCATAACGCTGAATACGCGAGCCAATTCAATCAAGGCAATGCGCCGAGTCCGCCTGCCAAAAACGTAGCAATCGTGGCCTGCATGGACGCGCGCATTGAAACCGGGCGTTTGCTCGGTCTCGAAGAAGGCGATGCGCACGTCATTCGCAACGCTGGCGGCGTCGTCACCGAAGATGTCTTGCGCTCGCTGATCATTTCGCAGCGGCTGCTCGGCACGCGCGAGATCATCCTCATACATCACACTGACTGCGGCATGACCACCTTCAAAGATGATGACCTGAAGGCGCAGATTGAAGCCGAGACGGGTCTGCGCCCATCGTTTGCCTTGGAAGCCTTTTCCGACGAAGAGGAAGATGTGCGCCAATCGATTCGTAGAATCAAGGCTTGTCCCTTTATTCCCGTGAAGGATTCAATTCGCGGATTTGTCTACGATGTCAAAACAGGTCTTCTGAACGAGGTTTCGTGAATCACGCTGAGAAGTGACGAAAGCCTGTCGCAAACTCGGACACCGGCTCATCCCCAAGCCAAACACCCAATTCTGCGCATGTTTCGCCGATGCGCGTCACTCGCTCGCGTAGCGATTCAATCCGTGCTCGCATCTGGCGCGGCGCGGTGAAGAGCAGTTCGTAGTCGTCGCTCGATGCGATTTCGCCGATCTCTGGCAGACAGCTTGCTTGCAACCTGAGTCCTGTCCCGCTCGCCTTGGCGATATGCCAGGCATCGGCGAGCAGCCCGTCTGAGATATCGATGGCCGCGGACGCGATGCCAATCAGGCTTTGACCGAGCGCGAGCCTTGGCTCGGGCAGCCAGTAGCGAACAAGAGGATGATCGGGGGATGTCTCGGCGAGTGTGTGAATTGCCTCGCGGCTAGTAGGCTTCATGGAGCGAACCTGCGCTAGGCCCCGCGCCGCGCCGCCAAGGATGCCACTCACATACACATCCTCGCCCGTCTTGGCGCCGCTTCTTGTCAGTGCCTGTCCCATTGGCACTTCCCCGTGCACGCTGAAGGTCATGTTCATCGGCCCTTTCGAGAGATTGCCGCCAGCGATGGGGCATTCAAACTTCACCGCGGTGTCTCGAATGCCTTCCGTGAAGGCTTGAACCCATGCTTGGTCGGATGTTTCAACAGTGAGCGCGATCAATGCAAACTTCGGCCTTGCGCCCATGGCGGCGAGATCCGAAAGCGCGGCGCGAAAGCAGCGTCCGGCAATGAACCAAGCGTCGGCATCGCGTGGAAAATGGCGATCTGGCACAAAGCAGTCAATCGAACTCGCAAGCGCATGACCTGCGCGAAGGTCCGTCAACGCGCAATCGTCCCCGGGCCCAAGCACGAGGCCTTCGGATTTGCCGAGGCCCGCCACAATCTGATCGATCAACTCGAACTCGTGTGGCACGCTTCACTCGTTCCCGTAAATTCCGCTTGCCGCGCTTGATGGGCAATCTGATCAAGCACAGCGTTGACGTAGGTGTGGCTGCCAGTTGCGCCAAATTGCTTGGCAAGGCGAACCCCCTGGTCGATCACTACTCGCGCTGGCACGCCGGGCAGAAACAAAAGCTCGAAGGTGCCTATGCGCAGCAAGGCGCGCTCAATAGGGTCGAGCGACTCAAATGCTCGGTCGAGCAGCGGCTTGATATGCGCATCAATGCCTTCGGCTTCGCGAATCGCGCCGCGCACAAGCTGCATGAAATAGAGCTTATCGCATTCGTCGTAGCCAAGCGCGCCGCGAAACTCGCGAATGACGGCCTCCGCGCTCACAGGATCAAAGTGGTGCTTGTAGAGCGCCTGCGTCGCAAGCCGTCTCGACTGCTCGCGCTTGACACGAACAGTCGAGGGCGCCCGTCCACTATTCAAGCTCTGCATTGCTATGCACCTCTTATTTGCATGTGGCCATTATCCGTCAATAGGACTTCCGGCAAGGCAGGCCATCAATACCAGGTCCGTCGCCAAGCTTGGTATTCGCCAGGACGCAAGGAAAAACGTGCAATGTTGCCCTCGTGCAGGTGCATAAGATCGGTCTCCACGATTTCGATGAATCGTGCCTGATGCGATGGCTGCACTCGTTCCACCGCACACTGCCGCAATCGCGCAATCGCGGCCGTCTTGTCCACTTTTAAGCGCACTATTGATGCGACGATCTCGTCAATCAATGCCCGGTAGCGCAGGCGTAGCGGGTCAGGCGCCCCTAGGGACTGGCGCACAGCAGAGTATCGCGCACTCGATCGCTCATAGGCCCAAACGAACACGTCACGCAATAATTCGACGCGATTGATCTCATAAACGGCCAACACACCGTCAATATATGCTCGCTCTGGCACGTCAACGAACGACAAAGGGCAGAAATTGCTGCGCATCAGCGGGATGTTTGCGGCGAGCCTGGCCACCCGCTTGTTGACATCCTGGAAACCCTGCAAGTAGGAAAGGTGCACGAGCGCGAAAAAGGCTTGTTCGAAGGGGTCTTTGATCGCAGCCGCAGTGTCGAGAATGGACTCGAAGCACTCTTCAATGAGCTGCGGTACTTCAAGCGGATGGTAGACCGTGCCCTCGATGCTGACTGGAATGTGCCGCAAACGACCACTCGCCTGCGGGTCAGCGAGCAGGTTGTCCGATAAGAGGGCATGCAGATTGAGAATCGTATATCTGTTGAAACCGATTTCATCCGCTTGCCCGATGAGTAGCTCAATCGCCGCCTTGTGATTCAGGATCATCTGTGTCTCTAAGGCATTCTTGCCATCGGCGGTTTCGCCGAACTCAATCAGGCGCTCGGTTTCTAGCAGGGAGTAGGTATTGCCTTCCAAACGGCTTGAGTTCCAAGAGAGATCGATCAGAAGGCGATCATAAATCGTCCGGGCGTAGGTTCTTGCTAGGCGCTCATCGCCTGGCGGACGGCCTATATCGAGCAAATGTTGACGGATGTCCGTTGGCAAGTAGTGGTTCACGTTTGGATGGTAGCTATCAAGAAAGGCGCGCTGGTAGCCGACTGGCGTTCGTTGCTGAATCGGAGACCGCACCTTGTCCCTGATCAACTGAGCTTCTGAAGAGACAGCCGGATAGGTTCCCCCTTCGGACGGGGCAACGGCATCATGTGATGGCGCGCGATAGCGGCGACCCTTCGCTCTCCCTTCAGCGATGAGCCGTTGCTGCTTCACCAACAGGGCGAGGCGGCGCTGCAACATGCGCAGGGGCATCTCGTGCGCCAACCCCTCGCGAATGACATTCACCTGCACGCTATGAGGACACGCCGCCACGATCCTGACAATGGCGTCAAGCTCTTCTACGGGGATTCGCTTCGGCATGTGAGGAATTATACGTCGCTAAAGCATCTTATGCGACAAAAAATCCTTTATATGACGCAAAAAAATACTTTTTCGTCGCATATATCTTCGCTGTCTCAAAGTTCGTGCGAACAGCTTCTGCTACGGTAATTTTTGGATGCGCGGGGCAAATACTTGATGCATCTTGTTCAGACGTTCGGCAAGCCACTCGTATTGCCGCGGCCTGTCTGATTCATCTTTAGGATCGGTATTTGACTCGGTGGTTGAGACCCTTCGGTCATTTGATGCTGTCTCTTTTTGGGATCCCCACTCCAACGAGAAGCCCAGCTCTTCTTCGATCTCTGTCTTCTGCTGTTCGAGCCCCGCAAGGCGCTTGTCCGCATTATCGCCGGATATGTAGAGGTATATACTGATGAACTGATCGTTCATTCCACATGAAGCACCAAGACGGAAGTCTTTGTGGCCGATTTTATAGTTCATCCAATTCTGCGGTTGTGGTTTAGACGTTCCTCGAACCGGGCCGCGCTTAGACTCGAGCACTTCTTGGAAACCATGCCAGAAGTCGAGATGTTTCCGCTTCGTTTCCGTTATTTTGGTGCTGCTTCGTGCTGCTTGGGCGGTTGCGCGCGACCAGTCGTTCGGTTTGGCAACAACATTGAATTTTGGCGCGACGAGAGAATCGCCGATCCTCCACAATTCAATCTCCAATCCGAAAAAGCAAAAGTTCTCATGGGTGGCTTCGTTCAGCCAGTCGAGTGCTGCACGATGTTCCTCCCTGATCTTTTGTGCGATCCACACCACTGTAACCGCGTGCAAGCCAGCGGAGTGCAAGCCAGCGGAATAAGTGAGTAGCTTTCCAAGATGATCGTGATCCGTCTTTTCAAGCTGGTTTTCAACTACGACCAATGAATTCGTGTTGATGACGGGGCAAACGATATCGGCACTAAATGCACCAACGGGCCGCTCCACTTCCACTGCCTCGATATCGAGTTGAAGCCCGAGTATTTCGCCGAGCAAATTGAGATTCTCCGGCTCCGCGAGCCAAGGTGTGAACTTGTTTGGTTCGTTGTCCCAGAATGTTCGTAGGTCTACGCGACTCAGTTGCCCAAGTGATTGTGACATCATAGAGACATACCATATATCCTTGCTATATACAATCAAACCTCATACCATGAGGATGTGTCGCATTGTACTGAGAGTTACCAATGAAAATCGGCTCAGTGTTTGAAAATAATCGCACCCAAGCTGTTCGGCTGCCAGTTAGAACACGCTTTCCTGCACAGATCAAAAAAGTCATGGTGCGGGTATGCGGGCCTGACCGTGTGCTGTCTCCTATAGGTCAGGCATGGGACAGTTTTTTCCTAGTCGATGATGCTGAGGACGTTCAAATTGAACGTGGCGATCAAGGCGATCAACAGCAGCGAGAGCCGATTGAATGATCAGGGAATTACATACTTGACTCCACCTTGTGCGGGCTCAATGAACATGCGGATTCGCTGTGTATCAGCGCCGTAAGTTTGGCCGAATTGCTGCACGGCGCAAACAAGAGCTGCAATCTAGAGGCGGCTGCGAATCATGCTCTCTGGGACAAAGAAGGGGTGCGATGAGCTTGCCTGGCAAGACAAGCTGCGCAGGATGACTAGGCAAACTTGATGATTGCGACGGCGAGTGCGAGCGAGCCAGTTTGCAAGCCAATCAATCGCCATGTCTGAGAGTGCAGGGCTTGATGCAGTTCTGCGCGGAGCGAGGCAATCGCCGTTTCAAGCATGCCTCGCGTGACGTATTCGGGGGTGGGGGTAGACATGTCCTCAATACCCACTAGCTAGTGGACACTTCCTCAGTTTTCAAACCAAGCTTTATTGCCAAAGCGTCCGCTTTCTTGAGGCTTTCTTGTATGTCCGGGTCTTGGAACAGTTCTCTGGGCTTCACAAAACGTTGCCCTCTACTGTCTACATAGATCTTTCTGTAATTCAACGAATTTTGTTTCTGATCGCTCATATGTAAATTGTTGCAGACAGATGTAGGGACGCATCTAACGGGATCGCCTTCTACTGTAACACTAAGACATTGCAGATCAGTATCGGTATTAGCACGATGCCGATATGTCTTCATTGCATGTCAGGCACATTCGACCGTCAACGCTCGAGGCGCTGAAGCGCTTGGCGCACAGCCACCATAGGTCACTCCAAGGCGAATTGCATGCGATTCTTGACCAAGCGGCCCGGCCACAACGCGGCACGTCAATTTATCAGCGAATCCGGGCCGAAGGGTCTGCATCTCGCGATGAGCGGACAAATCGTGAGAGAGTATCTCGTGGTCGTCACCCGTCCTCAAAGCGCGAAGTCCTCGAAACTACTCGCCGGTTCTGAACTAGCAAGCGATAAGACTTTGTCCATTCAGCCAAGCATTCATGCAAAAAGGAAAAGAGGTATAATTCACAGTGCTCATCCACTTTGAAAGTAGAAAGGAACAAACA